>NZ_CP072827.1:2400000-2765000 GCF_017916255.1 Streptomyces mobaraensis NBRC 13819 = DSM 40847
AGCAGGTGCCCGGCGCGGACGTCCGGCTGGCCCGGCTCGACCTCGCCGACCTGGCGTCGGTGCGCTCCTTCGCCGCGGAGCTGCCCGAGGAGCGGCTCGACCTGCTGATCGACAACGCCGGGGTGATGGCCCTGCCGCAGCGGCGCACGGTCGACGGCTTCGAGATGCAGTTCGGCACCAACCACCTGGGCCACTTCGCGCTGACCGGGCTGCTGCTGCCGCGGCTGCGGAACGCCGGGTACGGGGCCCGGGTGGTCGTCGTCTCCAGCTTCATGCACGTCATGGGCACGGTCGACCCGCGCGACCCACAGCTCGACCGGGGCTACCGCCGGTGGACCGCCTACGCCCGCTCCAAGAGCGCCAACCTCCTCTTCGTCCACGAACTCGCCCGCCGCCTCGCCGCCGACGGCTCCCCGGTCGTCGCCGCGGCGGCCCACCCCGGCTTCGCGGCGACCGGGCTCCAGACGGCCGCGGTGCGGATGGAGGGGCGGCAGCGCGCCGAGCGCATCGTGGCCGGCGCCACCCGGCTGGTCGCGCAGAGCGCGGAGCACGGTGCTCTGCCGACGCTGTACGCCGCGACGGCGGAGGGGATCCGGCAGGACGACTTCATCGGTCCCGGCGGCCCGCTGATGCGGGGTGCGCCCGCACGGTCGCCGCGCGCCCCCTGGACGCGGGACGCCGTGGCGTCGGCGGGGTTGTGGCGGTTGTCGGAGCGGCTGACGGGGGTGCGGTACGGGGGGCCGGCGGGGGTGTGATGCCCCGGGTTCCCCACCGGAGCGAAGGGCAACCTCCATGTGGACGTCTCCGAGCAGCCGGCCGGCCGCTACTGGACCTTCCAGTGGCTGGAGACCGCGGCCTGCACGGTGTCGGCCGGGCTGTCGGCCGCCCTGGGCTTCCGGCGGATCCGCGCCCGGCTCGCCTGACGCGGGCCTTTCCCCGGCGGGCTCCGCCGCGCGACGGGAGCGGGGCGCCCTCACTCCAACCCCGACGCCCGAAGCACCCCCCGCGCTCCCTCCCCGTCGATCCGGCTCGCCAGAGCCGCGAGCACCGGTGCGCCCTCCCGCAGCAGTCCCCGTTCCGACGCCCGTCGGGCACCGCGCTCCACCTGGTGCCAGAGCAGCGGGTTCGTCCACAGCACCCGCGGGTCGAGCTCCACCCGCCCCCCGCCCACGTCCTGGAGGACGAGCCGGGGCGCCATCCCGTCCAACTGCCGTACGCGGGTGAGCAGATCCGTCCGGACCCGCCGCTCGCGGAGGAGGCCGCGGGAGGCCAGCCAGCCGTCGCCGGCGGTGACGCGGGGTGGCCGCAGGACGGCCACCAGGGCCGTGCCGAGCGCGGCCCAGCAGCAGGCCCGTACCGCGTCGAGTTCGCCGCGCAGCAGGTCGACGAGGGTGAGGAGGCCGCCGAGCGCCATCCCCCAGCACCACGCCTCGCGGGCCTCGCGCCGCCAGCCGCGGTCCCGGGCGAGTACCCCGCCGGTGGCCGTGGCGGCGGGGCGCCCGGAGCGGGGTCCGTGTCTGCGCGTCCTTACGGTCGGTCGCCGTCCCATGGCGTGAGGTTAGGGCCGTCCGCGCGCCGATCCCGCGCCCATTGACGCCAAGCTGACGGAAACGTGTCCGAACCTGACGGCCTCCTGACGTCCTCTTGACAGAGGGGCGGTCAACATCCGTTAAAGAACCGCCAAGATGGCCACGGAAGGCGCCAAGAGACCGCCAAGGATCAGTGTCTTTCGGTCGCCTCCACCGCAGGCTGAGCCTCCCACGTCACGGAGGTACGAAGAGAGATGTCCACGCCGGCCCACACGGAAGAACGGCTCGACGGGACCGGCGAGGAACCGCCGGATACGAAGGCCGGGCACGAGGGCCTTCGGGAGGAACAGCACCGGCTCACCGCCCTCCAGGGCCTGGCCGCGCTGTCGCTCGACGCGATGGCCTCCGTCGCGTACGGCCCCGAGTCGATCGTCCTGGTGCTGGCCGCGGCCGGCGCCCACGGCCTGGGCTGCACCCTGCCCGTCACCCTCGCCATCGCGGCCCTGCTCGCCGTGCTCGTCGCCTCCTACCGGCAGGTCATCGCCGCCTTCCCGGACGGCGGCGGCTCGTACGCGGTGGCCAAGCGCCACCTCGGCCGCCGCACCTCCCTCGTCACGGCCGCCTCACTGGTCCTGGACTACGTGCTGAACGTGGCGGTCTCCGTCACCGCCGGCGTCGCCGCCCTCACCTCCGCCTTCCCCGGCCTCCACCCCCACCGGCTGTGGATCTGCCTGGGCGTCCTGGCGCTGGTCACGGGGGTGAACCTGCGGGGCATCGCGGAGTCGGCGAAGGCGTTCATCATCCCGACCGCCGTCTTCGTCGGCTCGATCCTCACCATGATCGTCGTCGGGCTGTTCCGGGACGCGCCCGCGAGCACCGAGGCCGCCGCCGGGCACGCGTCCGCGCTGGGCTCCGACGCGACCACGGTCGGCGCCCTGCTGCTGCTCAAGGCGTTCGCCGCCGGCTGCTCCGCCCTCACCGGCGTCGAGGCCGTGGCCAACGCCGTGCCCTCCTTCCGCGCCCCGCGCGCCCGCCGCGCCCAGCGCACGGAGGTGGCACTCGGCGCGCTCCTGGGCGCGATGCTGATCGGCCTGTCGGTCCTCATCGGGCGTTTCCACCTCCAGCCGGTGGAGGGCGTCACCGTGCTCGCCCAGCTGGCGGACGCCTCGCTCGGCCACAACTGGGCCTTCTACGTCGTGCAGTTCGCCACCGTCGTCCTGCTGGCGCTGGCCGCCAACACCTCCTTCGGCGGGCTGCCCGTCCTGATGAGCCTCCTCGCCCGGGACAACTACCTGCCCCACGTCTTCTCCCTCAAGGCCGACCGCCAGGTGCACCGGCACGGCGTCCTCGCGCTGGCCGCCGTCTCGGCGCTGCTGCTGGTCTTCTCCGGCGGCGACGTCAACACGCTGGTGCCGCTGTTCGCGATCGGCGTGTTCGTCGGCTTCACCGTCTGCCAGGTGGGGATGGTCCGGCACTGGCGGCTGGAACGGTCGTCCGGGTGGCGCGGCAAGGCCCTGCTGAACGGTTTCGGCGCGCTGCTCACCGGGGTGTCGGCGGTCGTCGTCACGGCGACGAAGTTCTCGGAGGGCGCCTGGCTCATCGTCCTGGCCCTCCCCCTGATGGTGCTGGTCTTCGAGGCCGTCCACCGCGCGTACACCCGGATCGGCGACGGGCTGGCGCTGGGCCGGGTGCCGGAGCCGCCCCGCCGCTGCCACTCCGTCGTCGTCGTGCCCGTCTCGTCCCTCTCGCGCCTCACCAGCAAGGCGCTGACCGCCGCCGTTTCTCTCGGCGACGAGGTCGTCGCCGTGACCGTCGCTCCGCCCGACGCGGAGGGGCGGCGTGCCGTCGAATCGCTGCGGCGCGACTGGGATCTGTGGAGGCCGGGCGTCGAGCTGGTCGAACTCCCCGCCCCGGACCGGGCGCTGGGGCGCCCTATCGTCGACTACGTTCAGGAGGTCGCCGACCGCCACCCCGACAACCGGGTCATCGTCCTCATCCCGGAGGTGGAACCGGCCCGGCTGTGGCAGCGGTTGCTGCAGAACCAGCGGGGGGCGGTGGTCGCGCACGCGGTGCGGCGGGATACGGACGCGGTGATCTGCCGGCTGCGGTTCCGGGTGGGCTGAGGCCGCCTGCGGCCGGGGCACAACCCCCGAGCGGCTACCGCCGCTTCAACCGTCCCCGCACCCCCTTCAAAAGCTCCACTCTCCCCACCCGCACCACCAACACATCCCGCCCCTCGACCACCTTCGCGTACCACGGCAACCCGAACCGCTGCCACCGCGCCGCGGCAAGCCGCCCCGGCGGGACCGGAACGGCCCACTCCCCGGCCCCGGCCGAAAGCCGCAGCTCGAAGCGCCACTCCCCCGGCGAGGCCGCGCAGTCGTACCGCACGGAGAAAGCGCCGTCCGAGCCCGGCGCGACGGGCACCGAGCGCACGGCGCCGGTCGACACCTCGGTGGCACGCAGCGTCAACGCCCCGGCCGGCCAGCCGGAAAGGGTGCAGCGGCCGGTCACGGCGAGGTCGGCCGAGCCCTCCTCGGCCCAGGACGCGCGGTCCACGGACAGGTGCGGCAGGACGCGGTGCCGCGTCTCCCCCACGTCGAGCGACAGGTTCCCGTACGGCTTGGTGGTGAAGAGGGCCGCCGCCGTGCCCTCTCCCGTCACCACCGTCACCGTCTCGGAGGTGACCGTCTCCGCGCGCCGGCTGCCGAGGCGCGCTTCCTTCCTGACGCCCTGGGCGTCCACCGCCAGGGTGAAGTCCCACAGGCCGGGGCCGAGCGGCGCCCCGCCGGCCGCCGTGGCGAGGTCCACGGTCACGTCGAAGCCCGCGTCCGGGTGGCGGAACTGCCCGCCGTCCTCGTCCGCGCCCAGGTCCGGCGTGGGAACGTGCCGCACGGGGAGGCGGTGCTCGACGGCGCTGCCGCGCTTGCGCACGAGCAGTTCGGCGGTGACCTCGCCGGCTATTCGGTGCACGTACGCGTGCCCGGCCAGCCGCAGCGTGCCGCCCTCGAACTCCGCGGTCTCCAGGAAGTGGCGGACGCGCAGTTCGGAGGTGATGTCGTAGCAGTCGTCGGGGATGTTGAGCGTGGAGTCGCGGAAGTAGGGGTACTCCGCGTACGCGCGGCCGTCCTCGGTGCGGATGTCGGGGCCCTGGGCGGCGGTGGCGGCGAGCGTGGTGATGCCGTAGCTGGCGGCGCCCCGGTCCAGCTCCCAGCGGACGACGGTGAGGAGCTCGTCGAGCAGCCCCTCACGGATGAGGTGGCAGCGCAGCCGGACCATGGCGGGCAGCCGGGCGGCCAGTCCCTCGTGGTAGTACGGCTCGATCAGCTCGCCGAGTTCCTTGAGGAGCGCGTCCTGTGTGTCGCGATAGGGCTCGCGGCAGAGCTGGAGGACGGCGTCGCGCAGCTCGACGGCGAAGTGACGGTGCATCAGGACGTCGCGCCGCTCGCCCGGTTCGGTGTGCTGTGCGACCAGCTCCGTCATCATCCGGAACAGGTCCATACGCATCCGGGTGCCGTGCGGCTGCGCGGTGATGTTGTTGCCGTCCTCGCGGGCCACCCAGTACAGGCAGTCGTAGTCGGCGACGACGGAGATCGCCGCGGCCTCCAGGTACGCGGTCGCGGTGAACGGCTGGTCCTCGCCGATCGACAGGCCGGTCTCGAAGCGCAGGCCGAGCCGGTCGATCAGCTCGCGCCGGAACAGCTTCATCGGGTTGAGCGTCCAGTAGACGCGGGACGAGAACACGTCGGTCTTCGGCTGGTTCCGGCCGAACATGGAGGTGGGCGCGCGGCGGCCGCCCTCGCCGACGATCCGGCCGAGGACGACGTCGGAGCCGTTCTTGTCGGCGGCGGCGACCATGCGTTCCAGGGCCTCAGGACCGAGGTGGTCGTCGGCGTCCAGGAAGAAGACGTGGCGGCCGGTGGCCCGGTCCAGGCCGAGGTTGCGCGGGCCGGCGGGGCCGCCGGAGTTCGGCTGGTGGATCACGCGCATGCAGGGCGCGCCGTCCGCGAGCCGGTCCAGCTCGGCGGCGGTGCCGTCGGTGGAACCGTCGTCGACGACGATCAGCTCGATCCGGTCGGCCCCCAGGGTCTGGTCGAGCACGGACGTGACACTGCGGGTCACGTACGGCATGGCGTTGTACGCGGCGATGATGACCGTGACGTCCGGGCCGGGCATGGGTGCGCGCTCCGTTCCTGCGGTCGGGGCGTGGCTCCCGGCCGGGTGGGCTGGTCGGTGCCGGCCGGGTCCCCGGCACGGGCCGTTTCAGGGTATACGAGGGTGATATCTCGAATAAGTGTCCGAAAATCGACCGCTCCCGGTGCGGGACCGGGCCGCTCCCGGTGGCCGGAACGATCGACATGCCGGTGCAACACCCCTGTCGTGATCGCACCGCATCGTTGATCGTTGACTTGTCGGGCCGCCACCCGGCCCGGCCACGGAACGGCCATCACACCGGCCGTACCACCCACCCCACCGGCCGCACCACCGCCGCGGAGCCGCACCACCGCACCGTCGCAGCGCGGGAACGCCGCAACGCCACAACTCCGCAACACCGCAACACCGCAGTACAGCCGACGCACCCAAGGGGGACAGCACCATGCCGATCACCCGCAGAAGACTCCTCGCCGCCGGCGGCGGCCTCGCGCTCGCCGGCGCGACCGCCGCCGCGTGCGGCTCCAACACCGGTCGCGGAGGCGGCGGTTCCGGCGGTGGCCTGTCGCACTGGTACCACCAGTACGGGGAGGCCGGCACCGAGCAGGCGGTCCGGCGCTACGCCGCCGCGTACAAGAAGACCCGGGTCTCCGTCCAGTGGCGGCCGGGCAACTACGACCAGCAGACCGCCGCCGCCCTGCTCTCCGGCTCCGGCCCGGACGTGTTCGAGGTCAACGGCCCGACCCTCGACCAGATCCTCGGCGGTCAGGTCGTCGACCTCACCGACCTGGTCAAGGACGTCAAGGACGACTTCCAGCAGTCCGTCCTGGCACCCAAGACGCACGGCGGCCGGATCTGGGGCATCCCGCAGACCGTCGACGCCCAGTTCCTCTACTACCGCAAGAGCCTGCTCGACAAGGCGGGCGTCCGGCCGCCGCGCTCCTTGGACGAGCTGGTGGACGCCGCCCGGCGGCTCACCGACCGGCGGATCAAGGGCCTCTTCCTCGGCAACGACGGCGGCGCGGGCGTCCTCGGCGCGACCCCGCTGTACGCCGCCGGCCTCTCCCCCGTCACCGCCGACGGCAAGGTCGGTTTCGACGACCCGGCCGCCGCCCGCGCCCTCGCCAAGATCCGCCGGCTGTACGAGGACAAGTCGCTGCTGCTGGGCGCCCCCGCCGACTGGTCCGACCCGTCCGCCTTCGTCCAGGGCCTCACGGCCATGCAGTGGTCCGGACTCTGGGCACTGCCGCAGATCACCAAGGCGCTCGGCGACGACGTGGGGGTGCTGCCGTTCCCCGCCGACGGCCCGGCGGGCAAGCCGGCCGTGCCGGTCGGGGCGTACGCGGCGGCGGTCAGCGCGCGGAGCGACAGGAAGGAGGAGGCCAAGGAGTACGTCCGCTGGCTGTGGGTCGAACAGACCCGCTACCAGGAGGACTTCGCCCTCTCCTACGGCCTGCACCTGCCGGCCCGGATCTCCCTCGCCCGCAAGGCGGACCGGCTGCGGCGGGGGCCCGCCGCGGAGGCGTCCCGGTACGCGGCCGAACACGGCCACGCCGACCCTCTGCTGTGGACGGTCGCGAGCAAGGTCGCCTACCAGGACGCGCTGAGCCGGATCATCAAGGACGGCGCCGACCCGGAGGGGCAGCTCAAGGCGGTGGTGCGGACGACGGAGGCCGAACTCGCCCGCGTCCGGAAGAGGTCCTGAATGCCGCCGGCCGTCCTCCGGTCGCCCAAGCCGAAGGCCACCCGCCGGCAGCGGAACCGTACCCTCTGGTTCTGGGTCTTCGTCGGCCCCTTCGCCGTCGGTCTGGCGCTGTTCACCTACGTCCCGCTCGGCTGGAGCGTCGTCCTCAGCTTCTTCGACGCGCACAACACGGTCACGCCCCGCGACTTCGCCGGCCTCGGCAACTACCGCCGGATCCTGTCCGACCCGGAGTTCCGCTCCTCGCTGACCACCTTCGCGGTCTTCTCCGCGATCATCGTCCCGGCCACCTTCGCGCTCTCCCTCGCCCTGGCGCTGGCGGTCAACCGGCTGCGGTGGGCCCAGGCGTTCTTCCGCTCGGTCTTCTTCCTGCCGACCGCCTGCTCATACGTGGTGGCCGCCCTCGTCTGGAAGATGTCGATCTTCAACGGGGTGCGCTTCGGGCTGGCCAACACCGTCCTCGGCTGGTTCGGCGCCGAGCCCGTCGCCTGGCTGGCGACCACCCATCCGCCCTGGTACTGGCTGGTCATCGGCACGGTACGGCTCTGGCTCCAGACCGGCTTCTACATGATCCTGTTCCTGGCCGGGCTGCAGCGCATCCCCGTCCGGCTGTACGAGGCGGCGGCGCTCGACGGGGCCCGCCCCGGCTGGCAGACGTTCCGGTACATCACGTTCCCCGCGCTGCGCGCCACCTCGGTGGCGGTGGCGCTGCTGCTCGTCATCAACGCCTTCCAGGCGTTCGACGAGTTCTTCAACCTGCTGTCGGACGCGCGCGGCTACCCGCCGTACGCCCGGCCGCCGTTGGTCTACCTGTACTACACCGCGCTCGGCCAGGGCCAGGACCTGGGTCTGGGCAGCGCGGGGGCCGTCGTGCTGGCGCTGGTGATCGCGGTGGTGACGGTCGTCCAGGCGCGCTGGTCCGGCCTCGGCCGGAAGGAGGAGTGACACCGTGCCCGCATCCCGTGAGAGCCGCGAGAACCCCGTCCACGACGCCCTCGTCCGCGCCGGCCGCGCGCTGCGGCTGACGCTGCTGATCGCGCTGGCCGCGCTGTTCCTGGTCCCGTTCTACCTGCTGCTGCGGAACGGGCTCGCCTCCGAGAGCGACATCACCGCCCCCGACTGGACGTTCTTCCCCCGCGCGCTGCACTGGTCGAACGTCCGGGAGCTGTTCGACGACCCGAACGTGCCGATGGCGCACGCGCTCCTCAACTCCACGCTGATCGCGGTCGCCACGACCGCCGGCACGCTGGTGCTCGCCTCGCTCGCGGGATACGGCCTGGCCCGCATCCCGTACCGGCACGCGAACGCCGTCTTCTACGCGATCCTGGGCACCCTGATGGTGCCGGCCGCCGTCACCTTCGTGCCCTCGTTCGTGCTGGTGTCGTCGCTGGGCTGGGTCTCCACGCTGCGCGGCCTGATCGTGCCCACCCTGTTCAGCGCCTTCGCCTGCTTCGTCTTCCGGCAGTACTTCCTGGGATTCCCGCGGGAGTTGGAGGACGCGGCCCAGGTGGACGGGCTGGGGTACTGGCGGACGTACTGGCGCGTCGTCGTCCCCAACTCGCGGCCGGTCTTCGCCGCCGTCGGCACGATCGTCTTCATCGGCGCCTGGAACGCGTTCCTGTGGCCGCTGGTCATCGGCCAGGACCGGGACGCGTGGACGGTCCAGGTGGCCCTGTCGACCCTGAACAACGCGCAGACGGTCAACCTGCACGAGCTGTTCGTGGCGGCGGCCGTCTCGATCGTGCCGCTGCTGGTGGTGTTCCTGTTCCTCCAGCGGTACATCGTGGCGGGCGTGGAACGGTCGGGGATCGACGACTGAGAGCGCGGCCGGCAGGCCCCGTTCAAACCGCCCAGGGCGACCGCTCCTGGAACGCCGGCCGCTCCCGCCGGGCCTGCGGCCGGTGCCCGCCGCGCAGCAGGGCCGCGCCGAGCGGGGTGAGGGTGTGCAGGACGGCGCTGCCGTGCCGCAGCGTGAGCACCAGGCCGGCCTCGCGCAGGACGCCCGCGTGCTGACTGGCCGAGGCCGCCGACACCCCGACGCGGCGGGCGAGTTCACTGGTGGTGCAGCCGCCGCCGATGGAGCCCAGCACCGCCGACCGGGTCTGCCCCACCAGCTTACCCAGCGAGCGCGGCGCGTCCTGCACCGGAGGCGCGGACTCCGCGCAGTGCCTGGCCGGGTAGACGAGGACGGGCGTCAGGTCCGGGTTCCGCAGGGTGACGGGGTTGCCACGGCAGAAGAAGGACGGCACCAGCAACAGGCCCCGCCCGTTCAGGCGCAGGTCGCGGTCGACCGGGTAGTCGCATTCCAGCACCGGCGCGTGCCAGCGCATGGTGGGCGGCAACGAGGACAGCAGCGCGTCCGCCCCGCCGTCGAGGAGGGCCCGGCCGCGGATGGCGCGGTCGGCCTCGATCCGCGCCTGGATGTGCGCCCAGTACGGCGCGATGGCCGCCTCGTGGTAGTCGTGCAGGGCGGTGATCAGCTTGCCGAACGCCCGGGCGTCGCCCTCGGCCAGCGATCGTATCCAAGCGGGCAGGGTGCGGACCGTGGACAGCCGGCCCAGCTCGTCGTGGATCCGGTCGGCCGGAGTCGCGCGCAGCGCCTCCACGCCGGTCTCCAGTCCGAGTACGCCTTCGGCCGGTGTCAGGAAGTCCGGGAAATAGCCCCGGGGCGGAACCAGCGGGGCCAGCAACCGAGTTTCACTATTCAACCGAGTGCGGGTTTCGGTGCGCCAATCGCCGTAGATCGACTCGCCTTGTTTGTCCCGCAGCCGGTGCAGACTCAATACGGTTTCCCAGAGCACGTCCGGGTCTCCGGCCAGGCGCAACCGGGCCAGATCGAGTCCAGTGAAATGGACACGCAGCACCAAACCCCCACATGAGACATCCGCCGTCACCCCCCGCCCACTGAGTATGCACACCGATACGTGCTGTTACCACGCCCTTTTGGCCACAGTTGAAAGGACTCGCGGCGAACACCCCGGGAGCGAAATCCTATTCACGCACTCAGGGCCGCCCCAGCTCGTTCCCGTGGGGGGTGGCGAGCGAAAAAGCGGTCGCTGAGTATGCGAGTTGCCGCCCGAGCCGATGCGGGCGGCAACAACTCCCGGTGGGGGAGTAAACGAGGGGCGGCGCTCCCGCACGAGCGCCGCCCCTCCGCCGTACCACGGGGACCGCGGCGGGCGCCCGGGACACGGGCTGTCACACGCCGGTTCCGCTCCGGTGATCTCCCGGTGGCCATCGCGTTACGCCCGGGTTAACCGCGTACCGGACGCGCGGTACCGCTCACGGCCGTACCGTCCGGGCAGGCGGAAGGGGCGGCCCCGTGCACGAGACCGCCCCTTCCTTGCTACCGGAGCCGCGCCAGGTCCGAGGGTCGAGGTCATCCCATCGGCGGCTCCGGAGTTCGTCCGGCCTGTCACCAGGCCGGTGTCATCCGGCCGGTGTCACCGGCTGTCGCTCACCGCCCCGGTCAGGGCGGCGGCGCGGCCGGCCTCCAGGCGGGCGACGGGGATGCGGAACGGGGAGCAGGAGACGTAGTCCAGGCCCACCTCGTGGAAGAAGTGCACCGACTCCGGGTCGCCGCCGTGCTCGCCGCAGACGCCGAGCTTGAGGTCGGGGCGGGTGGCCCGGCCGGCCTCGGCCGCGGCCCGCACCAGGGACCCGACGCCGTCCTTGTCGATCGTCTCGAACGGGCTGACGCCGAAAATGCCCTTCTCCAGGTACGCGGTGAAGAAGCTGGCCTCCACGTCGTCCCGGGAGAAGCCCCAGACCGTCTGCGTCAGGTCGTTGGTGCCGAACGAGAAGAACTCGGCGGCCTCCGCGATCTGACCGGCCGTCAGGGCGGCGCGCGGCAGCTCGATCATGGTGCCCAGGGTGAGCTTGAGGCTGGTGCCGGTGGCGGCCTCGACGTCGGCGATGACGCGCTCGGCCTCCTCGCGGACGATCTCCAGCTCCTGGACCGTGCCCACCAGCGGGATCATGATCTCGGCGCGCGGGTCGCCCTTGGCGTTCCGCCGCTCGGCCGCGGCCTCGGCGATCGCCCGGACCTGCATGGCGAACAGGCCGGGGATGACGAGCCCGAGGCGGACGCCGCGCAGACCGAGCATCGGGTTCTGCTCGTGCAGCTTGTGCACGGCCTGGAGCAGGCGCAGTTCGTTCTCGTGCGCCTCCTGGCGGGCCTCGGCGAGCGCGACGCGCACCGACAGCTCGGTGATGTCCGGGAGGAACTCGTGCAGCGGCGGGTCCAGCAGCCGGACGGTGACCGGGAGGCCGTCCATGGCCTCGAACAGCTCGACGAAGTCGGCCTTCTGGAGCGGCAGCAGGGCGCCGAGGGCCTCGTCGCGCTCGGTCTCGGTGTCGGCCAGGATCAGCCGCTCGACCAGCTCGCGGCGCTCGCCGAGGAACATGTGCTCGGTGCGGCAGAGGCCGATGCCCTGGGCGCCGAACCGGCGGGCGCGCGCGGCGTCCTCGGCGTTGTCGGCGTTGGCGCGGACGCGCAGCCGGCGCATCCGGTCCGCGTAGGCCATCATCCGGTGCACGGCCTGGACGAGCCCGTCGGCGTCGTCGGCGCCCGCGTGCATCCGGCCCTCGAAGTACTCGACGACCGGCGACGGGACGACGGGGACCTCGCCGAGGTAGACCTTGCCGGACGATCCGTCGATGGACACGACGTCGCCCTCCTCGATGACGATCCCGCCCGGAGCGGTCATCCGCCGCCGCTTGGTGTCGACTTCGAGCTCCTCGGCGCCGCAGACGCAGGTCTTGCCCATGCCGCGGGCGACGACGGCGGCGTGCGAGGTCTTGCCGCCGCGCGAGGTCAGGATGCCCTCGGCGGCGATCATGCCGTCGAGGTCGTCGGGGTTGGTCTCCCGGCGGATGAGGATGACCTTCTCACCCGAGCGGGACCACTTGACGGCGGTGTACGAGTCGAAGACCGCCTTGCCGACGGCGGCACCCGGCGAGGCGGCGATGCCCCGGCCGAGGAACTCGGTCTTCGCCTTCTCGTCGAAGCGCGGGAACATCAGCTGCGCGAGCTGGTTGCCGGTCACCCGCTGGAGCGCCTCGGCCTCGCTGATCAGGCCCTGGTCCACCAGCTGCGTCGCGATGCGGAAGGCGGCGCCCGCGGTGCGCTTGCCGACGCGGGTCTGGAGCATCCACAGCTTGCCGCGCTCGATCGTGAACTCGATGTCGCACAGGTCGCGGTAGTGCGTCTCCAGCGTCTCCATGATCTGCATCAGCTGGTCGTACGACGTCTTGTCGATGCGCTCCAGCTCGGCGAGCGGCATGGTGTTGCGGATGCCGGCGACGACGTCCTCGCCCTGCGCGTTCTGCAGGTAGTCGCCGTAGACGCCCTGGTGGCCGCTGGCGGGGTCGCGGGTGAAGGCGACGCCGGTGCCGGAGTCCGGGCCGAGGTTGCCGAAGACCATGGAGCAGATGTTGACGGCGGTGCCCAGGTCGCCGGGGATGCGCTCCTGGCGGCGGTAGAGCTTGGCGCGGTCGCCGTTCCAGGAGTCGAAGACGGCCCTTATGGCCAGGTCCATCTGCTCGCGCGGGTCCTGCGGGAACTCCCGGCCGGTCCGCTCGGCGACGATGCCCTTGAACCGCTCGACGAGGGCGCGGAGGTCGTCGGCGTCCAGCTCGACGTCGGTCGAGACGCCCTTCGCGTCCTTGGCCTCCTCCAGCGCCTCCTCGAAGAGGTCGCCGTCGACGCCCAGCACGGTCTTGCCGAACATCTGGATGAGGCGGCGGTACGAGTCCCACGCGAACCGCTCGTCACCGGCCTGCGCCGCGAGGCCCGCCACGGACTCGTCGGAGAGCCCGATGTTGAGGACGGTGTCCATCATGCCCGGCATCGAGAACTTGGCGCCGGAGCGGACGGAGACCAGCAGCGGGTCGTCGGCCTGCCCGAGCTTCTTGCCCATCCGGGCCTCCAGCGCGTCGAGGTGCGCCGTCACCTCGTCCCGCATCGCCGGCGGCTCCTGACCCTCGGCCAGGTAGACCTTGCACGCCTCGGTGGTGATGGTGAACCCGGGCGGCACCGGAAGGCCGAGGTTGGTCATCTCGGCGAGGTTGGCACCCTTGCCGCCGAGCAGATCCTTGAGGTCCTTGTTGCCCTCGGTGAAGTCGTAGACGAACTTCTGCTGATCTTCGGATACCGGCACGGAACTCGACTCCTTCACTGGACCTCCCTGGGAAAAGCGCTGCCGCAGTGGGGAGGGTTGCCCTGACGGCGGGGAGCGTACCCAGATCGAAGGCTTCTGAGGAGGTCCACTCCAACGACATGAGGGCGTAACCGCCCGTCTGCCAGCAGATCGAAAGTGGCTTGAGGGGTGCGGGTGTACGGGCTCCCTCTTCACATCTTGAACGCACTTTCGCGCTAAGGAGTCGCGACAGCACGGTGCGTCGATATTTAGGCCGTTCGGCCGTCAGTTTGTGAAGGCAGAGTGGGTGGCACTGAGTGCCACCCTTAGGAAGGTGGACACCCCGGTCTCGCGCTCATGTGAGCGCACCCTCTATCAGAGGTGGCGAGAATCACGCCGTAAGACGAACGCCGGACGGGCTACATCCAGCCCGTCCGGCGTTTGAGGACAACCGCGCGGAGCGCGGTTTCGGGGGTCTGGGGGGCTCCCCCAGGAATCGGCGAAAGGGCGGGACCGGGGCACCGGCCCGCCGCAGGCGCCCCCCGCCGGGGCAAGCGCCCTCACCCACCCGACGTGTCGAGCTCCGCGTCCGCGCCGACCACAGCGCAGTCGTACGGATCGTCCAGCCACCCGTCCGGCAGCACGACCCGACTACGCCCCGACGTCCGCCCCCGCGGCCCGTCCGCCCCCGCGGGCCACGCCTGATCCAGATCGAGCCCGCTCAGAAGAGCGTCCAGCTCCGCCAGCGACGACGTCACGGCCAGCTGCCTCCGCAGCTCGGACCCGATCGAGAACCCCTTCGTGTACCAGGCGACGTGCTTGCGGAAGTCGATGACTCCGCGCTCCTCGCTCTCCAGCCACTCCCCCAGCAGCTCCGCGTGGCGCAGCATGACCCGCGCCACCTCGCGCAGCGTGGGCGCGGCGGGCTCGCGCGGCCCGTCGGGGTCGAAGGCGGCGACCAGGTCGCCGAACAGCCAGGGCCGGCCGAGGCAGCCGCGTCCGACCACGACGCCGTCGCAGCCGGTCTCGCGCATCATCCGCACGGCGTCGTCGGCCGACCAGATGTCGCCGTTCCCGAGCACGGGGATCTCCGGGACGGCCTCCTTCAGCCGGGCGATGGAGTCCCAGTCGGCGGTGCCGCCGTAGTGCTGGGCGGCGGTGCGGCCGTGCAGGGCGATGGCGGTGACGCCCTCCTCGACGGCGATCCGGCCGGCGTCCAGGAAGGTGATGTGGTCGTCGTCGATGCCCTTGCGCATCTTCATGGTGACGGGCAGCGACCCGGCGTTGCCGACGGCCTCGCGGAGGATGGCGCGCAGCAGGTTCCGCTTGTAGGGGAGGGCGGAGCCGCCGCCCTTGCGGGTGACCTTGGGGACGGGGCAGCCGAAGTTGAGGTCGATGTGGTCGGCCAGGTCCTCGTCCACGATCATGCGGACGGCGCGGCCGACGTAGAGCGGGTCCACGCCGTAGAGCTGGATCGAGCGCGGCTTCTCGCTGCCGTCGAAGTGGATCAGCCGCATGGTCTTGGCGTCCCGCTCGACCAGCGCCCGGGTGGTGATCATCTCGCTGACGAAGAGCCCCTTGCCACCCGAGAACTCGCGGCACAGCGTGCGGAAGGGCGCGTTCGTGATGCCGGCCATCGGGGCCAGGACCACCGGCGGCTGCACGGTGTGCGGACCGATCTGGAGCTGCGTCATGGAGGGGCGCTTCCTCGTTCGTGCGGGGTACGGGCGGGCCGCCGGCCAGGGGTGGCCGAGGGAACGGCGACCGTCCATTGTCCCTCATCCGGCGGGGCGGATCCCGTGGCTCCGGTCACTCCGGCCCGCGCGTGGTGTGTGCGGCGCTCACCCCTCCTCGGCCCGCACCAGCTCCAGCAGCCGCCGCAGCCGCGCGTGCGTCTCCTCGTCGGCCGGGGTGAAGACCAGCAGCCGGGTGCCGGGGTGCGGTCCGGTCCAGAGGTTGGTGTGGTCGAGATTGAGGAGGCCCACCCGGGCCTGCCGGAAGACACGCTGCCGGTTGGCCGCGGGCGGGATCACCTCGTGCCGCTCCCACACCTCCCGGAACTCGGGCGACGCGTCCCGCAACCGCTTGAGCAGGCACTTCCAGGCCGGCTCGGCGAGGTGGTCGGCCATCGCGGCCCGGAACTTCGCCGCCATGGCCCGCTTGGCGTCCTCCCGGTCGAGGGCGTCGGCGTACCAGGTCTCGTTGGTGAAGTGCAGCCAGAGGCAGTTGCGCTCCTCGGGCGGCAGGGCGTCGAGGTCGCAGATGAGCTGCTTGTACGTGCGGTTGTACGCCAGGATGTCGTAGCGCGCGTTCTGTACGCAGGCCGGGAAGGGCTCCAGCTGTTCCAGCATCAGGCGCAGCCCCGCCGGGACGCCGACGGGCTCGGCGTTGGGGGCCGGGTCCGAGGCGTTGGCGAGGGCGAAGAGGTGGGCGCGCTCGGCGCGGTCGAGCAGCAGCGCGCGGGCGATGGCGTCGAGGACCTGGGCGGAGACCTGGATGTCCCGGCCCTGTTCGAGCCAGGTGTACCAGGTGACGCCCACGGCGGCGCGCAGCGCGACCTCCTCCCGGCGCAGCCCCGGGGTCCGCCGGCGGCTGCCGCGCGGCAGGCCGACCTGCTCGGGGGTGATGCGCTCGCGGCGGCTGCGGAGGAAGGCCGCGAGTTCGGCGCGGCGGGCCGCGTCGTCGATGCCGCGGGACCCGGTCCCGTCGCCCCGGGCGACGAGCGCGGCGGCCGGCGACTCCTGCACCATCGTGGTCATGCCTCCAGACTGCGGTACGGGCGGCCCGCTGTCAGGGCCGTTGCCGGGTAGTCGTTGTACCAGGATAGAAAGTCTCTGGTACCAGGTTGCGGAGTGCGTCATCGTCGTCGTGTGAACGAAGCAGCACGCACAGCCGGTGAGATACCCGCCCCATCCTCGACACCTCCCGCCCCCACCCGTTCCGACTCCCCTACCTCCTCGTCCCCCTCCTCGTCTTCCCCCTCGCCCGCCCGCCTGGCGACGCTGGGCACCGGGGGCCTCTTCACGGTGCTCCTCGGCGCCGCCCTGCCGATGGTGGACTTCTTCATCGTCAACGTCGCCCTGCCCGCCATCGACCGCGATCTGCACGCCGGTCCGGCCCTGCTGGAGATGGTCGTCGGCGGGTACGGCGTCGCGTACGCCGTGCTGCTGGTGCTCGGCGGCCGGCTGGGCGACATGGTGGGCCGGCGCCGGATGTTCCTCTGGGGAACGGCCGCGTTCGGAGTGACGTCCGTGGCGTGCGGTCTGGCGCCGGACGCCTGGACCCTGGTGGTCGCCCGTGTCGCGCAGGGCGCCGCCTCGGCGCTGTTGCTGCCGCAGGCGCTGGCGACGATCCAGGCGGCGACCCACGGCGAGCGGCGCACCCGGGCGATGAGCTTCTACAGCGCCACCGCCGGCGTGTCGAGCGTGGTCGGCCAGATGCTGGGCGGCTTCCTGGTCTCCGCCGACATCGCGGGCTCCGGCTGGCGCCCGATCTTCCTGGTCAACGCGCCGCTCTCGGTGATCGCGCTGCTGATGGCGGCACGGCTGATCCCGGAGACGCGCTCGGACCGGCCGACCAAGGTGGACGGCGCGGGCACGGTCCTGCTCTCGGTGGCCCTGGTCTCGCTGCTGGTGCCGCTGACGGAGGGGCGTTCGACCGGGTGGCCGGTGTGGGCCTGGGCGCTGCTGGTCCTCTTCCCGTTCGCCGCGGCGGCCTTCTGGGTGGTGGAACGGCGGCTGGAGGCCGCCGGACGGACCCCGCTGGTGCCGCCGTCCCTGCTGCGGATCCGCTCGGTCCGCAGCGGCCTCGCGGTGCTGGTGCCGTTCTCACTGGGCTGGGGCGGCTACATGTTCGTCGTGGCCGTGGTGCTGCAGGACGGGCTGCGGCTCGACCCGACCGAGGCCGGACTCGCCCTGGTGCCGCTGTGCGTCGCCTTCTTCGTGGGGTCCCTGCTCGGCCCCCGGCTGGGCGCCCGCTACGGCCGCCGCGCGGTGACCGCCGGAACGCTGGTGCAGGCCGCCGGCGTGCTGGGGATGGTCCTGACGTTCCACTGGGGCTGGGACGGCCTCGGCGTCTGGGGCCCGATGCCCGCGCTGGCCGTGCAGGGCCTGGGCCAGGGCCTGCTGCTGCCGCCCACGCTGCGGGCGGTGCTGAGCGAGGTCCCGGCGACGCAGGCGGGAGTGGGCAGCGGGGTGATGGTCACCACGCAGCAGTCGTTCATGGCGCTGGGCGTGGCGACGCTCGGTTCGCTGTTCCTGTCGCTGTCCTCCTCGATGGGCATGCGGGACGCGGTGGTGACGACGTTCGGGGTGCAGTTGGTGGCGGTGGCGGCGACGGTGGTACTGAGCACGCGGCTGCCGAGGGGAGTGAGCTGAGGGGGCGGTGAGTCGGGGGCGGTGAGTCGGGGGGCGGCGCGCGCATCACACCGGATGACGCCCGTGAATGACATCGAGCGAATGACAGATATTGAAATCTGTCATTCGGTGTGCCACTCTGGTGATGTCCTCCTCCGCCTCCCCTCATGAAGGAGTCCCCGTGCTGTACCGCACCCTCGGCGCCACCGGCCCCCAGGTCTCCGCCCTCGGCCTCGGCTGCATGGGCATGTCCGCCCTCTACGGCGAGGCCGACCGGACCGAGTCGATCGCCACCCTCCACGCCGCCCTGGACGCGGGTGTCACCCTGCTCGACACCGGTGACTTCTACGCCATGGGCCACAACGAGATGCTCATCGGCGAGGCGCTGCGCTCCGCCCCGGCCGCCCACCGCGAACGGGCGCTCACCAGCGTCAAGTTCGGCGCCCTGCGCGACCCGGACGGCGGCTGGTCGGGCTACGACGGCCGCCCGGCGGCGGTGCGGAACTTCGCCGCCTACTCGCTGCAGCGGCTGGGCGTCGACCACATCGACGTCTACCGGATCGCCCGCGTCGACCCCGACGTGCCGATCGAGGAGACCGTCGGCGCCATCGCCGAGCTGGTCCAGGCCGGGCACGTCCGCCACATCGGCCTGTCCGAAGTGGGCGCCGACACCCTGCGCCGGGCCGCCGCCGTCGCACCGATCTCCGACCTCCAGATCGAGTACTCGCTGATCTCGCGGGGCATCGAGGACCGCATCCTCCCGACCGCCCGCGAGCTGGGCATCGGCGTGACCGCCTACGGCGTCCTCTCCCGCGGCCTGATCAGCGGCCACTTCGGCCGCGACCGCCGGCTCGCCGCCGACGACTTCCGCGGGGTGAGCCCCCGCTTCCAGGGCGAGAACCTCCAGCGCAACCTGGACCTGGTCGACGCCCTGCGCAAGGTCGCCGAGCAGCGGGGCGCGACGGTCGCCCAGACGGCCATCGCCTGGGTCCTCGCCCAGGGCACCGACATCGTCCCCCTGGTGGGCGCCCGCACCCGCGAGCGGCTCGGGGAGGCGCTCGGCGCGCTGGACGTCACCCTGGGCCCCGACGACCTCGCCGCCATCGAGACGGCCATACCCGCGGACGCGGCGGCGGGCGAGCGCTACCCGGCGGACCAGATGGCACACCTGGACAGCGAGCGGTGAGCGGGGGCGGGCGGGCCGCCCCGCACCGGGCGCCGGCGGCCCCGGGCTCCCGCCCCGCACGTCCCGGACGCGCCCCTGGCCGGGTACGGTCGTCCCAGGCGCGCCGGCGCCTGAGGAAAGGACCCGTACCCACATGCCGCCCGAGCCCCTGACCCAAGACCGCATCCTCGAAGCCACCGAGGACGTCCTGCGCCGCTTCGGCCCGGCCAAGGCGACCGTCGTCGACGTCGCCCGCGCGCTCGGCGTCAGCCACGGCAGCGTCTACCGGCACTTCGGCAGCAAGGCCGCCCTCCGGGAGGCCGTCACGGAGCGCTGGCTCGACCAGTCCCACGCGGCCCTGTCCGCCATCGCCTCCGCCGACGCCCCCGCCGAGCGCCGCCTGCGCGACTGGCTGACCGCCCTCTTCGCCGCCAAGCGCCGCAAGGCGGGCGACGACCCGGAGCTGTTCGCCACGTACATGGTCCTGGTCGGCGAGAACAGCACCACGGTCGAACGGCACGTCGCGACGATGGTCGGCCAGCTCGCCGGCATCCTCCGGGACGGCACCGAGAGCGGCGAGTTCTCCCTCCCCGACCCCGACCGCACCGCCCGCGCGGTCTGGGACGCCACCAACCGCTTCCACGACCCGGCCTACGCGCCCGAGTGGTCCGACCCGGAGATCGACACGGCCTTCGACACGGTCTGCGGCCTGGTGCTGCACGGGCTGCGCGGGTAACACACCGATCCTGATGGCTCCTTGACACCTCGATAACGCGTCCTTGATGGACCGGCGCCACCGGCCTTCCTAGGCTGATCTTCTGCCTCAATTCATCGGCTCGGCAGGAGAGTTGCACCGTGAGTACCACCACGCTCGCCGACGAGGACATCGTCCTGGCGCCGGCGCGCCCCCGTCCGGCGGACGGCTGGCAGAGAACCGAGGACCAGGTCGTCTTCGAGGCGCGCCGCGCCGCCGACGGGGCCGACTGCGGGCTCGCCTTCACCACCGCGGAACGGCTCGTCGCCTGTCTCGGTCCGGAGCAGCCGTGGGTGGCCCTGCCGTTCGGCGCGCTGCGCCTCCTGCTCGGCGAGGCGGGCGTGCCCCGGGTGGTCGTGGACCCGCCGACCGCTCACCCTTCGGAGGAGGCCGCTTCCCCGGTCGAGTGGGAGGCCCACCGTGTCTGACCGGCTCAAGGCCACGGTCGAGCACATCGACGACGCGGGCAAGGGCTTCCACCGGGAGGCCCTGCACCTCGGGGAGTTCAGACAGCTCGCCGCACCGCCCACCCCCGGCGTCGGTGACATCGCCCTGAGTTCGGCCCTCTTCCGGCTCAGCGAGGCGTTCGGCATCGGCCACGAGCTGCTCACGAACCTGGTGGAGAAGCACGGGGGCAACCTACGGACCGCCGCGGGCGATTACCAGAACCAGGACATCGACACCCAGAAGATCCTCAGCGACCTGATGGGCAAGGTGTCCAAGTGATCGACGACGACATCGCCGGCCTCAAGAAGGTCGCGACGGACTACACGTCGGCCACCGAGAAGTACGACACGACCTGCAAAGTGCTCAACAAGAAGGTCAGCGGCGTCGTCCACGAGGCCGGCTGGACCGGCGACGGCGCGGACGCCTTCCAGACGGTGTGGGCACACGACGGCACGATCAGCGCGGCACTGGCCGAGGCCATGTCACAGGTGTCGGACGTCGTCACCGTCCTCTCGGAGGAGCTGGAGAAGGCGAAGAGCGACCTGGGCGACGTCCAGGACACGGCCCGCGCGGCCGGCCTGACCCTCGACAGCCAGGGCGGCGCCACGGGCAAGGAGGACCAGAAGGCGGCGCTGGATGCGTACCGGAAGGGACGGGACGCGGCGCTGAAGCGGGCGCAGGACGCGCGTCAGCTGGCGACCGGAAACCTGAACGCCGTGCTCGACCAGATGCTCGGCAAGGGCAACCCGAACCAGTACAACGGCGCCGACTACTGCACGCTGTCGGAGGTCCTGCGGGGGTTGTACACGACGCCCGCCGCGCTGACGCAGGAGAGCGCGAAGAAGCTGGAGGCGCTCAAGCAGAGCGCCAAGGACCTGAAGCGGGAAGCGCGGAAGCTGCCCAAGGGCAGTGCCGAGTGGAACGAGAAGCTCCAGCAGCGCCGGGCCGCCCGGGCCGCGCTGAGCGACCAGCGTCTCCGGGCCGCCTCCGTCGAAGGGTGGCAGAGCAAGGTCAAGGGCAGCGGCGCCGCGCGCGTCACGATCGGCGAGATCGCGGAGGACTACCGGGTGCGGGGGGCCGGGCCGGTGGGCAAGTTCGGCGCGGTGAGCACCGGTCTGACGGGCGCCATGGTCGGCCTTCAGATGTACGACGACCACCGGACGCGGGGCTGGTCGTACAAGGAGGCGTTCGTACGGGACGCGACTCCCGCGGCGGTGGGCATGGCCGCCGGGACCTACGCCGAAGGCGTGCTCGTCGGCGCGGCCACCTCCAACCCCGCGGTCGCCGCGGGCGTCGTCGCCGCCGTCGGCATCGGCTACGGCGTCGGCACCTTCGGCTACGAGCTGACCCACAACGCCCACTGGGGCAGCAACATCCACAAGTACGGTGTCGTCAGCGGCATCGGCCACAGCTTCGCCGACGCCGGGCAGGCGTGGGTGGACAACGACGTGAAGGCGATGTGGCACAAGGGCGAGGACACCGCGAAGGCCGCCTGGCACAAGGGGACGAGCGGTGTGAAGAAAGTCTGGCACGGCATCTTCGGGTAACCGACGCCGCTGACAAGTTCACGGCAGTGACGGTGGTGTTCGCGGGTTCTCGGTCACTGAGCACGAAAACGACGACGCGACGACGGAAGCGGCTACGGAAACGGCTGGCATGGCACACAGAACGCGCCCGCGCAGGCACCCGATCCCGGTGGTCGCACGCCGGCGGCCCGGTCCGGCGATACGGTTCGGCGGGGTGGTCCTCGTCCTGGTGGGGCTGCTGTTCGGGTCGTTCGCGGCCGGCATCTCCGGCCATGCGTCAGGTGCGCTGGGAGCGCGCGGGACCTTCGCCGTCGAGCGGTGCGAGCACAAGGCGACCACGCAGCGCGGCGGTGGGCGCGGTGCGGACACCGTCGAGTGTTCGGGCACCTTCCGCCCGTCGGACGGCGGCTCCCCGAGGACCGGCCTCGACATCGACCGCGACTACGAGCCGGGACGCCGTGTCACCGCCTCCTGCGACTTCATCGGCATCTGCTACAAGATCGACCGCGTCAACGCGTGCGGCTGGTTCTCCGGCCTCCTGGCCGCCCTGCTCCTGGTGTGCCTCGGCGGCCCGGGCGCCGTACGCGGCGCCGTGTGGCTGACGGAGCGGTACGCGCGGGGGCGCGCGATCCAAGGGCGGCTGGTCAAGGGCCTGTTCTGGGCGGCCCTCGGCGTCTTCGTGGTGTTCCTGGTGCTGCGCAACGCGCTGTGAGCGGCTGCGGCCGGCGCCGCTCAGCCCACCCCCAGGAACCGCAGGACCGCCAGCACCCGCCGGTGGTCCGCGTCCGCCCTCGGCAGGTCCAGCTTGGCGAGGATGTTGTTGATGTGCTTGGCCACCGCGCTCTCGCTGACGACCAGTTGGGCGGCGATGCCCGCGTTCGAGCGCCCCGACGCCATCAGTTCCAGCACCTCGCGCTCGCGCGGGGTGAGCCGGTCGAGGGGGTCGCTGTGCCGCCGGAGCAGGAGCTGGGAGACGACCTGGGGGTCCAGGGCCGTGCCGCCCGCCGCCACCCGCCGCAGCGCGTCGATGAACTCCTCGACGTCGGCGACCCGCTGCTTGAGCAGGTAGCCGACGCCGCGGGTGTCACCGGTCAGCAGGTCCGCCGCGTACCGCTCCTCCACGTACTGCGACAGCAGCAGCACCGCGGTCTCCGGCCACTGCCGGCGGATCACGAGGGCGGCCCGGACGCCCTCGTCCGTGAAGCCGGGCGGCATCCGGACGTCGCTGACCACCAGGTCCGGCCGGTGTTCCGCAACCGCCGCGAGCAGCGCCTCCGCGTCACCGGCCTCGGCGGCCACCTCGAAGCCCGCCGCTTCCAGGACCTTCACCAGCCCCACCCGCAGCAGTACGGAATCCTCGGCGATCACGGCGCGCACGGCAGCTCCACAGTCACAACGGTCGGGCCCCCCACGGGGCTGCTGATCGAGAAGGTGCCGTCCACCGACGCGACCCGCTTGACCAGCCCCGCCAGGCCCGTACCGCCCGACTCGTCCGCCCCGCCCACGCCGTCGTCGGAGACGACCACGAGCAGTATCCCCCCGATCCGTTCGACGGTGACCTCCGCCCGGGACGCCCGCGCGTGCTTGACGACGTTGGCGAGCGCCTCGGAGACGACGAAGTAGGCCACGGCCTCGATCGCGGGCGCGGGCCGGGACTCCAGGTCCACCCGGACGCGGACGGGCAGCGGGGCGCGGTCGGCGATCCCGGACAGGGCCGCGTCCAGGCCGCGGTCCTCCAGGACCGCCGGGTGCAGGCCCCGGACGAGGTCGCTCAGCTCCTGGATCGCCGCCTTCGCCTCGCGGTGCGCCTCGTCGATGACCTTCCGCGCGTCCTCGGGCAGGTCGGTCAGCGTCACCTTCGCCAGCCCCAGGTTGACGGCCATCGACACCAGCCGCTGCTGGGCGCCGTCGTGCAGGTCGCGTTCGATGCGCCGCCGCTCGGCGTCGGCCGCGTCCACCACGCCGGCCCTGCTCTCCGTGACCTCCTCGACCCGCCGCGCCAACCGCTCGGCGGGGGTGGGGCCGAGCCGGCTCAGGGCGACGCGCGTGTCGAGCCGGGCGAGGGCCTTCACCGCCCAGACCGCCGCGTACAGCCCGCCCGCACCCCCGGCGGTCACATAGGCGGCCAGCGTCGAGTAGCCGGCCTGGGACAGCCGGACCTCGACCGGCAGCGCCCAGATCCAGACGTAGATCGTGACGGCCGCCACGGACACCACCGCGAGGACCAGCGCGCCCAGCGCGGCAGCGGCTGTCAGCGGCCCGAACACCAGGTGGTACCGCGCCTGCGGCCAGAAGCGCTCGGCGCGCGGTCCCGCCAGGAGCTGCTCCCACAGCGGCGCGGCCCCCCGCCCGGGCCGGGCGATGCCCGGTATGTCCACTCCCAGCCGGTCCCGGAACCGTGTCCGCTGCATTCCCGTGAGCACCGGCGACAACACCGCCACCACGGCCGCCATCCCGAACACCGCCAACAGGACGCTCAGCGCCCGCGTCGGCCCGCCGTTCAGCCAGGGCACCGCGAACAGCAGCAGGGAGCAGCACTGGATCAGGGCGCCGTGGAGGTGGAAGGCGGCGGGCCGGCCCACGCCCTGGAGAGGGCGCAGCAGAGGCCGGGTGAGCGGGGTGAGGTGCATGGACGAAACCGTACGGCCGTCGGCCGGCGCCGGACCATGGCGTTGCCGTCCGCTCCGAGGGTGCAACCAGTGCCACCCCGAGACGGCAAACAACGCCAGTGACCAGCGGCTTCCCCGCGGCGATCGTGGAACACGCCACCCCGTCCCGCCGAAGGAGCCGATCGATGAACGTCCTCCGACTCCCCGCCCGCGCGCCGTCTCCGAACGTCGCGACGCACCGGGGCGGGGCGGCCGAGGTCATCCCGCTCCCCACGCCCGAACACCCCGCGCCCGCAAGGTCCCGCATATCCCCCGCGCCTCTCGGACCCCACACGCCCCGGCCGCGCCCCCGCCTCCTCGGCTACGTCCTGGCCGCCTGCGGTGTCGCCCTCCTCCCCTGGCTGTTCGTCCTCGCCACGAGCCTGCCGGCCGAGACCACGGCCGCGAAATGGTCGGCGGCCTGGGTCGGGCTGGACGCGCTGGAGGCCCTCGCCCTCATCACGACGGGCGTCCTGGCCGTACGCCGCCACGCCCTCCACGCGCTCACGGCGGCGGTCGCCGCGACCCTGCTCGTCGCCGATGCCTGGTTCGACGTGATGACGGCCGCCCCGGGCGCCGACCTGGCCTCCGCGCTGGTCATGGCCGCCGCGGCGGAACTGCCGCTGGCGGCGGTATGCGCGGTGGCGGCATCCCGCGGCCACCGCGGCGGCACCGGCTAACGTGCGCCCATGACACCGACGGACGACCGCCGCCTTCCCCCTCCCCTCCAGGCCCTGACGGGCGTCGAGTTCGAGTACGGCACGGAGGGCGACGGCATCGAGTTCGAGCTCTACCCCGCATTCCTGTCCACCGAGGAGACCGCCGCGTGGTTCCGCGCCTGGACGGGCAACCGCGAGGTGACGGGCGACGCGTTCCGCGTCTTCGGGCAGGACGGGACGGGCGGTCTCACGGCCGCTTGGCTCGTCCGGCCCGCCGCGCCGCTCACCGCGCAGCCGATCGTCCACCTCGGTTCGGAGGGCGAGATGGGCGTCGTCGCCCGCGACCTGTCGGCCTTCCTCTGGCTGCTGGCCGACGGTTTCGGCCCGTACGAGGCCGTCGACCCGCGCGAACGCGCCCGCCCAGCCCGCCGCGTACCCGAACTCGCGGCGGTCGCGGCACGGTTCGCCCCGGAGGGGCGGCAGTCCGCGAAGACGGTCATGGACGAGGCGGCACGGGAGCTCCCGGGCTTCGAGGACGAGATCCTGCGCCTCTGTGCCTGACGCCCGGCGCACACCCCCGAGTCACCGCGCGAACTTCTCCTTGGCCGCCGGGGTCACAGGAGTGAAGAAGTTGAGGAGGTTGCCGTCAGGGTCGCGGAAGAGCAGCGACCGGTTCCCCCACGGCATCGTGGTGGGCTCACTGACGACGTCCGTGACGAAGCCGGCCAGCTCCCGGTACACGCGGTCCACGTCCTCGACGAGGAACTCGGTGATCACGCTGTGGTTCTCCGCCGGACGGGCGGAGCCCGGGGCGAACAGCGGGACCGTCCGGGTGCTCGCGATCGCGAGGGTCGCGCCCGCCGTCCTGAGCTCCGCGAAGTCCTCGGTGGCCCAGGCCGCCCGCGCCCCCGTGGCCCGCTCGTAGAACGCGACGAGGCGCGCCACGTCGTCGGTGATGATGCGGATCGAGACGAGGTCCAAGTCCATGGGGATCTCCCTTGAGGGCCGTGCGGAAGCGTGCACCGCGCAGGCTAGGAGCAATAGCGGACAGAACCGGTCCTGTATGCGCATTAGGTTGATGCTCATGTCCCGACCCACCGGCCGCGTGCTGACCCTCCTGGAACTCCTGCAGTCGGGCGGCACCCGCACCGTTGCCGAACTCGCCGACCGGCTCGGCGTCGAAGGCCGCACCGTCCGGCGGTACGTGGCCCAGCTCGTCGACCTGGGCGTGGCCGTGGAGTCGGTACGCGGTCGCCACGGCGGCTACCGCCTCGCCCCCGGATACCGCCTTCCCCCGCTCATGCTCGGCGACGACGAGGCGCTGGCCGTGCTCCTCGGCCTGGTCGCCGGCCGCCGGACGGGGCTGACGACCACCGAGCGCGCGGCGAACGAGACGGCGTCGGCGAAGATCCGGCGGGTCCTGCCCCGCCACCTCGTCCGCCGGCTCGACATCCTGCTGGAGGCCCTCCACTTCACCGACCGGCCCGGGGAGTTCGCCGCCCCGGACGCCGGGACGCTGCTCACCCTCGCCGACGCGGTGCGCCACCGCCGGCCGGTCACCCTCCGCTACACCGACCGCGACGGGCGGACCGCCGAACGCACCCTGCACGCGTACGGGATCGTCGCCCACGCGGGCCGGTGGTACGTCACGGGCGAGGACGCCCGGATCGGCGAGAACCGGACCCTCCGGCTCGACCGCGTCACGGCCGCGCGGGCCCTGCCCGGCTCGTTCCCGGCGCCCTCGGGCCCCGGCCCGGCGGAACGGGTCCTGTCGGGGTTCGCCACGGCCGCGTACCGGCACGAGGTGGCCTTGCGGATCCACGGAACGGTCGAGCGGATCCGCGCCCGCCTCCCCGCCTCCATCGCCGTCCTGGACGAGGCGGATGGGTCTCACACGGCCGAGCGTTGGCGGCGCGTCGAGCTACGCGTGGAGCGGCTCGACTGGCTGCCACCGGTCCTCGCCTCGCTCGACCGGCCGTTCGTCGTCGAACGCCCCGACGCACTGCGCGATCTCGTCGCCGCGTTCGCGGACCGCCTGGCGTCGTACGCGCGCGGAACCTGACGCCGCTGCGGGCGGCGGGACCGGCGGACCGGCCGGTACACCGCGTACGAGGCCACCGCACCGCGCAAACGGGCCCGGCTCGCGCGCCCGCATCCGAACCCGCGCCGCCACTCGCTCAGTTCGCCCCGAGCCGCGCGCCCCTCACTCCCCCTGCGCCCACGCCGCGACCGGCAGCGACAGATAGACACCCACGTCCCGCAGCCCGCTCGCCGACCGGATGCCGGCGCACAGCCGGTCGGCCCGCTCCTGGCGGTCGGCGGCCCGGCTCGCGAACCACTTCGACCGCACCTCGACGACGACGTCCATTCCGCCGCTGTCCAGCGGCCCGAGCGGCCGGAAGCGCAACTCGACGTCACCCGGCCGCAGATCGCCGTCGTACGGCTCCTCGGGGCACTCCACCGCGAGGGACACCAAGTGCGGGAGCTTTTCGCGCAGTTCTCGGAGGGTGTCCTCGAGGACGTGGGGCGCGTAGGTGATCTCCACGAGTGGCATCGGGCCACCCTACGCCGAGGGCGGCCGCATCCCCCACGTCACAGTCGCCTCCCCCCTCCCCGGGCTCCCACCCGACCGCGCGAGCAGCGCACGCACCTCCACGGCCCCGGCCAGCACCTCGTCCGCATGCGGCGCCGGCAGCAGCCAGAAGTCACCCGGCCCCTCGCGGCGGCCGGGGTGCGGCGCACGCAGATACCGCAGGTGGTCGTCGATCCCGACGGCCCGCGTCCCCTTCCCGGCGACCCACGTCCGCGCCGTACCCGCCCGCACCAGAACGCTGTAGGCGTCCCGCCGACGGGTCACCACCACGCCGTACGCGATCCCCGCTTCCCGGAACGCCGCCTCGATCACATCGTCCGTCCGCACCCCGCCGATGCCGCCCTCCACGGCCTCCGCCGGGAGGTGGACCACGTCGAAGCGCCGCCCGATCTCGATCGCGGACGTCCGGCCCTCCGCCCAGTCCTCGTGGATCTCGCGCGGTCGCGGGACCCTCGAGACGAGCCACAGCGCGCCGGGGTGGCGCTGCGTGGGGTACGTGAGGGGCAGCGGCGCGTGCGTCACCGGGCCACCTCCTCGGGAGCCGCGGCTCCGGAATCCGGATCCACCCGCCAGAACGAGGTCGTCACCGCGCAGTACGTACGGTGCTCCGGGTGCAGCCGCGTGTGCTTCAGCGCCCACACCTCGGCGCCCAGGGGGTCGCCCTCGCCCGCCCGGGACGTCTTCCGGCAGGACCGGCACTGGAACTCGTACACCGGCTCGACGGGCAGCCCCCGCCCACCGTCGCGCGCCAGCACGAACGCGGGCACCACGCTGTCCACTTGCGTCACCGCCGCCTCCCGTGCGGGTGCCTCCGCAACTCGACGTCGCAGTCGACGACGCGCGAGAAGTCACCGTCCCGCCGCGCGACGACCCGCTGCCGCGCGAGCGCTGCACAGACGTCGCAACCGGGCGCGGGCGCGGGCCCGTTGCCGTCCGCCCCGGGCGGCTCCGCCGAAACGCCGCCCACAGCGGCATCCGCCAGCGCGGCCCTGCGGGCGCGGTCCTGTGGTGTTCGTTGGTGTGGCATGTTCGGCTCCACGCACAGACGATGTGTTGGTCGTCACATCGTGCTGGCGCGCAAGAGCCGGAACTGTCATAGCCCGCTGATAGCCAGGGCCATGCATTGACGCTCAGTCATGCACTCAGCCAGGCACCGAAGCTGATGAAGTCCTCCGGCATGCGCCGCTTCGCCGACTCCAGGCCGGAGTACGTCTCACGGACGACCGGGTGGTAGCGGGTCTGCTGGGGCGCCAGCCTGCGCGCCTCCAGCAGGTTGCCGAAGGCCGCTTCCGTGCGGCCGGTCCACATCTGTGCGCGCGCCACCTCGGCGTAGTGGTGGGACATCCGGGACCGCGGCCAGTCGGC
Organism: Streptomyces mobaraensis NBRC 13819 = DSM 40847; assembly: GCF_017916255.1. Classification (NCBI taxonomy): domain Bacteria; kingdom Bacillati; phylum Actinomycetota; class Actinomycetes; order Kitasatosporales; family Streptomycetaceae; genus Streptomyces; species Streptomyces mobaraensis. The sequence goes on from NZ_CP072827.1 coordinate 2,429,036, forward strand.
GGGCAGCCGGATGCCGCGTGCCACGTCGACGGCCGCTCCGTACTCGTCCAGCTCGGCCAGCACGCTCACCCGGTGCACACCGACGTTGGCCGGCCCGAACGCCAGCCAGTGGACCTTCTCAGCCGGGCCCGTGTGCGCGGCGATCCGGGCCGCCTCGGCCAAGTGGCTCTCGGCCGTGTCACCGTCCTTGGCCCGGCCGGCCAGCACCGCTGCCCCCAGGTGCAGTTGCCCGGTGACGATGTCGCGTTCGCGACCGGGGTCGGCCTGTTCCAGCCGGTCCATCCCGAAGCCGATCAGCCGCTCCCCCATGCGGTAGTCACTGGCCCGGAGGCAGGCCAGGGCCCGCATGTACTGCCGCATGCCGCCGAGCACCGGGTCGGAGGCGCGTTCCGCGGCCCACTCCAACCGGTCCAGGGCGATCGCCGCCAGGTCGATGAACCCCAGCTTCGTGGCGACGTCGTACGCGGTCCGGTAGCCGCTGGCCAGCGTCCGCCACGCCTCGGTCGTCCCCTCCGTGTGCGCGACCGTGGTCGCCTCGCAGATCAGGGAGGGCAGCTCGGACGCCGCCCGCTTGATGTCGGTGGCCCGGATCAGCATGCACAACTCGTCGGCCTTGGACGCCAGCTCGGCCGGACCGCGCGGGGTGAGGTCCGGATCCACACCGAGGTCGTACACGTTCAGGGCCTCACGGATCGGGTTGATCAGCCCGTCGAGGTGGTCCTGCCGCAATTCCTCAAGGTACGGCTGCCCCGTCAACTCGACGACGGGCACCGAAAGAACGCGCGCGAGGGCGCCGATCACGGACGGGCTGGCCGGCATCTGGCCCTGCTCGACCTTGGTGAGGGTGCTGTACGAGACGTTGCTCCGGTAGGCCAGTTCGCGCTGAGTCAGTCGGCGACGCTTCCGCGTCTTCGCGATCCGCGCACCGGTGTGCTCCGACATGCTGAACTCCGATCTGCTCTCGACACCAGGACGATACCCATCCCGATCCCCGCAGCACCCGTCTTCATCACCCGCGCATCTGGAGCCACACCTGTACCGGCATTCCACACACCCCACCAGACATGGGCACCAATCTGCCGTGGCGCCAGCGCACTTGGACGCGTCGTCGCGAAGAATGAACACACGGCAGTCGCCTCACCCTCTCCGAAGGAGACGCATGCACATCAGCGAGCTGGTCGGCGCCGACGAGTGGCACACCGTCGAGGGGCGCCCCTACGTCGTCTACAAATACGCCGCCACGCTGGACGGCCGCATCGCCGCGGCGGACGGCACCAGCCAGTGGATCACCAGCGCGGAGTCCCGCGCCGAGGTGCACGCGCTGCGCGCCGCCTGCCAGGCGACCGTCGTGGGGTCGGGCACACAGCAGGCCGACGACCCGCACCTGGCCGTGCGGTCGGCGAAGGACGACCCGAACCTCAAGGTCACCGCACCGGCCGGGCGCCAACCGTGGCGCGTCGTCGTGGACACCCACGCCCGGACGCCGCGCAGCGCCCGCGTGCTCGACGATGCCGCGCCGACGCTGATCGCCGTGGCCGACGGTGCGGACGCGTCGCACTTGGAGGGCCGGGCGACCGTCGTCCGGCTGCCGAAGGCGGCGGAGGGCCTGGGCATCACGTCCCTGTTGCGCGCACTGCACGAGCGCGACGTGCGCGGCGTGTTCCTGGAGGGCGGGCCCACCCTCGCCGCCTCGTTCGTGTCGGCGGGGCTTGTCGACCGCGTCATCGCGTACATCGCGCCCGCCCTCCTGGGCCGGGGCAAGAGCGCCCTCCAGGGCGGAACGATCGGCACGATCGGCGACACGCTGCGCTGCGACCTGATCGACGTGGCCCGTTCGGGCCCGGACGTCCGTTTGGTGGCGCGACCGCGTTAAGCGGTGGCGGGGCAGCCGGCCGATCGCCACGCTGGGGGCATGGAGTACCACCCCAGAGACGTTCCGGACCCCGCGTGGCTCGGCGCCCCGATCGACGCCCGTTCGCTGTTCGCTCCCGAACACGCCGCGCTGATGGCCACGCTGCGCGGCCTGGCGCCCGCCGAGTGGGAAAGGGAAGCGGTGCCGGGCTGGACCGTGCGCGATCTCGCCGCACACGTGCTGGGTGATTGCTACGGACGTCTGGCTCGCGACCGCGACCACCACGGCGGAGGGCCCGTCCCGCGCCGGGCGAGACCCTCGAAACGTTCATCCACCGCATCAACCGGGAGTGGGTGGCCGCCTTCTCCCGGGTCAGCCCCGCCGCGCTCACCGAGACGCTGGACGTGATCGGCGCGCAGACCGCGCGCTTCTTCGAGAGCGTCGGCCTCGACGCACCCTCGCTGGGAGTGGCCTGGGCCGGGATCGACCCGGCGCCGATGTGGCTGGACAGCGCCCGGGACTTCACGGAGTTCTGGACGCACCGCCAGCAGATCCGCCACGCCGTCGGCCTGCCGACCGACCAGGACCCGACGTCGCTGTCGGTCGTCCTGGACACGTTCATGCGGGCCGTGCCCCACACCCTGCGCACGGTCGACGTGCCGCCCGGCACACAGGTCCGGCTGGAGGTCGACGGTCCGGCGGGCGGCGCGTGGACGGTCACGGCCACCGGGACCCACTGGTCGCCGGCCGAACCGGACGCCGACCGTCCGGCCGCGTTGCTCCGCCTGGACACGGAGACGGCCTGGCGCCTGTGCACCCGGGGCATCCAACCGGGCACGGCCCTGGCCCGCGCCGGCATCGAAGGTGACCGCGCTTTGGCCGAGGCCGCCTGCCACGTCGTGTCGATCGTCTACTGACGGCTGCCGCCGGCGCCACGGTCCCGGGCTCGCCGAGGCCGCCCGGGAAGTCCGGCGCGCGGCCAACGCGCCACCCACCCGTCCCCGGATCCGTCACGGCGTGAACGGGATGTCACACTCTGCCGATGACCAACGCCAAGGACACCGTCCGCCAGTTCCTCCTCCAGGTGCGATCGGGCCTGCACCCCGACCGGGCCGGCCGCTTCATGGCCGGCCTGGTCCGGGCCCACCAGGTCGTCTCGGAGGCGCCGGTGGTCGTGGAGCGGACCCCGCGACAGTACACCGAGCACGTCCAGGAGATGCTCGACGCGTACGGAGCCTTCACGCTGACCGTGGACGAACTCATCGCCGAGGGCGATCGGGTCTACGCCCGCTGGACGCAGACCGGACGGCACGTCGGACCGGTCGGCGACCACGCGCCGACCGGTGCGCGGGTCACGGCGACGACCAGTGCGGTCTACCGCGTCGAGGACGGGCTGATCGTCGAGTACTGGATCCAGATCGACCGGCAGGGCATCACGGCCCAGTTGGAGCGAGCCGCCGCGCGCGCGGAGTACTGACGCTCCCGACTACCGGCCGGCGTCGGCCGTTCCGTTTCGTTCGGTGTCCGGGCGGGGCTCCGGGCCCCGGTCCGGACCGGTCCGGATCCAGAACCGCAGCTTGCCGGACCGTTCGTCCTCGAAAGCGCCACCGCACGCCTCGATGACCTTGCGGGAGCCGGTGTTGTCCGGGTCGCAGGTGACCAGGACCGGGTCCAGGCCCAGGCCCAGGCCCGCGGCGACGGGCAGGACGGCACGCAGCATCGCCGTGGCGTATCCGCGCCGCCGCGCGGAGGGCCGGACGTCGTAACCGATATGGCCTCCCCACGCCAACAGGCTCGTAAGGGATCACGCGCCCTTCGGGCTGAACACGCGGACGGTCGGCTCCAGGTCCGGATCCTCGTCGGGTATCACTCCCACCAGGCAGGCGTCCCCGGGAAGGTGCGTCTGCGCGTCGGTGCGGTCGACCCATGCGGCCGTCGCCGGTACGCGAGCTGCGGCATGTCCGCAGGCTGCCACGACTCCGCGCCGGAGTCCCGCGAGTTTCGGTGCGCGCAATCGCGGAAAACCGGCAGGACCCCGGTGACGCGCGCGATTCCGCGTCTGGAATTCTTGAACTGTTCCGGGAATTCGGGGATACAGGGGGGACGTCATGCGCCTGCGTGCGCTTGGTCTGATATGCGGTCTGATCGCGGCCGTATCCGTCACCAACACCGGATGCGCACGCGTCTTCGCCTGCGGTGACGAGGGCGACCGCCCGGCCGGGCTCATCCGTCAGGACATGGTCGGCACTTATCGCGCCGATCCCTTCGGCACCCTGACGCTGAAAAGCGACGGAACGTTCGAGGTCAGCGACTGGCCGGAGTTCGACTACCCGAAGAACCCCAAGCACACGGGCCGGGCCGCCGGCACCTGGACACTCCAGCCGGAACGGAAAACCAGGGGGACGCGCGATGACCTCGAGCTCTCTTTCACCGGAAATCGGTACTGGGACTCCGATTTCTCCGAGTGGAGGAACCATTTCTCCTTCGACGTCACGGGCAACCGGCAGAAACCGCGCCTGTACCGCTTCACCACGGATCCGGACGTCTGCGAACTCCACACCTTCCGCCACGGCTGACGCGGCCGGGCGGGTTCATCACGGCGCGAGGCGCCGGACCGCCCAAGCGCTCCCCCCACCCGGAAGCTTCGCGGTCACCGAGCCGAACGAACCCCGGACTGTCAGTGGGGGCCGCTACGGTGTGTAGTGCACGGCTTACTCATCAGGGGAGGCGCATGATGGCAATCATGGTGGACATTCCGCGCGAGGCGCTCCAGTCGATACACGGCGGTGGGGACGGGGACGAACCGAAGGCCGATTTCGAGCAGCTCTGCCGCGATCTGGAGCAGGTCAACGACACCCTGCCCGACGGGTACCGCGTGGAGATCATCGGGGGGAAGATCATCATGTCGCCGTGGTCCCAGGGCCGCTACCTGCGCGCCATGCGGAGTCTTGAGCGACAGCTCAGGCCGCACGCCCCGGAGGGGCACGAGGTGGGCACCGAGCCCTGCCTGTTCCGCTTTCCCGCACAGGAGCGAGGCTACGGGCCCGACCTGCACGTCGCCGACGAAGCCCTCGTCGACGTCGAGAGCATCTTCCTGCCGGGCGAGGCCCTGTCCCTGGTCGGCGAGGTGACCTCCTCGTCCACACGGGCTTTCGACCTCACTGACAAGGTGGACGTCTACGGCCGGGGCGGCGTCCCGGTCTACGTCCTGATCGACATGGCCGTCAAAGCGGTCACCGTGTACCACGACCCCACCCCCGACCGCGGCTACCGGGCCCACACCCAGGTCAAGTTCGGCGACAAGGTGCGGATCCCCGCCCCCTTCGACTGCGAGGTGGACACTGCCGCTTGGTGAACCCGACGGGCATCAGGCGCGGCGGCCCGCCCGCGTCAAAATCCCGTGACGGCGGGCCGCGCCCCGCCTAGGATCAGCTGCCGTGCTCTCCCGACCCTCCTTCATCGACGACCACACCGTCACCGACGCGATCACCGCGCACTGGCCGCTGCCCGACGTGACGGAAGTCGCCTACCTCCCTTGGGGGTTCGGCGCCTACCACTGGCGGGTGTCGGCCGCCGACGGCACGACGCTGTTCGTCACGCTGGACGAGCTGGAGCCGCGCCATACCGCCGCGTCGCTGGAGGCCGCCTACGCGGGAGCCGCCGCCCTGGCCGCCGCCGGGCTGGAGGTGGTGTGCGCGCCGCTGCCCGCGCGCGGCGGGCGGTTCACCGTGGCCGTGGACGGCGGTGCGCTGAGCGCGTCGCCGTGGCTGGACGGCCGGTCGCCCACCGAGGAGGAGGCGGCCCGCCCGGAGCACGTCGGGGAGGTCGTCGAGGCGCTCGCCGCGCTGCACGCCGCCGCGCCGCCGGAAGGGCTGCGGCCCTGGGCCCCGCGGGTGGCGCCCGGGTTCGCCGGGGACGTGCGGGACCGTACGGCCCGGCCCTGGACGTCCGGGCCGCTGGCGGAGGAGGCCAGGACGGCGATCGCCGCGCGCGGGACGGCCATCGCGCGCTGGACGGAGCGCTATCACGAGCTGGCGGACCTCGCCCGTACCCGCCGCGCCGACTGGGTGCCGACGCACGGCGAGCCGCACAACGACAACCAGGTCGTCACCCCGTCCGGTCTCCGCCTGGTCGACTGGGAGTCGCTGGCCCTCGCCCCGCGCGAGCGGGACTACGCGGACCTGCCGGACGACCGCCGCCCGGACGCCGACCCGGCCATGCTCGAACTCTTCGCCCTCGACTGGCGCCTCTCCGAGATCGACGAGTACGTCCGCTGGTTCGCGGCCCCGCACACCGGCACCGAGGACGACCGCACCGCCCTCGCCGACCTCCACGAGGAGCTGGCGGCGGAGTAGGGCCGAACCTCCGACCCGTACGGTGGCCCGATGGGCCTTCTCGACAGACTCAACGGCACCCGGCACCCCGCCCCCGGTACCGTTCCGCGTCCCGCCGACGACGTCCGGGCCGCGCTGCTCGCCGTCGCCACGGCCGACACCCCGTACGACGTCCGCGACGGCGCCCCGGAGGGCGTCGACGTGGTGGCGGAGTGGCGCGTCCGCGAACCCGGCGTCGGCCGGGCCGGGAGCGGCCGTGTCGACCGGCGGCTTCAGATCCGGATGAGACTGGTCCCGGCCGACCACGAGGTGCGCGCCCTGGACCTGCTGTGGGAGGTCACGTCGGTGGGCGGCGGGAAGCGCCGCACGACGGGGGCCGGGCACTCCTGGGGCAACGTGACCGCGGTCTCCCGGCAGTGGACCCTCGAACGGGGACCCACGGGCCGCCTCCGGCTGACCGAGACGTTCGGCTTCGACAGCTCGGCGCTCAAGAACCCCCTCCGCGACGCCGTCCTCGCGGCGGGCTGGACATGGCGCGGAACGCTCCGCCGCAAGCTCCGGTAAGCCCGGAGGCCCCGCCCCCGCGCCGAGGAGCGCGGGGCCGGGGCCTCCGGTACGAGACGGGCCGCGGGACGGACCCGGTCAGCAGCCGAGCAGACGGCCGCCCAGGTACGCCTCGATCTGGTCGAGGGAGACGCGCTCCTGCTTCATCGTGTCGCGCTCGCGCACGGTCACCGCGTTGTCGTCGAGGGTGTCGAAGTCGACGGTGACGCAGAACGGCGTGCCGATCTCGTCCTGGCGGCGGTAGCGGCGGCCGATGGCGCCGGCGTCGTCGAACTCGATGTTCCAGTGCTTGCGCAGGTCCGCCGCGAGGCCCTTGGCCTTCGGGGAGAGCTGCGGGTTGCGGGACAGCGGGAGGACGGCGACCTTGACCGGGGCCAGGCGCGGGTCGAGGCGCATGACGACGCGCTTCTCCATGACGCCCTTGGCGTTGGGCGCCTCGTCCTCGACGTACGCGTCGAGCATGAAGGCGAGCATGGCGCGGTTCAGACCGGCCGCCGGCTCGATGACGTACGGGAAGTAGCGCTCGCCGGCCTCCTGGTCGAAGTACGACAGGTCCTGGCCGGAGGCGGCGGAGTGGGCCTTGAGGTCGTAGTCGGTGCGGTTGGCGAGGCCCTCCAGCTCCGAGAACTCGGTGCCGCCGAAGTTGAAGCGGTACTCGATGTCAACGGTGCGCTTGGAGTAGTGCGAGAGCTTCTCCGCGGCGTGCTCGTACCACCGCATGTTCTCCTCGCGCATGCCGAGGCCGGTGTACCAGTTCCAGCGCTGCTCCATCCAGTACTCGTGCCACTGCTCGTCCTCGCCCGGCTTGACGAAGAACTCCATCTCCATCTGCTCGAACTCGCGGGTGCGGAAGATGAAGTTGCCCGGCGTGATCTCGTTGCGGAACGACTTGCCGGTCTGGGCGATGCCGAACGGGGGCTTGCGGCGCGAGGTCTGCTGCACCTGGGCGAAGTTGGTGAAGATGCCCTGCGCGGTCTCGGGGCGCAGGTAGCTCACCGAACCGCTGTCCTGCGTCGGGCCGAGGTGGGTGGAGAGCAGGCCGGAGAACTGCTTGGGCTCGGTGAAGCCGCCCTTGTTGCCGCAGTGCGGGCAGTTGAGGTCGGCGAGGCCGTTCTCGGGGAGGCGGCCGTGCTTGGCCTCGTACGCCTCCTCCAGGTGGTCGGCGCGGAAGCGCTTGTGGCAGGAGGTGCACTCGGTCAGCGGGTCGGTGAAGGTGGCGACGTGACCGGACGCCTCCCACACCTCGCGGGCCAGGATCACCGACGAGTCGAGACCGACCACGTCGTCGCGCGAGGTGACCATGGAACGCCACCACTGGCGCTTGATGTTCTCCTTGAGCTCCACACCGAGCGGTCCGTAGTCCCAGGCGGCACGCTGACCGCCGTAGATCTCACTGCACGGATAGACGAAGCCACGGCGCTTGCTCAGGCTGACGATGGTGTCGATCTTCTCGGCGGCCACGGTGCTCTCTTCATTGCGACGATGAACAGCGAATGCTTCAGGTTACCGGCGCGGCACCCCCTCTCATCAAATCGGTCCCGCCCCGAACGCTCGCCAACCGGCCACCGGCCCCTCCGGCCCTCGCCCGGACCGTCCCGCGATCCCTCTTGTTGACAATCGTTTCCATTTTCGTTGAAAATGAGTGTCATGAACGACAACCCTCGCCGCCCCGCCAGCCGGTCCCCCCGAATAACCGGGATCGCCGTCGCCCTGGCGGCGGCGCTCGGCCTCGGCACGCTCTCCGCCTGCGCCTCCGACGAGCAGACGAGAGGCGAGGACGGCAAGCTGGACGTCGTGGCGTCGTTCTACCCGATGGAGTTCCTCGTCCGGCAGATCGGCGGGGACCACGTCCACGTCACCGGCCTCACCAAGCCCGGACAGGAACCGCACGACCTGGAGCTCAAGCCCCGGCAGGTCGCCTCCCTGGAGAAGGCGGACGCCGTCGTCTACCTCAAGGGGCTCCAGCCCGCCGTGGACGAGGCGATCAAGCAGTCCGGCGCGAAGAACGTCGCCGACGCGGCCTCCCTCACCCGCCTGGAGAGCCACGGCGACGAGGTCGACGGCCACGACCACGGCGACCACGAGAGCCACGACGCCCACGGCGAAGGCGCCGCCGACCCCCACATCTGGCTCGACCCCGTGAAGTACGCCGAGGTCGCCCAGGGCGTGAACAAGGTCCTCGCCAAGGCCGCCCCGGACCACCGGGAGATCTTCCAGAAGAACACCGACATCCTGGTGAACCGCCTCAAGGACCTGAACGCGAAGTTCGCGGACGGCCTGCGGAACCGCGCCTCCGACACCTTCATCACCACCCACGCCGCCTTCGGCTACCTCGCCGAGCGCTACGGGCTGACCGAGGAGGCCGTCAGCGGCGTCGACCCGGAGGCCGAGCCCAGCGCGGCGCGGATCAAGGACCTGCACAAGCTGGCGAAGGACCACCACGTCAACACGGTCTTCTTCGAGACCATCGCCAGCCCGGCCACCGCCAAGACCATCGCCGGCGACCTCGACCTGCGGACCGACGTCCTGGACCCGCTGGAGGGCATCACGGACCACTCCAAGGGACACGATTACTTCGAGGTCATGGAGTCCAACCTGGCGGCCCTGCGGAAAGCGCTCGGTGCGAAGTGAGCACGCGCACGGAGACCGGCACAGAGAGCACTTCGGCGCCCGGTGCGCGCGCACCCGAGGAGGCGGACATGGAACAGACCGAACGGACCGAGCAGCCCGTCATATCCCTGCGCGGGGCGACCGCGTCGCTCGGCGCGCGGCCCGTCCTGCGCGGGGTCGACCTGGAGGTCCGGCGCGGCGAGGTCGTCGCGCTGCTCGGTGCCAACGGCTCCGGGAAGTCCACGGCGGTCCGGGCGATCGTCGGCCAGGTCCCGCTGACCGGCGGCGAACTGGAGCTGTTCGGGACGCCGAAGCGCCGCTTCCGCGACTGGGCGCGGATCGGGTACGTACCGCAGCGCACCACCGCCGCGGCCGGCGTCCCGGCGACCGTGCGCGAGGTGGTCTCGGCCGGTCGGCTGGCCCGGACGAAGCTGGGGTTCAGCCGCCGCGCCGACCGCGACGCCGTGGTGAAGGCGCTGGAGCTGGTCGGCATGGCGGACCGGCTCAAGGACTCGGTGAACGCGCTCTCCGGCGGCCAGCACCAGCGGGTGCTGATCGCCCGCGCGCTCGCCGTCGAACCCGAACTGCTGATCATGGACGAGCCGATGGCCGGCGTGGACCTCGCCAGCCAGGAGGTGCTGGCGAACGCCCTCCGCGAGGAGGTCGCCCGGGGCACCACCGTCCTCCTCGTCCTGCACGAACTGGGGCCGCTGGAGCCCCTCATCGACCGGGCGATCGTCCTGCGCGACGGCTGCGTCGTGCACGACGGGCCGCCGCCCGAGGCCGTGGGCCAGCACGCGCTCCCCGGCCACGACCACGTACACCCGCATGCCGACCCGGCCGCGGAACCGACTCGGACAGGTTTGCTGAGCTGATGGAGATCCTCGACGCCGCGTTCATGCAGCGCGCACTGCTCGCCGCGCTCCTCGTGGGCATCACCGCCCCCGCGATCGGCATCTACCTCGTCCAGCGCCACCAGGCGCTGATGGGCGACGGCATCGGCCATGTCGCCCTCACCGGCGTGGGCCTGGGCTTCCTGCTCCACACCAGCCCGGTGTGGGTGGCCGCCACGGTCTGCGTGCTGGGCGCCGTCGTGATGGAGCTGATCCGCTCCTACGGCAAGGCCCGCGGCGACATCGCCCTCGCCATGCTGTTCTACGGCGGCATGGCCGGGGGCGTGATGCTGATCAACCTCTCGGACAACGGCTCCAACGCCAACCTGGTCACCTACCTCTTCGGTTCGCTGACCACGGTCTCGCAGCAGGACATCGTCGCGATCTGCATCCTGGCGGCCTTTGTGATCCTCGCCGCACTGGGCCTGCGACGGCAGCTTTTCGCCATCTGCCAGGACGAGGAGTTCGCCCGCGTCACAGGTCTCCCGGTGCGCCTGCTCAACCTGCTGGTCGCCGTCACGGCCGCGCTGACGGTCACCGTCGCCATGCGGGTGGTCGGCCTGCTGCTGGTCAGCGCCCTGATGGTGATCCCGGTGGCCGCGTCCCAGCAGATCGCCCGCAGCTTCGCGAGCACGCTGGCGCTGTCCGTGGGCATCGGGGTGCTGGTCACCCTCTCCGGCACCACGACCTCGTACTACGTGGACGTCCCGCCGGGCGCCACCATCGTGCTGATGGCGATCGGCGTCTTCGTCGCCCTCACGGCCATCGCCGCGCCACTGGCCGGATCCCGCGCCCGGAAGAAGGCGCTCGACGAGGAGCGGTGCACGCTGACGGAGCCCGGCGCACCGGGCGCTCCCGGTTCCCCGGACGACGTACGCGTCTGAGGCCCCGCTCACCCGCGTGCGACGGCGGTCACATCGGCGATCACAACTGCTGCGGCGACCGCGGGGTGCAGGTTAGGCTAACCAAACCTGTACTCCGCAGGTCGTCCGGAACGCATGGATCATGGCAAACGACCGGTACGCGGGGCCTGGCACAATTGGCCCGCACGCCGCCGAAATCCGTGCGTGGGTGTGTCAGCCGAGCTTGAGGAGGCAACTGTGGCGACCGCCGGTCCCCCGGTACGCGGCCGAGCCACCAAGCAGCGCGCCGCCGTCGCGGCGGCGCTCGACGAGGTGGACGAGTTCCGCAGCGCTCAGGAACTCCACGACATGCTCAGGCACCGCGGCGCGTCCGTGGGGCTGACCACCGTCTACCGCACCCTGCAGTCCCTCGCCGACGCCGGCGAGGTGGACGTCCTGCGCACCAGCGAGGGCGAGGCGGTCTACCGCCGCTGCTCCAGCGGACACCACCACCACCTGGTCTGCCGGATGTGCGGCAAGGCGGTCGAGGTCGAGGGACCGGCCGTCGAGACGTGGGCCGACACCATCGCCCGCGAGCACGGCTTCGTGGACGTGGCGCACACGGTCGAGGTCTTCGGCACCTGCGGGGACTGCGCCCGCGCGGCCGCCGGCGCCTGAGCCCCTCCCGACGTACGACGGAACGCCCGGCCCGTGCGGGCCGGGCGTTCCGTCGTTCCCCGCTCAGGCCGGCGCGCCGTCCTCCTCCACCGCGTTGGGGATCGCTCCGCCGAACCGCCGGTCCCGCTGCGCGTACTCCAGGCAGGCGCGCCACAGGTCGCGGCGGTCGAAGTCCGGCCAGAGCACGTCCTGGAACACCATCTCCGCGTAGGCGCTCTGCCAGAGCAGGTAGTTGGACGTGCGCTGCTCGCCGGACGGGCGCAGGAACAGGTCCACGTCCGGCATGTCCGGGTAGTAGAGGTACTTCGCGAAGGTCTTCTCGGTGACCTTCGACGGGTCGAGCCGACCGGCCCGGACGTCCTCGGCCAGCGCCTGGGCGGCGTCCGCGATCTCCGCGCGCCCGCCGTAGTTCATGCAGAAGTACAGCGTGAGCAGGTCGTTGTCCTTGGTCTGCTCCTGGGCGACCTGGAGCTCCTTGGCGACCGAACGCCACAGCTTGGGCATCCGGCCCACCCAGCGCACCCGGATGCCGAGCGCGTCGAGCTGGTCCCGGGTCTTGCGGATGAAGTCCCGGTTGAAGTTCATCAGGAAGCGCACCTCGTCCGGGGAGCGCCGCCAGTTCTCGGTGGAGAAGGCGTACAGGGAGATGCTTCCGACGCCCATCTCGATCGCGCCCTGGAGGACGTCCAGCACCCGCTCGGCGCCGACCTTGTGCCCCTCGGTGCGCGGCAGCCCGCGCTCCTTGGCCCAGCGGCCGTTGCCGTCCATGACGATCGCGACGTGCTCGGGGACGAGCTCACCGGGGATCTTCGGCGGCCGCGCGCCCGAGGGGTGCGGCTCGGGGGTGCGGTACTCGCGACGTGAACGGCCCAGAAGCCCGCGTCGTGCCATGGCTGCCACTACTCCTATTTACTTCTCCACGTAGCGGAGCGAACGAAGCCCCCGCTCGAGGTGCCAGTGCAGATATGCGGCGACGAGGCCGCTGCCCTCCCGGACGTACCGCGCCTCGCACGCGTCCGCCGTGGCCCAGTCCCCGGACAGCAGGGCGGCGAGGAGCCCGATCGCCTCCGAGGAGGGTACGACGCTTCCGGGCACCCGGCAGTCACCGCAGACCACACCGCCGGCCGCCGTCGAGAAGAACCGGTTGGGACCCGGCATCCCGCAGCGGGCGCACGCGTCGAAACTCGGCGCGTACCCGTTGACGGCGAGCGAGCGCAGCAGGAACGCGTCGAGGATCAGATGCGGCGCGTGCTCCCCGGCCGCGAGCGTCCGCAGCCCGCCGACGAGCAGCAGGTACTGCTGGACGGCCGGCTCGCCCTCGTGGTCCGTGAACCGCTCGGCGGTCTCCAGCATGGCCGTCCCGGCGGTGTACCGGGCGTAGTCCGCGACGATCGGCCCGCCGTACGGCGCGATCGTCTCGCTCTGCGTGCACAGTGGCAGGCTCCGGCCCACCAGCTCCCCGCCGCGGGCGAAGAACTGCACGTCCACGTGCGAGAAGGGTTCGAGGCGGGCCCCGAACTTCGACTTCGTCCGGCGCACACCGCGGGCCACGGCGCGGACGCGGCCGTGGGCGCGGGTGAGGAGGGTGATGATGCGGTCCGCTTCGCCGAGCTTTTGCGTGCGGAGCACGATGCCGTCGTCGCGGAAGAGGGTCATGGGGGCATTGTCCCGCACACGCGGAACGCTTGCGGCAGGGGCTGCGCCCCCGCACCCCCGAAACCGCGCTCCGCGCGGTTCTCCTCAAGCGCCGGACGGGCTGATTTCAGCCCGTCCGGCGCTTGAGGACGAGCGGCGAAGCCGCGAAAGCGGGGTCTGGGGCGCAGCCCCAGGAAACGGCGAAGGGGAGGGGCCGGGGCAAACCCCCCGCCGTCTACGACGGCGTCCGCGCCGCCGCCGCCAGCAACCGGTCCGTGTCCTCCGGACAGATCATCAACGCCCGCCCCACCGTCGCCAGCACCTCCCGCTCCGCGGGCCGGTAAGGCCCGTCCGCGAGCGCGATCCGGGCCCCCTGCAACAAGATCGACTCCCGCCCGGCGGGCGCGAGGTGCGGGGCCAGCGGCTCCAGCGCCTCGTGCAGCTCGATGGCGAGCGCCGTGCCGCACGGATCGAAGCCGTCCCGCCCGGACACGGCGGAGCCCGCGGGGAATCTGCCGGGCCCGGGCAGCCGGCCCGTGTCGGCGGCCAGCGCCTCGATCAGCGTGACGAGCTGCTCCTCGCTGCAGTCGGCGAAGCCGGCCGCGCGCACCGCCCCCACCGCCGCCCGGCGGACCGTACGGGCCTCCGTGCCGCCCGCCGCGAGCACCGCGAGCGCGACCGTGTGCACGGCGTCCCGCAACATCGCGGAGAACCGGGTGGTCGTGGGGTGGTCGAGGACGTCCATCGGGTACCGCTCGCGGCACGCCGTGCACTCGACGACCGGCCCCACCGGCCCGCGCGGCAGCAGCGGCAGCCCCAGGACGACGAGGCGCCGGCGGCCGGTGCGCCGGTGGTAGTTCCGGTCGCCGCCGCAGCCGGGGCAGAAGAACTCGCCGTCGCCGACGGTGCGCCATACGGTGCGCACGCCCAGCACACACCGGTCGGGGCTCGGTCGGCCTTGCGCGTGCTTCACGGCGCACACCTCCTAACGCCACGGCCTCGTCGCCGCGTTGACGTGATGTTAGCCACATCGTCGACGTGCCGTCAGCACCCCGTGCGCAGACTCGGGGCGGTCCGGGGCGCCCAGGTACCGAACGCGCCCCCGAGCCCACCGGATGCGGTGGTTTCGGGGGCGCGTCCTTGACGATCGCGGCGCGACGCCCGTGGACCGGGCGTCAACTCCCGCTTCCGTCAGGGCCGGTACGCGCGGTTCACCGCGGACACGACCGCCTTGATGGCGGCGCGGGTGGTGTTGGCGTCGATGCCGATGCCCCACAGCACCTTGCCGTCGATCACGCACTCGATGTACGAGGCGGCCTGGGCGCTGGCGCCCTCGCTCATGGTGTGCTCGGTGTAGTCCAGCAGGCGGGCGTCGATGCCGGTGGCGGCGAGCGCGTCGAAGAAGGCGGAGATCGGGCCGTTGCCGGTACCGGTCAGGACCGTCTCCTCGCCGTCCACGACGGCCTCGACGGTGAGGACGTCGGCGCCCTCCCCGGCCGTGGTGGTCTGGGCGGCGCGCAGTTCGACGCGTCCCCAGGGGTTCTCGTCGGTGGGCAGGTACTCGTCCCGGAAGACGGACCAGATCTCCTGCGGGGTGACCTCGCCGCCGTCCGCGTCGGTCCGCGCCTGGATGATCTTCGAGAACTCGATCTGCATCCGGCGCGGCAGGTCCAGCTTGTGGTCGTTCTTCAGGACGTAGGCGATACCGCCCTTGCCGGACTGCGAGTTGACGCGGATGACGGCCTCGTACGACCGTCCGACGTCCTTGGGGTCGATGGGCAGGTACGGGACCGCCCACTCGATCTCGTCCACGCTCCGGCCCTCGGCGGCGGCGGTGGCCTCCATCGCCTCGAAGCCCTTCTTGATGGCGTCCTGGTGGGAGCCGGAGAAGGCGGTGTAGACCAGGTCGCCCGCGTAGGGGTGGCGCGGGTGGACCTCCATCTGGTTGCAGTACTCGGCGGTGCGGCGGATGTCGTCGATCCGGGAGAAGTCGATCTCGGGGTCGACGCCCTGGGAGAACAGGTTCATGCCCAGCGTGACCAGGTCGACGTTGCCCGTCCGCTCGCCCTGCCCGAACAGGCAGCCCTCGACACGGTCGGCACCGGCCATCACGGCCAGCTCGGCGGCGGCGACGGCGGTGCCGCGGTCGTTGTGCGGGTGGGCGGAGAGGCAGACGAACTCGCGGCGGGACAGGTGGCGGCCCATCCACTCGAAGCGGTCGGCGTGGGTGGAGGGGGTCGAACGCTCCACCGTGGCGGGCAGGTTGAGGATGATCTCCCGGCCCGCCTCCGGCTGCCAGACGTCCATGACGCCCTCGCAGACCTCCAGGGCGAAGTCCAGCTCGGTGTCGGTGAAGATCTCCGGGCTGTACTGGTACCCGAAGACGGTCTCGTCCCCGAGGATCTTCTCCGCGTACTCCATGACCAGCCGCGTCCCGTCCACCGCGATCTGCTTCACCTGCTCGCGCGAGCCGCGGAAGACGACGCGGCGGAAGACGGGCGCGGTGGCGTTGTAGAGGTGGACGGTGGCCCGGTGGGCACCGCGCAGCGACTCCACGGTCCGTTCGATCAGCTCCTCACGGGCCTGGGTGAGGACGGAGATCGTCACGTCCTCGGGGATCGCGCCCTCCTCGATGATCGAGCGGACGAACGCGAAGTCGGTGGCGCCGGAGGAGGGGAAGCCGACCTCGATCTCCTTGTAGCCCATGCGGACCAGCAGGTCGAACATCTCACGCTTGCGGGCCGGCGACATGGGGTCGATCAGGGCCTGGTTGCCGTCGCGCAGATCGGTGGAGAGCCAGCGCGGTGCCTTGGTGATGCGGCGGTCCGGCCAGGTGCGGTCGGGCAGGTCCACGGCCTCGTACCGGCCGTACTTGTGCACCGGCATCCCGGACGGGCGCTGGGTGAGGGTGGCGGCGGTGAGGGGGGTGGGACGGCCTACGGAGTCGGGGATCCGGATCGTCCGGGGCGGCTGCGGGGACGACTGCTGGGACATCTGCGAAGGTCTCCTCGGGTGCTCCACGTGGGTCCCGGGCTCCGTCACGGCGGAGCCGGGGGGGCCGACGGGGCGGGCGGTGTTCCCAGGGGCTCCCGAGGAGGGATCCCGGGCCGGGCACCGCAACACCGGTCTCCGCGGGGAGGGGGTCGGCCGACGACTACGGACCCTCGCCGCGGCAGCTAAGGAGAAGCAGCCCACAACGCATGATGCGTCGCACAGTAGCGGAATGCGGCGGAATGCGGTCCGCCCGTATCAGCATGCGGGACGCCTGTCCGGCGACCACGGTCCGTTACCAGAACGGACGCACCTCGACCGGTCAAAGAATCTCCAAGCACACTTTTTCGTTAAATCATGACGCCGGGGAGTGACAAGTGCGTGACTCTGTGCGACATTCCGGCCATGAATGGCGACCCCACCGGGACCGTGCCCGCACGCCGTCCCTTCTGCACGATCGTCCCCCCACACGTTCTGGACCGGCTGGCCTCCTCCGAGGACCCCCGTCACTTCGAACCCGCCCGCCGCACCCTGGAGCACGACGGCGCCCTGCGCACCCGCCGCCGCGTCACCGCCCTCCGCGGTGCCGCCGCCGGCGCCGGCACCCCGT
Source organism: Streptomyces mobaraensis NBRC 13819 = DSM 40847 (assembly GCF_017916255.1). NCBI lineage: Bacteria > Bacillati > Actinomycetota > Actinomycetes > Kitasatosporales > Streptomycetaceae > Streptomyces > Streptomyces mobaraensis. The sequence continues at coordinate 2,446,045 of NZ_CP072827.1, forward strand.
CCGACACCCCCCGGCGCACGATCTACGACGCGGGCCACCGCACCGTCCTGCCCGGCGGCAAGGTACGGGGCGAGGGCGACGCCCCCAGCAAGGACGCCACCGTCAACCGGGCCCACGCGGGCCTCGGCGCCACCTTCGACCTCTACCTCAAGGTCTACGGCCGGCACTCCATCGACGACGCCGGCCTGCCGCTGAACGCCTCCGTCCACTACGGCCGGGAGTACAACAACGCCTTCTGGGACGGCGAACAGATGGTCTTCGGCGACGGCGACGGCGAGATCTTCCTCGACTTCACCCTCCCCGTGGACGTCATCGGCCACGAACTGACCCACGGCGTCACCCAGCACACCGCCAACCTGGAGTACTACGGCCAGTCCGGAGCGCTCAACGAGTCCCTGTCGGACGTCTTCGGCTCCCTGATCAAGCAGTACGCCCTCGGCCAGAGCACCGCCCAGGCGGACTGGCTCATCGGCGAGGGCCTCCTCGGCCCTGACGTCCACGGCGCCGCCCTCCGCTCCATGAAGCAGCCCGGCACCGCCTACGACGACCCCCGCCTGGGCAAGGACCCCCAGCCGGCCGTCATGGACGACTACGTCCGCACCTCCCGCGACAACGGCGGGGTGCACATCAACTCCGGCATCCCCAACCACGCCTTCTACCTGCTGGCCAACGAACTCGGCGGCAACGCCTGGGAACGCGCGGGCAAGGTCTGGTACGCCACCCTCACCGGCGGCGAGCTCTCCTCCGACGCCGACTTCGCCACGTTCGCCCGCCTCACCGCCGCCACGGCCCGCACCCTCTTCGGCGAAGGCGACGAGACCCGCGCCGTCCTCAAGGCCTGGGCCCAGGTGGGCGTCCCCACCTCGTAAGGCGGTCCCCGGCGGGCCACAATGACGCCATGCGGATCGTCATCACACGAACCGGCGGCTTCGCCGGGATCGAGCGCCGGGCCGAACTGGACACCACAGGCCGGCCCGACGCCACCCACCTGGAAGCCCTCGCCCACCGCGCCCTGGCCCCCGGCCGCGAATCCCCCACCCGCGGCGTCCCCGACGGCTTCCACTACGAGATCACGGTCGACAACCGCAAGGTCCACCTGGCGGACCCCCATCTCACGGAGGATCAGCGGGAACTGATCCGGACGGTGCTGCGGGAAGGGGCGTGAGGCGGACGCACCGCTTGCCGTTCACAGAGCGTTAACCTGTTCGAGCACATCGGCTCAAACAGGGGGAATCGCTCATGGGATGGCCTGATCTCGGCGTACAGGACGGCAGACCGAGGAGCGTCGCCGCCGAATTCCACACGGCCAGCTCCGAGGGACAGGGCACCGCCAAGCTCGACGACCCCGTCAAGGCGGCGAAGGCGCACTCCGGCTGGTCGGTGTCCGGAGTGAGCGACGAGTGCGTCACCGCCTGGAGCAAGCGCCTCCACGAACTCGGCGCCTCCGCCCGTACCGCGGCCTCCTCCATCACCAAGGCCATGGACGAGTACAGCGGCACGGACCACTCCATCGAGGCCGAGCTCCGCAAGGGCGCGCAGGCCCTGGAGGGCGCCTGATGGTGACCGTCCCCGACCTCCACGACGCCAAGCCGCAGCTGTGGCGTGACGCCGCCGACGACGTGCTCCGCGCCGCCAAGCACTGCGAGGAGATCGGCGGCCTGGCGCGCGACCGCGTCGCGGCGACGCTCCGGCAGTGCTGGATCGGTGACGGCGGCGAGGCCGCTCGCAAGACGTTCGTCCAGCACGCCGGTGACTACGAGGCCGCGGCCCTGTCGCTGCGCGCGCTCACCAAGGCGTACGACGACCTCGCCGAGGCGATCGAGAACGCCCAGCGCGACCTGACCAGCGCTCTCGACTACGCGCGCTCCAACGATCTGCACGTCGACGAGAGCGGCCGGGTGCAGCTCGCCCACGCCGTCGCGACGGCTCCCGGCGACACCACGTATACCGACCGGATCAGCCACGCCCAGGGCATCATCAACGACGCCCTCACCAAGGCCGCCGCGGCGGACGTGAAGGCCGCCGACGCGATCCGAGCCGTCAAGGGGCTGACCGAGATCAAGGATCCGGCCATGGTGAAGGAGGCGCTCGTCCCCGGCAGCCCGCTCAACGTGGCGCTGCACCTGGCCAACGGACCCGGCGGCCTGCACCCGGTGAACGTCGGCGCGGCACAGCTCGCCGCGGTGGACCGGGCGGCCCGTGAGACGGGCATGAGCAAGACCTTGCTCCTGGCCATCCTGTGGCAGGAGCAGCAGTGGTACCAGAACCATGACAAGGACCCCAACAGCCTGCTGGGGCGGTTCGGACGGGTCTTCGACTGGTCGCTGGAGGAGACGATCAAGCCGGACAAGTCGCTCGGCATCACGCACATGAAGCTGAAGACGGCCCGCGAGGTCATCCGGAACCACGACAAGGACTTCACCGTCGGGGGGCAGCGCCTGAGCGATCTGAGCGACGCCCAGCTGACCAAGTACATCGAGGAGAACCCGAACGAGGACATCCGTCTGAGCGCCTACCTCCTCCAGGACCTGAAGAAGAACCCTTACGGCGCGCGCACCGACAAGCACCTGTTCCTGCTGTACGCGGCCGACACCCCGCAGGTCCGTGAGGCGAACGAGCGGTACGGCGACGACACGGACAGCCGCGGTGGCGCGATCCGGCACCGCGCCTCGAACTGGGACAAGCTCCAGCCGCACCTGACCGACGCACAACGTTGGGAATCGTTCACGGACGAGCAACGAGCTCAGGCCCTCAAGCAGTTGGAGAGTCAGACGCCCAAGGGCCACCACTTCGACCTCGGTCCCCTCTTCGACACCGGGGGAAGGACCACCGGTACGGGATCGGGCGAGCCCAAGCCCGGCACTCCCTCCCCGGAACCCGGGCCGGCTCCGACCCCGCCGAAGTGATGGCTTCCGTGAACAAGCCCGTACGCGCCCTGTTCGCCGTCGCGACCGCCGTCGCCCTCACCTCCTCCTGCGGGGTGGGGGAGGACGGCGGCCCGCCCGCGCTCGTTCCCATGCCCAAGGAGGTGCCCACGAAGCCGGAGTACCAGGACGCCGACGCTGTCGTCCGGGCCCTGGGTACGGCGGGTATCCCCTGCAAGGTGCTGCGTCGGTCACCGGCCGACCCCAAGTTCGGCACGGGTCTGGACTGCCGGGCCGAGATCAAGGGAACCACGTTCGAGAACCAGATCGACGTCTCGAACCCCGAGAACTACCAACGCGACCGCATCGGCGACTCCATCGCCTCCCGCCGCAAAGCCCCCTACAGTCACACGCTCGTCGCCGCCGGCAACTGGTACGTCCGCGTCATGGAACCCCGCTACGCCCCCCGGATCGCCCAGGCCCTGCGCGGTGTCGTCCTGCGCCCGGAGGGCGACAAGATCCCCGACTACCCGCTGCCGAGCATCCCCGCGGAGCCGCGCTACAAGAACGTGGGCGCCCTGGCGGACGCCCTCGACGCGGCCGTCGGATGCGCGGACCGGAAGTCCCAGGGGTCGGCGGTGATCGACTGCACCACCGGCAAGAAGTCCGGCACCCCCAACTGCGCCACCCTCGCACTGCACGCCACCCCCGCCGACCGGGACCGCACGCTGCGGGAGGCCATCGCGTACAAGGGCGTCCCGGCGACCCTGGTCACCGCCGGGAACTGGACCGTCAACCTCTGCGACGACGGGCTGGGCGAGCGCGTCGCGCGGGCGCTGCGCGGCAGGGTCGTGCGCTACGACGGGGGCTGAGGCCCCCGGGGTCCGCCCCGGCCCGCCGCGCGCCCGGCCCGTGGCGGGCGGCGGTCTAGAAGCCCAGCTTGCGCAGCTGCTTCGGGTCGCGCTGCCAGTCCTTGGCGACCTTGACGTGCAGGTCGAGGTAGACGGGCGTGCCGAGCAGGGCCTCGATGTGCTTGCGGGACTTCATCCCGACCTGCTTCAGGCGGGCGCCCTTGGGGCCGATGATGATGCCCTTCTGGCTGGGGCGCTCGATGTAGACGTTGGCGTGGATGTCGAGCAGCGGCTTGTCGGCCGGCCGGTCCTCGCGGGGGAGCATCTCCTCGACGACGACGGCGATGGAGTGCGGCAGCTCGTCGCGGACGCCTTCCAGGGCCGCCTCGCGGATCAGCTCGGCGACCATGATCTGCTCGGGCTCGTCGGTGAGGTCGCCCTCGGGGTAGAGCGGCGGGCTCTCCGGGAGCATCGGGACCAGCAGGTCGGCGAGGAGCGATACCTGCTTGTCGCCCACCGCCGAGACCGGGACGATCTCCGCCCACTCGATGCCCAGCTCTTCGCCCAGCCGCTGGATGGCGAGCAGCTGCTCGGCCAGGGCCTTGGAGTCGACCAGGTCCGTCTTGGTGACGATGGCCACCTTGGGCGTCTTCTTGATCCCGGCCAGCTCGCCCGCGATAAAGCGGTCGCCGGGGCCGAGCTTCTGGTCGGCCGGCAGGCAGAAGCCGATCACGTCGACCTCGGCCCAGGTGGTCCGGACGACGTCGTTCAGCCGCTCGCCGAGCAGGGTGCGCGGCTTGTGCAGGCCCGGGGTGTCGACCAGCACCAGCTGGGCGTCGGGGCGGTGCACGATGCCGCGCACGGTGTGGCGGGTGGTCTGCGGCCGGTTGGAGGTGATCGCGACCTTCGTCCCCACCAGAGCGTTGGTCAGGGTCGACTTGCCCGCGTTGGGGCGGCCGACGAAGCACGCGAAACCCGCGCGGTGGGGCGCCTGGGAGGGGGATGAAGCTCTGTCCATGGGGTTCATTCTCCCCGATCGCCCGGCCTTCGCCGACCAGCGGGCGCGGGAGGCCGCACGGCCCGCCGCCGGAGCCGGTCAGCCCGCCGTCACGACCGCCGACGGAACGCCGTCCGGGCCCGCGAGCAGCACCGGGGTGTCCGGGCCGCCCAGGTCGCGGACGGCCGCGCGGTCGGCGTCGGGGACGGCCGCCGCCTCGGAGACCACCGCCGCCGCCTCCAGGGAACGGGCACCACTGGCCACGGCCATCGCCACGGCGGTGGCCAGGGCGCTCAGCCGCAGCGAGTCGAGGGCGACGGTGCCGGCCACGTACGTACGGCCGGTCTCGTCCCGTACCGCCGCGCCCTCCGGCACGGCGTTGCGGGCGCGGGTGGCCCGGGCGAGGGTGATGAGCTTGCGGTCCTCGGGGTCGAGCTCGGTGATCTCCGTCATGGCCCGAGGATAGTGAAGCGGCCCGGCACGCCCGCCACCGGTCGGGCCACCGACGAGGCCACGGACCAGGCCACCGGTCAGCTCGCCACCGAGACGGAGTGCAGGCCGCCCCGCCGCGCCTCCGGCGAGTTCAGCCAGGCCACCCGCTCGGCGGTGTTCGTGCCCGGCACCGGGTTGTGCATCACGATCGTGAGGTCCGGCCGGGCCGGCACCTGGAGCGCGGTGGTCTCGAAGGACAGCGTGCCGACGACCGGGTGCTCGTACTCCTTGACGAGCTGCCCGGCGGACTGCACGTCGTTCCGCGCCCACAGGTCGGCGAACTCCGGGCTCTCCGCCGCCAGTTCCTCGACGATCAGCGCGAACCCCTCGTCGTCCGGGCGCTGTGCGCAGGCGGCGCGGTACTGGGCGACGACCTGACCGGCGTTCCGCTCCCAGTCCGCCGCGCGCGAGCGGTAGACGGGGTCCGTGAAGAAGGAGATCAGGCAGTTCTGCCGGATCTCCGGGCGGAAGCCCATGACGACGGCGGCCGACTCGTTGTAGGCGACCGTGTTCCAGTAGGGGTCCATGATGTGCGCGGGGTTGGGCAGCCAGCCCTCGATCAACCGCATGAGGCCGTCGCACAGGTGGTCCGGATCGTCCACGACGGAGTCGGGCAGCGGCGGGTTGAGACCGGCGAGGACGTACAGGTGGCGGCGCTCGGTCCCGGTCAGCCGGAGCACCCGGGCGACCGCGTCGAGCACCTGCGGCGAGACGGTGATGTCCCGGCCCTGCTCCAGCCACTGGTACCAGGAGGCGCCCACGCCCGCGAGCACGGCGACCTCCTCGCGGCGCAGCCCCGGCGTGCGACGGCGTCCGCCGCCGTCCGGCAGGCCGGCCTCCGCCGGGGTCACCCGGGCCCGGCGGCTCATCAGGAAGTCGCGCAGTTCCGGGCGGCGGTTCGGCCCGGCGGCGTGCGGGCGTGTCGTCACGGTTCCCCCTCGTCCGCGTGTCGTACGCGTCTCGTCGCATCCTCGTGTGGCTGGTGGTGCGGCCACCACCATAAGTGCCGACTCCCCGGCCTTATTCCGGGAGCCCGAGGGTGGACGCATGTCGCTCGAAACGTCCCCTCCCCCCACCACCCTCGATCCCACCCTCGGTCCCGCCCCCGCCGCGCCCTCCGCCCCGGAACCGGCGGACGCCCGGATGACCACCCGCGCGAAACTCGTCCTGCTGGTCCTGTGCGCCGCGCAGTTCATGGTCGCGCTCGACTTCTCCATCCTGAACGTCGCCCTGCCCGTCCTCGGCGACGACCTCGGCATGAGCCGGTCGAACCTCCAGTGGGCCGTCACCGCGTTCGCCCTGCCCTCCGGCGGCTTCCTGCTCCTCTTCGGCCGGATCGCCGACCTCTACGGCCGGCGCCGCCTCTTCCTCGCCGGGCTGACCCTGTTCACGGCGGCCAGCGTCCTGGCCACCCTCGCCTGGGACCCCGCGTCCTTCCTCGCCGGGCGGGTCCTCCAGGGCCTCGGCGCGGCCGTGATCGTGCCGACCGGCATGTCCCTGCTGACCACCACGTTCCCCGAAGGTCCGCAGCGCGAACGCGCCCTCGGCATCAGCAGCACCCTCATGTCCCTCGGCTTCACCATCGGCATGGTGCTCGGCGGCGTCATGACGGACGGCCTCGGCTGGCGTTCCACCATGGGCCTGCTCGGCGTCGCCGGCCTCGCCGTGCTCCTGCTCGCCCCCGGCCTCCTCGCCGAGTCCCGGCCCGCCGAGCGTCCCCGGCTCGACCTCCCCGGCGCGGCGACCGTCACCGGCGGACTGCTGGCCCTGATCTACGCCCTGTCCACCGCCGCCGAGAACGGATTCGGCCGCACGGACGTCGTCGTGGCCCTCGTGGCCGGGGTCGTGCTGCTCGCCGCCTTCGCCGTCGTGGAGTCACGGACCGCCGAACCGCTGGTGAACCTGTCCATGCTGCGCCGCCCGACGGTCGCCTTCGGCAACCTCGCCGGCCTGACGACGTTCGCGACGATGACCGCGGCCATCTTCCTCCTCACCCTCTACCTCCAGGACGTCCTGCACCTCTCGGCGTTCCGCACCGGCCTGATCTTCGGCGTCGAGGGTGTGGTCGCGGTGCTCTCCGGCACGGTCGCGTCCAAGGTGATCGCCCGCTTGGGCACCCGAGGCACCCTCTTCGCCGGGCTGCTGAGCCAGGCGGCCTGCACCGCGCTGCTCCTCGGCATCGGCCGCTCGTCGGGCGCCTGGCTGACGCTCGTCGCCATCTCCCTCGCCGTCATCGGCCACCTGTGGGCGATCGTCGCCTACGGGGTCACCGCCACCTCCGGCCTTCCGGACGGTGAACAGGGCCTGGCCACCGGCCTGGTGACCAGCTCCCAGCAGATCGGCATCACCGTCGGCATCCCGCTGCTCAGCGCCCTCGCCTCGGCCCACACCGCCGCCCTGCGGTCGGACGGCGACGACGCCGTCGGGGCCGCGCTCGGCGGGATCAAGCTGGGGCTCGGGGTCGACGCGGCGGTCGTGGCCGCGGTGGCGGTCCTGGTGGCGGTGGGGCTGCGGGGGCGGGGCGCGAAGCGGTGACCGCCGGGGCGGGGCGGGGGATGTCCCGGTCCTTCCTCCAGAGGGCGCCCCTGGACGGGCTGCATCAGCCCCCGAGCAACCCCTGCACCTTCTCCGCCGTCCCCGTCCCGGGAACCGGGTTGTGCACCGCGATCGTCAGATCCGGCCGCGACGGAACCCGCAGCGGCGTGCTCTCGAAGCAGAGCCGGCCGGCCCGCGGATGGTCGATCTCATACACCAGCTGCCCCTCGGGGCGCACGTCCCCGGACTCCCACAGCCGCGCGAACTCCTCGCTGAGCGCGCACAGCCCGGCCACCGCCTCGGCCACCTCCGCCGCCTCCTCCGACCCCGGCCGTTCACTCCGCGAGGCGCGGAACTGGGCGACGAGCCGACGGGCGTCGTCCTCCCGGCGGTCGGCGGTCCGGTAGGCGGGATCGGTGAAGAAGTCGGCCAGCCAGTTGCGGCGCTCGCCCGGCCGGAAACCCCAGACGAGCGCCGCCGACGCGTTGTGGGCGACGGTGTTCCAGCAGGGGTCCAGGATGTGCGCGGGCCAGGGCAGCCACGCGTCGATCAGCCGCCGGAGCCCCGGGCACAGGTCGTCCGGCCGCTGCCCGGACTCCGGCAGCGGCGGGTTCAGCCCCGCCAGGACGTAGAGGTGGCGCCGCTCGACGGACGACAGCCGCAGCACCCGGGCGACCCCGTCGAGCACCTGCGGCGAGACGGTGATGTCCCGCCCCTGCTCCAGCCACTGGTACCAGGTGGTCCCCACCCCGGCGAGGACGGCGACCTCCTCGCGCCGCAGCCCCGGCGTCCGGCGGACGCCGCCGGCCGGCAGGCCCGCCTCCGCCGGACTCACCCGGGCCCGCCGGCTCGTCAGGAAGCGGCGCAGTTCGTCACGGCGGTGCGGCCGTACGCCGCCCGCGCGCGGTGCGGTGGTCACAGGTCCCCCCTCGAAAAGGCTCCGCCACCCCGGCTGGTAGTCCGGCTGCCACCATAAACACGCTCTCCCCGGCGGTATTCCGGGCGGCCGACGGTGGGGGCATGCCGTACGACACGTCCGACGCCCTCAGAACCTCCCCGCCCCCGGCCCCCGCCCTGTCCGCGCGGGCCCGGCTGACGCTCCTGGTGCTGTGCACCGCGCAGTTCGTCGTCACGCTGGATTTCTCGATCCTCAACGTCGCGCTGCCCGTGCTCGGTGACGACCTCGGCATGGGCCGGGCCGATCTCCAGTGGGCCGTCACCGCGTTCGCCCTCCCCTCCGGCGGACTCCTGCTGCTGTCCGGCCGGCTCGCCGACCGGTACGGCAGGCGCCGGCTGTTCCTGCTGGGGCTGGCCGTGTTCACCGCGGCGTCGGTGCTGGTCACCCTCGCCTGGAACCCCGCCGCGTTCCTGACCGGCCGGGCCCTCCAGGGCGTCGGCGCGGCCCTGATCGTCCCCACCGGCATGGCCCTGCTGACCACCACCTTCCCCGAGGGCCCGCAGCGCGAGCGGGCCCTGGGCATCAGCGGCACCCTGCTCTCGCTCGGCTACACCACCGGCATGGTGCTCGGCGGAGTGCTGACGGACGGCCTCGGGTGGCGGTCCACGATGGGGCTGCTCGCCGCCGCGGGCGCGGTGGTCCTGGCGGTGGCCCCGGGCGCGCTGCCCCCGGACGGCGCCGCGGCGCGGGCCGGCGACCGCCGCCCGGTCGACCTGCCCGGCGCGCTGACGGTCACCGGCGGGCTGTTCGCCCTCGTCTACGGCCTGTCGACGGCGGCCGAGGACGGGTTCGGCGGCATCGACGTGATCGTCGCACTCGTCGCCGCCGCGGTCCTGCTGGGCACCTTCGCGGCCGTCGAGTCCCGGGTCGCCGACCCACTGGTCCCACTGCCGATGCTGCGCCGGCCGACGGTCGCCTGGGGGAACCTGGGCGGACTGGCGACGGTCTCCACCATGACCGCCCTGATCTTCCTGCTGACCCTCTACCTCCAGGAGGAACTGGGTCTCTCGGCCTTCCGCACCGGCCTGCTCTTCGGCGTGCAGGGCCTGTTCGCCGCCTTCGCCGGACTGACCGCCTCCCGCGTCATCGGCCGCCTCGGCGCGCATCGCGCGCTCGTCGCCGGGCTGCTGCTGCAGACCGTCAGCACGGCGCCGCTGCTGTGGCTCGGCACCGGCCCGGCCGCCGCCTGGTGGGCGCTCACGGCGGCCTCCGCCGGCGTCGTCGGCAACCTGTGGGCCGTGGTCGCCTACGGCGTCACCGCCACGGCCGGCCTCCCGGACGGTGAACAGGGCCTGGCGACGGGCCTGGTGACCACGGCCCAGCAGCTGGGCACCACGGTCGGGATACCGCTGCTCGGCACGGCGGCTTCGGCGTGGGGGTCGCGGGCTGCCTTCGGGGTGGACGCGGTGGTGGTGGGGGTTGCGGTGGTGGTGGTTTCGGTGGGGTTGGGGGCGGCGGGGCGTCGGGGATGACGAGCGGCGGAGCCGTGCACAAGGGCGTCAGCCCCGGGAAACGGCGGAAGGGCGGGACCGGGGCACCGCCCGCCGCAGGCGCGGCGCCCCGCGCCGCCGCCTCACCCCGGCCCCTCCCCCCGCAGCCGCACCTGCTCCTCCAGCCGCTCCAGGCTCTTGTCCAGCGCCTCCTCCACCACCCCGTCGTCCGGCCGCTGCGAGCCCTGGTGGAAGGAGAGGTGCACGGTGACCTGGCTGGAGCCGCTGCCGTTGCCGGCGACCTGGAGCCAGCCGCTGTAGCGGCCGTCCTCGCGGGTCCCCCACTCCAGCCGCATCTGCTCCTTGCGCGCGCGGACGAGGGCGTCGGCGTCCTCGCCCGTCCGGTCCTCGTGCACGGTGACGGCGGGCGGGTCGTCGGGGTGGACGTGCAGGTCGCGGGGGAGCCAGCTGTCGAGCCGGTTGAGGTCGCAGACCTGGTCGAAGACCATCTCGGGCTGCGCGGGCAGGGTGCGGGTGCGTTCGAACTCGCTCATGGAGGGCGGGTAACCGGCCCCGCCCCCATCCATGCGGCGGGACGGCCCGGATTCCCCCGGACGGCCCGCCCTCCCCGGGGCCCGCGGCTAACCCGCCGTCTCCTCCGCCCGCACCGGCTCCACCAGCACCGTCACGATCCGGTTCCGCCGCCCCGCCGGCGCCTCCGCGATCAGCCGCAGCGCCGTCACCGAGGGGTCGGCGCCGTGCTCGGGCAGGGGCACGTCGGCCGTCGCGCCCGCGATCGGGACCCGGCCCAGCGCCTTGGCGAGCAGTCCGCCGACCGTCTCCACGTCCTCGTCGTCCAGCGCCTCGATCCCGTACAGCTCGCCGAGGTCGCCGATGTCCAGCCGGGCCGTGACCCGGTAGCGGCCGTCGCCCAGCTCCTCCACGGGCGGCAGCTCCCGGTCGTACTCGTCGGTGATCTCGCCGACGATCTCCTCCAGGATGTCCTCGATGGTGACGATGCCGGCCGTGCCGCCGTACTCGTCGACGACGACCGCGCAGTGGTTGCGCTCCTGCTGCATCTCGCGCAGCAGGTCGCCGGCGTTCTTGGTGTCGGGGACGAAGACGGCCGGCCGCATGGCCGTGGAGACCGGCTCGGCCTCGGCCTCCCGGTTGATGTGCGTCCGCCGGACCAGGTCCTTGAGGTAGACGACGCCGACGACGTCGTCCTCGTTCTCGCCCGTCACCGGTATCCGGGAGAAGCCGGAGCGCAGCGCCAGGGTGAGCGCCTGCCGGATGGTCTTGCCGCGTTCGATGACGACGAGGTCGGTGCGCGGCACCATCACCTCGCGGACGAGGGTGTCGCCGAGTTCGAAGACGGAGTGGACCATGCGCCGCTCGTCGTCCTCGATCAGCGACTCCTTCTCGGCGAGGTCGACCATCGCCCGCAGCTCCGCCTCGGAGGCGAACGGGCCCATGCGGAAGCCGCGGCCCGGGGTGAGGGCGTTGCCGATGAGGATCAGCAGCCGGGGCACCGGGCCCATGATCCGGGCCAGCGGCAGCAGGACGTACGCCGCGGCGGTCGCGGTGTTCAGCGGGTGCTGGCGGCCGATGGTGCGCGGCGAGACGCCGACGGCCACGTAGGAGACGAGGACCATCACCGCGACGGCGACGGTCAGCGCCTCCCAGGTGGCGTCGAACTCCCGGAGGCAGACGTACGTGGTGAGCACCCCGGCCGCCATCTCGCAGGCGACCCGCACCAGCAGCGCCACATTGAGGTAGCGGGTCGGGTCGGAGGCGACGGCCAGCAGCTTCGCGCTGCCGCGGCGCCCGGCCCGTACCGCCTCCTCGGCCCGGAACCGGGTGGTGCGGGCGAGGCCGGCCTCCGCGCAGGCGGCGAGCCAGGCGACGACGAGCAGGAGGACCGCCGCGGCGATCAGTTGTCCGGTCACGTGATCGTCGGAGCCGGGGAGGGCCCCTCGATCCCGCGCTCGGCGCGCCAGCCGTCGATGATCGCCGCCTGGAGGCCGAACATCTCGGCCTTCTCGTCGGGTTCCTCGTGGTCGTAGCCGAGGAGGTGGAGCACCCCGTGCACGGTGAGGAGCTGGAGCTCCTCGTCCATCGAGTGCCGGGTGGGGGCCGCCTCGCCCTGCTGCTTGGCGACCTCCGGGCAGAGCACGATGTCACCGAGGAGCCCCTGCGGGGGCTCGTCGTCGTCCTTGGCCGGCGGACGGAGCTCGTCCATCGGGAAGGACATCACGTCGGTCGGCCCGGGCAGGTCCATCCACTGGATGTGCAGCTGCTCCATGGCCTCGGTGTCGACGACGATGACCGAGAGCTCCGAGAGCGGGTGGATGCGCATCCGGGCGAGGGCGTAGCGGGCGACGTCGAGGATCGCCTTCTCGTCGACCTCGGTGCCGGATTCGTTGTTGACGTCGATCGCCATGGTGCTCAGCTTTTTACTTTCCCTCGCCGCGGCTGTCGTACTTCTCGTACGCGTCCACGATACGGCCGACCAGCTTGTGCCGGACGACGTCGTTGCTGGTGAGGCGCGAGAAGTGGACGTCCTCGACACCCTCCAGGATCTGCTGGACCTGCCGCAGGCCGCTCTTGGTGCCGCCGGGCAGGTCGACCTGGGTGACGTCACCCGTGATCACGATCTTGGAGTCGAACCCGAGCCGGGTGAGGAACATCTTCATCTGCTCGGGGCTGGTGTTCTGCGCCTCGTCGAGAATGATGAATGCATCATTCAACGTTCTGCCCCGCATATATGCGAGCGGCGCGACCTCGATCGTCCCCGCCGCCATCAGGCGCGGGATCGAGTCGGGGTCGATCATGTCGTGCAGCGCGTCGTAGAGCGGGCGCAGGTACGGGTCGATCTTCTCGTAGAGGGTGCCGGGCAGGAAGCCGAGGCGTTCGCCGGCCTCGACGGCGGGGCGGGTCAGGATGATGCGGTTGACCTGCTTGGACTGGAGGGCCTGCACGGCCTTGGCCATGGCCAGGTAGGTCTTGCCGGTGCCCGCGGGGCCGATGCCGAAGACGACGGTGTGCTTGTCGATCGCGTCCACGTACCGCTTCTGGTTGAGCGTCTTGGGACGGATGGTGCGGCCGCGGTTGGAGAGGATGTTCTGGGTGAGCACCTCGGCGGGCGTCTCGGGCTGGGACTCGGCGTCCCGCAGCATGGCGATCGAGCGTTCCACCGCGTCCTCCGTCATCGGCGCACCGGTCCGGAGCACCAGCATCATCTCGTCGAACAAGCGCTGGACGAGGGCGACTTCCCGCCGGTCCCCCGTGGCGCTGACCTCATTGCCCCGTACGTGGATGTCCGTCGCCGGGAACGCGTTCTCGATCACGCGCAGGAGGCTGTCCCCGGAGCCCAGCACGGTCACCATGGGGTGCTTGGCGGGGACCGTGAAGCGGGCTTGTGCCTGCGCTCGTGTGGGTGTCTGAGTCATGGGCCGGCACTGTGGCCTGCTCATCCCTCTTTCCGTGTCCGTGCGTGCGTCCGGCGGCGGGCGCTCTCGCGTCCGTCCGCCCCGTACGGTCCAGGGTACGCCGGTGACCGGACGGGCCCGAGGGGATTTCGGCGCCCCTCCCCGCCCCGGCCTCACGCCCCCCGGAAGCCCAGCGTGGGCTGCGCGCGGCGGAGCGGCCAGGGGCGGGCGGCGCCGGGCAGCAGGCCGTCGAGGAAGGCGTACCGGCGGAGGGTGTCGCGGGACTGGTCGTCGTAGGCGCGGACGTGCTGCCACCAGGCGGCGACCTCCCGCCAGCCGGGGGCGGAGAGCGAGCCGCCGAACTCCTGGACGGAGAGGGCGGAGGTCAGGCAGGCGAAGGCGAGGCGGTCGGCGAGCGGCCAGTCGGCGAGGGTGCCGGCGACGAAGCCGGCGACGAACACGTCCCCGGCGCCGGTCGGGTCGAGGGCCTCGACGACGATCGCGGGGACCTCGGCGGTCTCGCCGGTGCGCCCGTCGGCGGCGTAGGCGCCCTTCTCACCCATGGTGACGACGGCCAGCGGGACCCGGTCGGCGAGGGCGCGGGCGGCGGCCCGCGGGCAGTCGGTGCGGGTGTAGCGCATGGCCTCCTCCGCGTTGGGGAGGAACGCCTCGCAGTGCTCCAGGTCGGCGAGGTCGGACGGGTCCCAGCGGCCGGTGTCGTCCCAGCCGACGTCGGCGAAGACGCGGCTGCCGGAGCGGGCGGCGTTGGCCAGCCACTCCTCCCGGCGGCCGGGGACCAGGAGGGCGACGGCGGCCTTGGCCGGGACGGGGCCGACGGGGGCGGGGGGCTCGGGCGGCGGCGCCTCGTGGCCGTGCGAGACCATGGTGCGCTCGCCCTCGTAGGCCATGGAGACGGTCACCGGCGAGTGCCAGCCGGGGACCGTCCGGGAGGGGCCGAGGTCGATGCCCTCGCCGCGCGAGAGCGCCTCCCAGCAGTACTCGCCGTACATGTCGTCGCCGAAGGCGGCGGCGAGGGTGGTGCGCAGGCCCAGCCGGGCCAGGGCGGTGGCCATGTTGGCGACGCCGCCGGGGCTGGAGCCCATCCCGCGCGCCCAGGACTCGGTGCCGCGCACGGGGGCGGAGTCGAGGCCGGTGAAGATGATGTCGAGGAACACGGTGCCGGTCAGATAGACGTCGAACTCCGGTCCGCCCTCCGCCCGTACGCCCGCGAGGGGGTCGAGCACCGGGGCCTGCCCGGCGAGCGGCGCCAGGGGTCCACCCGTGGCCGGCGCTCTCCCCGGACGGCTTCCCGGCCGGCGCCGGGCGCCCGCCTCGGCAGGGTCCGCAGAGGCACGGTCCGCAGAGATCGTCATGCTTTCGCTGCTCCTCTCAGGGGTGCGGTCCGGACAGTGTGCCCGATGCTGCGGTACGTTCCGGCCATGAGGCTGACGATTCTCGGCGGTGGCGGCTTCCGGGTGCCGTTGGTGCACCGGGCCCTTCTTGACGACGCGCGGCGCGACGCACCCGGCCGCGTGACCGAACTGGTGCTGTTCGACACGGATTCGATGCGGGCGCGGGTGATCAGATCCGTGCTCGCCGCGCAGGCGGCGGGGGTGCCCGGCGCCCCCTCCGTCCGGGTGGCCGACGACCTGGACGACGCCCTGCGCGGCACGGACTTCGTCTTCTCCGCGATCCGCGTGGGCGGGACGGCGGGACGGGTGCGGGACGAGCGGATCGCCCTGGACGAAGGGGTGTTGGGGCAGGAGACGGTCGGCGCGGGCGGCGTGCTGTACGGGCTGCGGACGATCCCGGTGGCCCTGGACATCGCCCAGCGGGTGGCCGAACTCGCCCCGGACGCGTGGGTCATCAACTTCACCAACCCGGCCGGCATGGTGACGGAGGCGATGTCCGCCGTCCTGGGTGACCGCGTGATCGGCATCTGCGACTCACCCGTGGGGCTGGTACGCCGCGCGGCACGGGCGGCCGGCGCCGACCCGGAGCGGGTGGAGTACGACTACGTGGGGCTCAACCACCTCGGCTGGCTGCGCCGGTTGACGCTGGACGGCCGGGACCTGCTGCCGGGCCTGCTGGGCGACGGCGAGGCGCTCGCCACGTTCGAGGAGGGGAAGCTGTTCGGCGCCGAGTGGCTGCGGGCGCTGGAGGCGCTGCCCAACGAGTACCTCCAGTACTACTACTTCCGGCGCGAGACGCTGCGGGCGACGAGCGACGCGGAGCACACGCGCGGCGAGTATCTCGACCGCCAGCAGGGCGACTTCTTCTCCCGGGCCGCGGACGCGCCGGAGCGGGCGTACGAGCTGTGGGAGCGCGCCCGGCTGGAGCGCGAGGAGACGTACGGCGCCGCGAGCCGGGCGGCGAGCGGGGGCTGGCAGCGGGACTCCTGCGACCTGGAGGGCGGCGGCTACGAGCGGGTGGCGCTGGCGCTGATGCGGGCCGTGGCCCGGGACGAGCGGACGCGGCTGATCCTCAACGTCCGCAACATGGGCACCGTCCCGGAGATCGACCGTGAGGCGATCATCGAGACGGTGTGCGAGGTGGGCGCCAAGGGCGCGCGGCCACTGCCGTGCGACCCGCTGCGCGCGGATCAGCTCGGGCTGATGTTCCAGCTCAAGGCGGTGGAGCGGGCGGTGATCGAGGCGGCGGTGAGCCGGGACCGGGACGCCGCGCTCCGGGCGCTGGCGCTGCATCCGCTGGTGGACTCGCCGGCGGTGGCGGCGCGGATCCTGCAGCGGGCGGGGGCGTGAGGAACCGGGTGCGGGCGGGGGCCCGAAGAGCCCGGTACGGCCCTTTCGGTGATCTTCGGCGACCCTCCGGCGGAGGGTGATCCATCCGACATTGACCGGGTGTGGAGTGGGGCCCTAGCTTCGCGCTGCACCCGCTCACATGTTCATCAGGAGTTCATACGTGTCGCCTTCGCTGAAGTCTTCCTCCCGGCGCGTCCGCATGGCCGTCGCCGGTGCCGCCGCCGTCGCCGTCGGCGCCGGCCTGTTCGCGACCGGCGCGGCGACCGCGGACCGCTCGGTGCCCCGCTCGGACAAGGAGATCCCGAACCTCACCCTCGTCCAGGAGAAGATCAAGGCGTACTACGGCGACACCGTCGACAAGAAGGGCGAGCACTACGCCTCCCCGAAGAGCAGCTACGCCCAGCAGGTCGCCGAGATCGAGAAGAAGGCCAAGGCCCACCTCGAGGGCGTCGTGCGCAACGCCCCCCGGAAGGGCGCGAAGCCGGCCATCGTCCTCGACGTGGACGACACCACGCTGCTGACCTACAACTACGAGCTGAAGCAGGGGTTCCACTTCACGCCCGAGTCGCAGGACGCGTACCTGAAGTCGACCGACATGACCGCCGTCTTCGGCATGCCGAAGCTGGTCAACTGGGCGCAGTCGAAGGGCATCACGGTCTTCTTCGTGACCGGCCGCGACGAGCACCAGCGCGCGTGGAGCGTGCGCAACCTGAAGAACGCCGGGTACAAGCCGGCGGCCGACCGGGCGCACTTCTTCCTGAAGGACAAGAAGAACCCGCCGTCCTACCTGAAGTGCGGCGCGACCTGCACCACGGTCGAGTACAAGTCCGGCACCCGCAAGCACATCGAGGCCCAGGGCTACCGCGTCGTCGCCAACTTCGGCGACCAGTACAGCGACCTGCGGGGCGGCGCCTCGGGCCGTGAGTTCAAGCTCCCGAACCCGATGTACTACCTGCCGTAAGGCCCTCGTTCACCGTTTCCGCTGGGGAACGGGAACGCGTGTGAGGTCCCGGGCGACGGTGAGCTCCCCGTCGTAGCCCGCCGCCCGGGCCTGCCGTTCGAAGACCTCCGGGTCCGCGTACCGCTGCGAGAAGTGCGTCAGCACCAGGTGCCGCACCCCGCTCTCGGCCGCCACCCGCGCCGCCTGACCGGCCGTCAGATGCCCGTGGTCGGCGGCCAGGGCCGCGTCCTCGTCCGTGAACGTGGACTCGATGACGAGCATGTCGCAGCCCTCCGCCAGGGCGTACACCCCGTCGCAGAGCCGGGTGTCCATCACGAACGCGAACCGCTGGCCGCGCCGCGGCTCGCTGACGTCCGCCAGCGTCACCCCGCCGAGGACGCCGTCCTTCTGCAGCCGGCCCACGTCCGGGCCGGCGATGCCGTGCTCGGCCAGCAGCGCGGGCAGCATCCGCCGTCCGTCCGGCTCCACGACCCGGTACCCGTAGGACTCCACGGGGTGGGAGAGCCGGCGCGCCTCCAGCGTGTACGACGGCGTCTCGGCCAGCACCCGGCCCTTGCCGGACACCGGCTCCTGGGCCAGCTCCACGGTCTCCCGGTAGGCGGTCGCGTAGCGCAGCCGCTCGAAGAAGCGGCGGCCGCTCGCCGGGTAGTGCGCGGTGACCGGGTGGGGCACCTGGTCCAGGTTGATCCGCTGGATCACGCCGGCGAGGCCGAGCGAGTGGTCGCCATGGAAGTGCGTGACGCAGATCCGGTTGAGGTCGTGGGCGGCCACCCCGGCGCGCACCATCTGGCGCTGGGTGCCCTCCCCCGGGTCGAAGAGCAGGCCCTCGCCGTCCCAGAGCAGGACGTAGCCGTTGTGGTTGCGGTGCCGGGTGGGCACCTGGCTGGCGGTGCCGAGGACGACGAGTTCACGTACGGACACGGTGGAGGCTCCCGTTGTGCGGTTCTAGCCGGGCGGCCAGTTGAGCCCGCGGCCGCCGAGCACGTGCGCGTGCGCGTGGAACACGGTCTGCCCGGCCCCGGCCCCGGTGTTGAAGACGACCCGGTACCCGGACCCGTCGATCTCCTCCCCGGCGGCCACCTCGCCCGCCTCCCGCAGTATGTCCGCGGCGATCAGCGGCTCGGCGGCGGCCAGCGACGCGGCGTCCGGGTAGTGCGCCTTGGGGATCACCAGGACGTGCGTGGGCGCCTGGGGGTTGATGTCCCGGAACGCCACGGTCGTCTCGGTCTCCCGGACGACCGTCGCGGGCACCTCCTTAGCGATGATCTTGCAGAACAGGCAGTCGGCCTGCGGTTCTCCCGCCACCGTGCACTCCCTCCGGGTCGTCGGCTGATCGTGATCGGATCGTACCGGGCGGGACTGACAACGGGCCCGGCCGCCGGCCCGGCTCAGCTCCAGCGGCCCGTGCGGCCCAGGAGGAGTGCTGTCGCCGCCGTGCCCGCTGTGGAGGTGCGGAGGACGGTGGGGCCGAGGCGGTAGGGGTGGGCGCCGGCGGCTTCGAAGGCCGCCAGTTCGTCGGGGGCGACGCCGCCCTCGGGGCCGACGACGAGGACGATGTCGCCGGTCGCCGGGAGGTCGGCGGTGGCCAGCGGGGTGCTGCCCTCCTCGTGGAGGACGGCGG
The DNA here is from genome assembly GCF_017916255.1 of Streptomyces mobaraensis NBRC 13819 = DSM 40847. Classification (NCBI taxonomy): domain Bacteria; kingdom Bacillati; phylum Actinomycetota; class Actinomycetes; order Kitasatosporales; family Streptomycetaceae; genus Streptomyces; species Streptomyces mobaraensis. Next base: position 2,464,947 of record NZ_CP072827.1, read on the forward strand.
CGAAGGCCACGTCGGTGAGAAGGGCGGCGACCTGGCGGGTCGTCATGAGGTCGGTGACGTCGGGGAAGCGGAGGCGGCGGGACTGCTTGCCGGCCTCTCTCGCCGTCGCGCGCCACTTGCCGAGGGACTTCAGGCCGCGGTCGCCCTTCCACTGGGTGACGCAGCGGGAGGCGGCCCAGGGGACGATCGCGTCGACGCCGGTCTCCGTCATGGTCTCGACGGCGAGTTCGCCGCGGTCGCCCTTGGGGAGCGCCTGGACGACGGTGATCCGCGGCTGGGGCAGCGGCTCGGAGCGGACGGAGGTGACGGCGACGTCGAGGTGGTCCTTGCCACTGACGGCGGCCACCGTGCCGTGCGCTCCCGTTCCCCGGCCGTCCGTCAGGACGATGTCCTCGCCGACGCGCAGCCGGCGGACGGAGACGGCGTGCCGGCCCTCGGGGCCGTCGAGGGGGAAGACGGTGCCGGGGAAGACGCCCGTGAGGGAGCCCTCCTCGACCAGGAAGACCGGCGCTGTCATGAGTCGCTCCCTCGCGATGGTGCTGTCAAGGACGCGCGGGCCGCGTCGAGTTCGGTGGCCAGGACCTCGACGAGGCGGGCCGCCGGGAGGTCGCGGGCCAGGCGGTGGCCCTGGCCCGCCCACAGGTTGACGGCCTGCGGGTCGCCGGCCGCGGCGGCGGCCTTGCGGAGACCGGCCGTCAGGTAGTGGACCTGGGGGTAGGCGGCGGGGGCGTACGGGCCGTGCTCCCGGATGAACCGGTTCACCAGCCCACGGGCCGGGCGCCCGGAGAAGGCGCGGGTCAGCTCGGTGCCGGTGAACAGCGGGTCGGTCAGCGCCCGTTTGTGCAGCTCGCTCGCGCCGGACTCGGGGCAGGCGAGGAACGCCGTGCCGAGCTGGGCCGCACAGGCGCCCGCGGCCAGCACGGCCGCTATCTGGGCGCCGCGCATCAGCCCGCCGGCGGCCAGCAGCGGCAGCGGGACCGCCTCCCGGACCTCGGTGAGCAGGGCGAGCAGCCCGGCACCGGCCCCGGTGCCGTCCAGCCGGGGGTCGTCGTGGTGGGTGCCCTGGTGGCCGCCGGCCTCGACGCCCTGGACGCAGAGCGCGGCGGCGCCCGCCTCCCAGGCGGTCCTGGCCTCGGCGACGGAGGTGACGGTCACCGCCGTCAGCGTGCCGGCCGCGGCGAGCGCCGCGAGGTCCTCGGCGGACGGGCAGCCGAAGGTGAACGAGACGACCGGAACGGGGTCGTCCAGGAGGATGGCGAGCTTGGCCTCGTACCCGTCGTCGGCGGCCCGGTCCCAGTCGCCCAGGGGCACGTCGTACCAGGTGGCCTCGCCCGCGAGTTGCTCGGCGTAGACCTCGACGGCCGCGGGGTCCGCGGCGGGCGGCTGCGGCATGAACAGGTTGACGCCGAAGGGCCGGGAGGTGCGGGCGCGGAGCTGCTTGATCTCCTCGTACATCGCGGCCGGCGTCTTGTAGCCCGCGGCGAGGAAGCCCAGGCCGCCCGCTTCGGAGACGGCCGCGGCGAGCGGTGGGCAGGAGCCGCCGCCCGCCATCGGGGCCTGCACGATCGGGAGCCGGAACAGGCCCGTCAGCGCGGTGTCCCCAACGGGTTCCCCTACGGATTCCCCAACGGATTCATAGGCCATGACCACATCGTGTCACGCCCACGGATCCGCGCCGAACGGAACCCGGGCCGAGGCGAACACGACCCGGGCCGAGACGAACACGACCTGGGCCGAGACGAACACGACCTGGGCCGAGGTGAACGCGAGACCGGAGCGCGTCGAACGAAAGCCGGACGCGCCCCGACGAACCCGGTCGCACCGAGACGGAGCGAGACCGCGCCGGGCCGGATCCGGGCACGAGCGGGCGCCCCCGGATCCGTCCGCTCCGCCGATACCCGGCGGGCCGCGTCCCTAGCGCCCGTTGAACGCGTCCTTCAGCCGCGAGAACAGCCCCTGCTGCCCCGGCTTGAACTCGCCCATCGGCCGCTCCTCGCCACGGATCTTGGCGAGCTGCCGGAGCAGCTCCTCCTGCTGCGCGTCGAGCTTGCCGGGCGTCGTCACCTCGACATGCACGACGAGATCGCCGCGCCCGCCGCCGCGCAGGTGCGTGACACCGCGCTGGTGCAGCGGGATCGCCTGGCCGGACTGGGTGCCGGGCCGGATGTCGATCTCCTCCAGGCCGTCCAGCGTCTCCAGGGGCACCTTGGTGCCCAGCGCGGCCGCCGTCATCGGGATGGTGACCGTGCAGTGCAGGTCGTCGCCGCGCCGCTGGAAGACCGGGTGCGGCTTCTCGTGGATCTCGACGTAGAGGTCGCCGGCCGGGCCGCCGCCGGGGCCGACCTCGCCCTCGCCCGCGAGCTGGATGCGGGTGCCGTTGTCGACACCTGCGGGGATCTTGACCGTGAGCGTCCGGCGGGACCGGACGCGGCCGTCGCCGGCGCACTCCGGGCACGGGGTCGGCACGACCGTGCCGAAGCCCTGGCACTGCGGACACGGGCGGGAGGTCATGACCTGGCCCAGGAACGAGCGGGTGACCTGCGAGACCTCACCGCGGCCGCGGCACATGTCACAGGTCTGCGCGGACGTACCGGGGGCGGCGCCCTCGCCGCTGCACGTGGTGCAGACGACGGCCGTGTCGACCTGGATCTCCTTGGTCGTGCCGAACGTCGCCTCGTCCAGGTCGACTTCCAGCCGGATCATCGCGTCCTGGCCCCGGCGGGTGCGCGAGCGCGGGCCGCGCTGCGACGCCTGGCCGAAGAAGGCGTCCATGATGTCGGAGAAGTTGCCGAACCCGGCTCCGAAGCCGCCGGCACCACCGCCGCCGCCCGACGACGAGAGCGGGTCGCCGCCGAGGTCGTAGACCTGCTTCTTCTGCGGGTCCGAGAGCACCTCGTAAGCGGCGTTGATCTCCTTGAACCGCTCCTGCGTCTTGGGGTCCGGATTGACGTCCGGGTGCAGCTCGCGGGCGAGGCGGCGGAATGCCTTCTTGATCTCGTCCTGCGAGGCATCGCGCCGTACGCCCAGGACCGCGTAGTAGTCCGTGGCCACTTACGACTCCGCCAGGATCTGTCCGACGTAACGTGCCACTGCGCGTACCGCTCCCATCGTTCCGGGGTAATCCATGCGGGTCGGTCCGACCACGCCGAGTTTGGCGACGGCTTCGTCGCCCGAACCGTAGCCGACGGCGACGACGGATGTGGAGTTCAGGCCCTCGTGTGCGTTCTCATGACCGATGCGGACGGTCATGCCCGAGTCCGTGGCCTCGCCGAGCAGCTTGAGGAGGACGACCTGCTCCTCCAACGCCTCCAGCACGGGCCGGATCGTCAGCGGGAAGTCATGACCGAAACGGGTGAGATTGGCGGTGCCGCCGATCATCAGCCGTTCCTCGGTCTCCTCGACCAGGGTCTCCAGGAGAACGGCCAGGACCGTCGAAACGGTTCCGCGATCGTCCTGCTCGAAGGATTCGGGGAGATCCTGCACCAGCCGCGGCACATCCGTGAACCGCCGGCCCACGACGCGGCTGTTGAGCCGCGCCCGCAGATCCGCCAGCGCCGTCTCGCCGACCGGCGCCGGGCAGTCGACCATCCGCTGCTCGACCCGCCCGGTGTCCGTGATCAGCACCAGCATCACCCGCGCGGGGGCGAGCGGCAGCAGCTCCACGTGCCGGACGGTCGACCGGGTCAGCGACGGGTACTGCACGACCGCCACCTGCCGGGTGAGCTGCGCCAGCAGCCGCACCGTGCGGGCCACCACGTCGTCCAGGTCGACCGCGCCGTCCAGGAAGTTCTGGATCGCTCGGCGCTCCGCGGAGGACAGCGGCTTGACACCCGCCAGCCGGTCGACGAAGAGGCGGTACCCCTTGTCGGTCGGGATCCGGCCGGCGCTGGTGTGGGGCTGGGCGATGAAGCCCTCCTCCTCCAGCACCGCCATGTCGTTGCGCACCGTCGCAGGGGACACGCCGAGGTGATGACGCTCGGTGAGGGCCTTGGAGCCGACGGGCTCCTCGGTGCCCACGTAGTCCTGGACGATGGCACGCAGGACCTTGAGCCTGCGTTCGCTCAGCATCCGCGCACACCTCCAGTCCAGCGGGTCCAGCCGTCTCGCGGGGTCCTCCCGGGGTCTTACCCGGGTCTCGTGCCTGGCACTCAAAGGTCACGAGTGCCAAACCCCACACGTCAGTGTACGGCGGCCCACCACGACCACGGCAAGGCAGTCGCGCTCCGTGCCCGTCCCGCGTACGCCTCCGGACGGGTCACCGTACCGCGCGGAGGTTAGGTTGCCGCCATGACGAACCACGGTGGGGAACGCCAGGAGCAGCACACGGGGGCGCGCTGGGAACGGCTCGCGCCGGGGGTGGCCCGGCGCAGGCTGCCCGGCTGGGACGCGACGACCGGGGCCGTCGCCGGGGAGGCGGGCGTCCTGGTGGTGGACACGGGGGCGACGCTCGGTGAGGGCGCCGAGATCGAACGCGAGGTGCGCGAGCTGTTCGGGCTGCCCGTGACGCACATCGCACTCACGCATGGTCACTTCGACCACGTCTTCGGCACCGCCGCGTTCGCGGGCGCGGCGGTGTGGGGGGCGGCGGGCCTCGCGGCCGGGCTCGTCCCGGCGGAACTGCGGGAGGACGCTGTCCGGTACGGGATGGACGCGCGGGACGCCGCCGGGGCCGCGGCCGGGCTGGTGGCCCCGGGCCACGAGGTCGCCGACGAAGCGGAGCTCGACCTGGGCGGCGGGCGGCGGGTCCGGCTCATCGCGCTCGGGGCCGCCCACAGCGGTCACGACCTGGCCGTCCTGGTGCCGGGGGACGGCGGGGCGCCGGCCGTCGTCTTCTGCGGCGATCTGGTCGAGGAGTCCGGCGAACCGCAGGCCGGCCCCGACGCCGCCCCGGCCGCCTGGCCGGCGGCCCTGGACCGGCTGCTCGCCCTCGGGGGCGACGACGCGGTGTACGTGCCGGGGCACGGCGCGGCGGTCGACGCCCGGTTTGTCCGTGAGCAACGCAACGCGCTGGCGCGGCGCTTCGGCGTGTCGTAGGCCGGAAGGGCGGGTTTTTCCTATCGTCTGCGCGTGCGCAGCAGACAGTACGACCCCGACCTGACGCCTCCCTGGAAGCGGAGCGTCCCCGTCCCGGAGGTGCCGGCCGAACCGGACCTGGTGGTGGAGGAGGTCACGACCGGCTTCTGCGGGGCGGTCGTCCGCTGCGAGAAGACCGCGCAGGGGCCGACCGTGACGCTGGAGGACCGCTTCGGCAAGCACCGCGTCTTCCCGCTGGAGCCGCGCGGCTTCCTGCTGGAGGGCCGCGTCGTCACGCTCGTCCGGCCCTCCGCGGCGCCGCACACACCGTCCGGCCCGGCCCGTACCGCCTCCGGCTCGATCGCCGTCCCCGGTGCCCGGGCACGGGTGGCGCGGGCCGGGCGGATCTACGTCGAGGGGCGGCACGACGCGGAGCTCGTGGAGCGCGTCTGGGGCGACGACCTGCGCGTCGAGGGCGTCGTCGTCGAGTACCTGGAGGGCGTCGACGATCTCCCGTCCATCGTCCGCGACTTCGGTCCCGGACCGGACGCGCGGCTGGGCGTCCTGGTGGACCACTTGGTGCCGGGTTCGAAGGAGTCGCGGATCGCGGCGGAGGTCACCGGCGAGCACGTGCTCGTCGTCGGGCATCCGTACGTGGACGTGTGGCAGGCGGTGAAGCCGTCGTCCGTGGGAATCGCGGGCTGGCCGTCCGTGCCGCGGGGACAGGACTGGAAGACGGGCGTCTGCCGGGCGCTGGGCTGGCCGGAGAACACGGGGGCCGCATGGCAGCGGATCCTGGCCGGGGTGCGGTCGTACAAGGACCTGGAGCCGGAACTGCTGGGGCGGGTGGAGGAGCTGATCGACTTTGTGACGGTGGGAAGTTAGCGGGGGGTGCCGGGGAGAGTGCGGAAGTCGGACGTGTCCAGGGTGATGCCGATCAGGTCGAGCGGCACGGGCTCGCCGAACTTGCTGGTGCGTTCCGTCCGGTAGTCGGCCTCCTCGCCGACGCCGAAGGGCTCGGTCAGCAGGACGCACTTGGCGGCGAACGGGTCGATGATCAGGTAACCGGGAACGCGGCCGGCCGCGTAGATCGAGCGCTTCTCGTGGTAGTCACGGTGGGTGCTGGTCTTGGAGACGACCTCCACGAGCAGCGTGGCGGCCGCGGCGGGGACCAGCCGGCCGGGGCCTTCGAAGGCTCCGCGCTCGACCACGAGAAGGTCGGGCTGCGGTTCGCTGTTCTCGCCGGGGATGGCGATGTCCTGGGTCGTCTTCCGCTGCCATCGGTCGCCGGGAACCTGGTCCCGAACGAGCTCGACGATGTCGTTGTGAACCCAGTCGGGCCCCGCCATCATCACGATGTCCCCCCGCAACAACTCGATCTTGTACCCCTCGAAGACCTCGGGGTGCTCGTCAATGAGAGCGATCAGTCGTTCGTCCACAGCCATCATCTCCGTGGTCCTCCGCATCGCCGCTCCTGGTTTCGGCGACAGCCTAGGGAGAGGCTAGGCGCAGACAGGGGCGATACGCCTCGGTTCACCCGATCAGGTAATCAGTCCACCAGGTCCCGCACCACCGCGTCGGCGAGCAGCCGCCCCCGCAACGTCAGCACGGCGCGCCCGGCCTCGTACGGCTCGGGCTGGAGCAGTCCGTCGGCCAGGGCCTTCTCCGCGGCCCGCGCGCCCGCCGGCTTCAGCAGGGACAGCGGGCAGCCGTCCACCAGGCGCAGCTCCAGCAGGATCCGCTCGACGCGCCGGTCCTCGTCGCCGAGGACCTCCCTCCCCGCCCCGGGCGAACGTCCCTCCGCCAGGGCCTGCGCGTAGGCGCCGGGGTGCTTGACGTTCCACCACCGCACCCCGCCGACGTGCGAGTGGGCGCCGGGTCCCGCGCCCCACCAGTCGGCGCCCCGCCAGTACAGCTCGTTGTGGCGGCAGCGGCCGGCGTCCGTGGTGGCCCAGTTGGAGACCTCGTACCAGGAGAAGCCCGCCGCCGTGAGCCGCTCCTCGGCGATGAGGTAGCGGTCGGCGTGGACGTCGTCGTCGGTCATGGGGACCTCGCCCCGGCGGATGCGGCGGGCCAGCTGGGTGCCCTCCTCGACGATCAGGGCGTAGGCCGAGACGTGGTCGGGGCCGGCGGCGACGGCGGCGTCCAGCGAGGCGCGCCAGTCGTCGTCGCTCTCGCCGGGGGTGCCGTAGATCAGGTCGAGGTTGACGTGCTCGAAGCCGGCGGCGCGGGCCTCGGCGACGCACGCTTCGGGGCGGCCGGGGGTGTGCGTGCGGTCGAGGATCCTCAGGACGTGCTGCCGGGCGCTCTGCATGCCGAAGGAGACCCGGTTGAAGCCGGCGGCCCGCAGTTCCTCCAGGTAGCGGGGGCCGACGGACTCCGGGTTGGCCTCGGTGGTGACCTCGGCCCCGGGGGCGAGCCCGAACTCGTCGCGGATGGCGGCGAGCATCCGGCCCAGGTCGGCGGCGGGCAGCAGGGTGGGCGTGCCACCGCCGACGAAGACCGTCTCGACCGGTCGCGGATCGTCGCCGAGCACCTTGCGCGCCAGCCGGATCTCCTCGGCGACGGTGTCGGCGTAGTTGTCGCGGGAGGCGAGGGCGCCGCCGGAGCCGCGCAGCTCGCTCGCGGTGTAGGTGTTGAAGTCGCAGTAGCCGCAGCGGGTGGCGCAGTAGGGGACGTGCAGGTAGAAGCCGAGGGGCCGCCGGCCCGCGTCGGCGAGGGCGTGCGGGGGCAGCGCCCCGTCGTCGGGCACGGGCTCGCCGTCGGGCAGTACGGAAGGCATGGGTCCATTGTCCGGCATGACGACGGGACGCCGGACCGGCCGGGCCGGATGGCACGGGTGCCGGCCGGCCCGTTGGGCGGCAGGGGGATGCCGGACCGGACCGTGCGGACGACGGTGAGTGCCGGCCCGTCCGGCGCGGAGGCCGGACCGTCTCGTCCGGCCGTCGGCTCGCCCGGCACCGGACGGGCCCCAGGCCGCCCGTAAGCCGCCGCCCCCGGGCCGCTGGGCGCGGGTGCCCGGAGCGCGGGGGCGCGCGGTGCCGGGTGCGCGCCGGGTGCGGCGCGCAGAGCCCCGGCGGCCGCCCGCCGGTCAGCGCTCCCGCGTCCCCTCGTACATCTCCTCGATCAGGTCCTTGTACGCCCGCTCGACGACGGGCCGCTTGAGCTTGAGGCTCGGTGTGAGCTCCCCGTGCTCCACGTCCAGGTCGCGCGGCAGCAGCCGGAACTTCTTGATCGTCTGCCAGCGCTGGAGGCCCTCGTTGAGCCGTCGGACGTACTCCCCGACCATCTCCTCGGTCTGCGGCGCGGCGACCACCTCGGCGTACGTCCGGCCGCCGAGGCCGTGGTCGGCGGCCCACTTCAGGAGGGCGGGCTCGTCGAGGGCGATGAGGGCGGTGCAGTAGTTCCGGTCGGCGCCGTGGACCAGGATGTTGGAGACGAACGGGCAGATGCCCTTGAAGCGGCCCTCGACCTCGGCGGGGGCGACGTACTTGCCGCCCGACGTCTTGATCAGGTCCTTCTTGCGGTCGGTGATGCGCAGGAAGCCGTCGGGCGACAGCTCGCCGATGTCGCCGGTGTGGAACCAACCGTCCGGTTCGAGGACTTCCGCCGTCCGCTCGGGCAGGCCGTGGTAGCCCTCCATGATCCCGGGCCCGCGCAGCAGGACCTCTCCGTCGTCCGCTATGCGCACCTCGGTGCCGGGGAGCGGCTTGCCGACGGTGCCGGTGCGGTACGCCTCGCCGGGGTTGACGAAGTTGGCGGCGCTGGTCTCGGTGAGGCCGTAGCCCTCCAGGATGTGGATGCCGGCGCCGGAGAAGAAGAGGCCGATGTCGGGGGCGAGGGCGGACGCGCCGGAGATGCAGGCGCGGAGCCGGCCGCCGAACGCCTCCCGGATCTTGGCGTAGACGAGGACGTCGGCGGCCTTGTGGCGGGCGGCGAGCGCGAAGGGGACGGAACGGCTGCCGGTGCGGCGGTAGTTGTCCTGTGAGGTTCTGGCGTACTCGCGGGACACCTCGGCGGCCCACTGGAAGATCTTGTACTTGGCCCCGCCGCCTTCCCGGGCCTTGGCGACGACGCCGTTGTAGACCTTCTCGAAGACGCGGGGCACGGCCGCCATATAGGTCGGCCGGACGACCGGCAGATTCTCGACGATCTTGTCCGGCCGGCCGTCGACGGCGGTGACGTGGCCGATGCCGATGTGCCCGGCCGTGAGCACCTTGCCGAAGACGTGGGCGAGCGGGAGCCAGAGGTACTGGACGTCGTCGGACCGGACCAGGCCGGTGGCCTCGATGGCGCGAGCCATGTACGACCAGCTGTCCTGGCGCAGGCGGACGCCCTTGGGGCGGCCGGTGGTGCCGGAGGTGTAGATGAGGGTGGCGAGCTGCTCGGAGCGAATCGCGGCGACCCGGTCGCGGACCAGCTCCGGCGCCTCCTTCAGGCGGGCCGCGCCACGTCGTTCCAGCTCGGCGAGGGAGAGCACCCAGCCCTCCGGATCCCCCTCGGCCGGCACCGCGTCCGCTTCGTCGATCACCACGACATGGGCCAGACCGGGCAGGCCGTCGCGCTGCTCACGGGCCTTGGCGAGCTGCGCGGCGTCCTCCGCGATGAGCACCTTGCTCTCGGAGTCGGCGAGCATGAACGCCGACTCCTCGGCGTTGGTGCTCGGGTAGAGCGGGGTGGTGGCGGCGCCGGAGCAGAGGATGCCCAGGTCGGCGAGGATCCACTCGACGCGGGTGTTGGAGGCGAGGGCGACGCGCTCCTCGGGGGCGACACCGAGGCCGATCAGCCCGGCGGAGATCGCGAACACCCGCTCGGCGGCCTGCTTCCAGGTGAGCGAGGCCCAGGCGGACGGGCCGCGGCCGGAGGGCGGCGGCACGGGATACCGGTACGCCTCGGCGTCGGGAGTGGCGGCGACACGTTCGAGGAAGAGCGTCGCCACGGAGGGCGGCCGGTTCTCGAGCAAAGTCCTGATGTCGGTCACGGCATCCTCCGGGGCCCGCCTCGTTGCTGGGTGACTCGCGAGTAACCTTCAAGCAGTGATCAGACTAGAGGCGTCGGGGCCGTCATGTAAGAGGCCCGGAAAGCCTTGTTGAAGCTGTGACCGAAAGTGATTGTTGGCGCGTACACGTACCACGTGGGATGCCGCTCGGCGCGGCCGGAACACCGTACGGCCCCCACGAGCACACGAATACGCCCGCTCCCTCGCGGGGAGCGGGCGTCCGTGCGCCGTCGGGGGCGCGGCGGGGGCGGGACCGGCTACTTCTTGCCCTTCTCGCCGCTCTCGTCCGAGGAGAGCACCGCGATGAACGCCTCCTGCGGAACTTCCACGCTGCCGACCATCTTCATTCGCTTCTTGCCCTCCTTCTGCTTCTCCAGGAGCTTCCGCTTACGGGAGATGTCACCGCCGTAGCACTTCGCGAGAACGTCCTTGCGAATGGCGCGGACGGTCTCACGGGCGATGACGCGGGAGCCGATCGCGGCCTGGATCGGCACCTCGAAGTTCTGCCGCGGGATGAGCTCGCGGAGCTTGGCGACGAGCCGGACGCCGTAGGCGTACGCCTTGTCCTTGTGAGTGATCGCCGAGAAGGCGTCGACCTTGTCGCCGTGCAGCAGGATGTCGACCTTGACCAGGTCGGAGATCTGCTCGCCGGTGGGCTCGTAGTCCAGCGAGGCGTAACCGCGGGTCTTGGACTTCAGCTGGTCGAAGAAGTCGAAGACGACCTCGGCGAGGGGCAGCGTGTAGCGGATCTCGACGCGGTCCTCGGAGAGGTAGTCCATGCCCAGCAGGACGCCGCGGCGGGTCTGGCAGAGCTCCATGATCGCGCCGATGAACTCGCTCGGCGCCAGGATGGTGGCCCGGACGACCGGCTCGTGCACCTCGGCGATCTTGCCGGTCGGGAACTCGCTCGGGTTGGTGACCTCGTGCTCGCTCCCGTCCTCCATGCGGACGTTGTAGACCACGTTCGGCGCGGTGGCGATCAGGTCGAGACCGAACTCGCGCTCCAGGCGCTCGCGGATGACCTCCAGGTGGAGCAGGCCCAGGAAGCCGACGCGGAAGCCGAAGCCCAGCGCGGCGGACGTCTCCGGCTCGTACACCAGCGCGGCGTCGTTGAGCTGGAGCTTGTCGAGCGCCTCGCGCAGCTCCGGGTAGTCCGAGCCGTCCAGCGGGTAGAGGCCGGAGAAGACCATCGGCTTGGGGTCCTTGTACCCGCCCAGCGCCTGGGTGGCCCCGTTCTGGAACTGGGTGATGGTGTCGCCGACCTTGGACTGCCGGACGTCCTTCACGCCGGTGATCAGGTAGCCCACCTCGCCGACGGACAGACCGTCCGCGGGCAGCATCTCCGGGGAGTTGGTGCCGATCTCCAGCAGCTCGTGCTGAGCGCCGGTCGACATCATCTTGATCCGCTCGCGCTTGCGCAGCGTGCCGTCGACGACCTTCACGTACGTCACGACACCGCGGTAGGCGTCGTAGACCGAGTCGAAGATCATCGCGCGGGCCGGGGCGTCCTTGACGCCGACCGGGGCCGGGACGTCGCGGACGACGCGGTCCAGCAGCTCGGGCACGCCGACGCCGGTCTTCGCGGAGACCTTGAGGACGTCGGACGGGTCGCAGCCGACCAGGTTGGCCAGCTCGGCGGCGAACTTCTCGGGCTGCGCGGCCGGCAGGTCGATCTTGTTGAGGACCGGGATGATCGTGAGGTCGTTCTCCATCGCCAGGTAGAGGTTGGCGAGGGTCTGGGCCTCGATGCCCTGCGCGGCGTCCACGAGGAGGATGCAGCCCTCGCACGCGGCGAGGGAGCGGGAGACCTCGTAGGTGAAGTCGACGTGGCCCGGGGTGTCGATCATGTTGAGGATGTGGGTCGTGCCCTCGTCCTCCGAGGGGGCCCACGGGAGCCGGACCGCCTGCGACTTGATCGTGATGCCGCGCTCGCGCTCGATGTCCATCCGGTCGAGGTACTGCGCGCGCATCTGCCGCTGGTCGACCACGCCGGTCAGCTGAAGCATCCGGTCGGCGAGCGTCGACTTGCCATGGTCGATGTGCGCGATGATGCAGAAGTTACGGATCAGAGCCGGGTCGGTACGGCTCGGCTCGGGCACGTTGGTAGGGGTCGCGGGCACGCAGGATCCATTCGGTGACTTCGGCGTTTGCACGCCAGTCTCGGCGGGAGTCGGGTATACGACCCCTCCATCGTCCCATGAGCGGCGCCCGCCGTCCGGTTTGGGACGGCCCGGGGCGGGCTGGTAGCCTGGTCCACTGTGCTTCGCGACCCTCTCACGCGCGGAGCGCACTCTCGAAATCCAACGAACCTGAAAAGGCTCTTTCGTGGCGAACATCAAGTCCCAGATCAAGCGGAACAAGACCAACGAGAAGGCGCGCCTGCGCAACAAGGCCGTCAAGTCCGAGGTCAAGACCTTCGTCCGCGCCGCCCGCGAGGCCCTGGCCGCCGGCGACGCCGAGAAGGCCACCGCCGCGGTCGCCCTGGCCGGCAAGAAGCTGGACAAGGCCGCCAGCAAGGGCGTCATCCACAAGAACGCCGCCGCCAACAAGAAGTCGGCGCTGGCCAAGCAGGCTGCCTCCCTCAAGGGCTGAAGCTTGTCCGGGGCGTGAGCCCCGGTCCCTGCCGGTACCGGAACCAGCGGCCCCTCTACCGCTCCGGAACGGCACCCCGCCGCGCTCGGTCGTTCGCCACGCGGGCGCGGCATGAGCCTCAGGGCTCGCTGAACGAAACCGAGGCCCCGGCCCGTCCTTCCCCAGGACGGGCCGGGGCCTTCGGCGTATCCGGGGCTGGGGCTCTGAGCTTGGGAGGGGGCGGCGCCCCCGGCGGGCGCGCCGCGCGCTCAGTTGCGGCTGCGGGCCGCCCGGGCCACCGCGACCACGGCCTTCTCCAGGGCGTACTCCGGATCGTCGCCACCGCCCTTGACCCCGGCGTCCGCCTCGGCGACGGCCCGCAGCGCGGCCGCGACGCCGTCCGCCGACCAGCCACGCATCTGCTGGCGCACCCGGTCGATCTTCCATGGCGGCATGCCGAGCTCACGGGCCAGGTCACCCGGGCGGGCGCCGCGCGGCGCCGAGGCGAGCTTGCCGATCGAGCGCACACCCTGGGCGAGGGCGCTGGTGATCAGCACCGGGGCGACACCGGTGGACATGGCCCAGCGCAGCGCCTCCAGGGCCTCGGCGGCCCGGCCCTCCACGGCCCGGTCGGCGACGGTGAAGCTGGACGCCTCGGCCCGGCCGGTGTAGTAGCGGGCGACGACCGCCTCGTCGATCGTGCCCTCGACATCGGCGACGAGCTGCGCGCAGGCGCTGGCCAGCTCGCGCAGGTCGCTGCCGATCGCGTCGACGAGCGCCTGGCACGCCTCCGGCGTCACGGACCGGCGCGTGGACCGGAACTCCTGCCGGACGAATGCCAGCCGGTCGGCCGGCTTGGTCATCTTGGGGCAGGCGACTTCCCGGGCCCCCGCCTTCCGGGCGGCGTCGAGCAGCCCCTTGCCCTTCGCACCGCCGGCGTGCAGCAGGACGAGGGTGATCTCCTCGGCCGGGGCGCCCAGGTAGCCCTTGACGTCCTTGATCGTGTCCGCCGAGAGGTCCTGGGCGTTGCGCACGATCACGACCTTGCGCTCCGCGAACAGCGACGGGCTGGTCAGCTCGGCGAGGGTGCCGGGCTGGAGGGCGTCCGGTGCGAGGTCGCGGACGTCGGTGTCCGCGTCGGCGGCGCGGGCCGCGGCCACCACCTCCTGCACGGCGCGGTCGAGGAGAAGCTCTTCCTGCCCCACGGCGAGCGTGACGGGGGCGAGCGGATCGTCGTTCGCGGCTTTGCCCGCGGTGTTCCTGGCCATCGGATCCAGCATCCCACGCGGGTCGGACACTCCGTCCCGCGCGGGGCGGGCACTCGCCTCCGCGGTGGTGCGGACACTCCCCTCCGCGGCGGTGCGGGCATATCGCACAATGAGCGGGTGAGCAGCGTTCCCCCTTCCCCGTCCTCCTCGTCCTCCTCGTCCTCCTCTTCCGCCGACGATCGCCCGTCCCGCTTCCTGTTGGTGCTCCCGGACCGGGAGGCCGCCGAGGAGGCGGCCGAGCGGACCGCCGAGGAACAACCCCTGGACGGGACACCGCAGATCGTCCGCGAAGCCCTGGCCGGTGAGGACGACGCGGAGGACGCCCAGTGGCTGGTCGTACTGGAGGATCCGGACGGCGTGCTGGACCCCGCCGCGCTGCACGCGCTCGCCGAGGAGTACGAGGGGTGGGTCGAGACGGACTGAACCCCGCGCTCCCCCGTCGCCTCCCTCGCTCGGGAGGGCGGGCCCCCGGGTCCGGGCCGCCCAGGACGGCGTCGGCCGTACCCGTCACCGCCACCGGCCCGTCGCGGTCGGTCCGCAGCACCACCGCGCCCTCCGCGCGCAGGGCGGTGAGCGTGCGCGGCGCCGGATGCCCGTAGGGGTTGCCCGTCCCCGCGGAGACGACGGCCAGCCGGGGCCGCGCCCGGTGCAGCAGCTCGGCGTCCTGGTGGGCCGAACCGTGGTGGGCGACCTTCAGGACGTCCACCGGCGGCAGCTCCGGATGCCGCTCCAGGAGGGCGTGCTGGGCGGGCGGTTCGAGGTCGCCGAGGAGCAGGACGGTCAGCTCCCGCGCGCGCACGAGCAAGGCGACGCTGGCGTCGTTGGGGCCGCCCTCCGCCTCGGCCGCCTCCCCCGGAGGCGGTGGCCACAGCGTCTCCCAGGACAGCGGGCCGAGCCGGCCCCGCTCGCCGGGCGCCGCGGCGACGACCGGGACGCCCGCGCGGCGCGCCTCACGGCGGACGAACGCGGCCTGCCCGGGCGGTTCTTCGAACGGGGTGCCCTCGATCGTCCCCACCGCCCGGCCGCGCAGGACGCCGGGCAGCCCGTCCACGTGGTCGGCGTGGTAGTGCGTCAGCAGCAGGAGCGGCACGGTCCGCACGCCCAGCGCGCGCAGGCAGCGGTCGACGGCCCGGGGCTCGGGTCCGGTGTCGACGACGACGGCCGCGCCGTCGCCCGCCGCGAGCGCCAGGGCGTCGCCCTGCCCCACGTCGCAGGCTGCGAACCGCCAGCCGGGTGGCGGCCAGCCGGTGACGATCCGGGTCAGCGGGGCCGGCCGGAGGATCGCCAGGGCAAGCAGAAGCGAGCAGAGCGCGCCGCACCATCGCCGCCACCGGCGTCCCCGTGACGTGTGCCGTTCGGAGCGCCGCCCGGAGTGCCCTTCGGGCTGCTGGTCACGGCGCCGCGCGGCTCGGTGGACCGCGTACGCGACGGCCGCGACGGCCGCCGCCATCAGCGCCGCCCCGGGTCGGCCGCCCGGCCAGGAGAGCTCCGCGCCCGGGAGGGCGGCGCCGGTCCGTGCCACGGCGGCCGTCCAGGAGGCGGGCCAGCCCGCGAGCCAGGCGAGGCCGTGCGCCACGGGAGCGGCGAACGGGGCGGTGGCCAGGGCCGCGAAGCCCAGGACCGTGGCCGGGGCGACCGCGAGCTCCGCGAGCAGGTTGCAGGGGATACCGACCAGGCTCACCCGGGACGACATCAGCACGATCACCGGCGCGCAGGCGGCCTGCGCCGCGGCGGCCGCCGCGAGCGCCTCCGCGAACCGGGCCGGCACACCGCGCCGGCGCAGCGCCGCGCTCCAGCGCGGGGCCACCGTCAGCAGCGCGCCGGTGGCCAGGACCGACAGCAGGAACCCATAACTCCGCGCCAGCCACGGGTCGTAGAGCACCAGCGCCAGGATGGCCGCCGCGAGGGCGGGCAGCAGGGCGCGGCGGCGGCCGGTGGCGAGGGCGAGCAGGGCGACCAGACCGCAGGCCGCGGCCCGGAGCACACTCGGCTCCGGCCGGCACACCACGACGAACCCCAGCACGAGCAGCCCGCCCGCGACCGCCGTCCCCCGCAAGGGGATGCCCAGCCGACCGGCCAGGCCCCGGCGTTCGGCCCGGGCCGCCAGATGCGCCGGGCCGAACAGCAGGGTGAGCAGGATGGTCAGGTTGCTTCCGGAGACGGCGAGGAGGTGGGTGAGGTCGGTGGTGTGGAACGCCTCGTCCAGATCGGGCGGAATGCGGGACGTGTCCCCCACCACGAGGCCCGGCAACAGGGCCCGCGCGTCCGGCGCCAGCCCGTCGGTGGCCTCGCGCAGGCCCGCGCGGAGCCGTGCGGCCGCCTTCTGGAGGCCGGTCGGCTGTACGAGCACCTGGGGCGGTCCGTGCCGGACGCGGACCACGGCCGCGATCCTGTCGCCGTCGTACGTGGGCGGCGCCAGCCGGCCGGTCACCCGGAGCCGGGTGGACGGCAGGATGCCCAGCCAGTCGGGACGGACGAGGAGCAGGACGGGCGTCCGGACTCCGGTCGCGGTCGTGCTCCCCCGGGTGACCACGACCCGGGTCGCCTCCCCCTCCACGGTGACGGCCGGGGTGGCCCGCGCCGCTCCACGCACCCGCGGCCGGACCGCCCGGGGGTCCTTGGTCACCGTGACGTCGAGCGTCGCCTCCGCGTACGCCGCCGCCAGCCCCGGCACCGGCCCTCGCCGGCCGTCCGCGGCCCGCAGCGCGCCGACCACCGCACCGGCGGCACCGCACAGCAGCGCGGCGGCGGTGGCCGTGGCGAGTGCCGCGCCCCAGCGGCGCGTGGCACGGCGCGGTCGGGCGGGCCGGGAAAGGCGGCGCCGACGCGCCGGGCCGTCCGGCCGGACGGGTCCGTCGGGAGGCGGTGGGCTGGCGGCACGCGGGCTTCCGGCGGGGTGCGCGGGTCGCCCTGTACGCGCCGGGTCACCGGCGGGCGTTGTGCGCACCCGGCGAACGGGCTCGGGTCGGTCGGCGTGCGCCGCGTCACCCGGGCTCGTCGGGCGGTCGGGGCGTGCTCGCCGCCGCATCGGGCCGTGCGACGACGGCGACGGGCCGCCGGGGTGCGCGGATGCGTTCGGGTGCCTCCGTCCGTCGTGACCGGCCGGTGTGGCGGGGTGCTCGGGCCTGCCGGAGTGCTCGGTCCCGCCGGCAGGCGCTGTCCCGCCCGGGTGTGCGGGCTCGTTCCGGCGGGCCGGTTCGGTGCTGTCGGGTGGCGTCCGGAGAGCGGATGCGGGGGACGGTGGTCGGCGGGTGGAGCGAGGTGGAGGGGCGGGGAGCGTCGGGCGGGCGGTGGGGGTGCGTCGTGGCTCGGTCCGTCGACGGCACTTCACTGCGACGCGGGCCGACGCGGCGGAGAGGAGCAGGGCCACCGCGCACAGCGCGGCGACCGTCGTCGCCTCCGCGGTCAGTGCGGCGGCGGCTCCTGCCCAGGCGGCGAGCGCCGGCACCATCAGCCGGAGGTCGGCGGGGACGGCGGGCGGGGGTCCGGGTCGGCGCGGTGGGGTGTCCGGCGGGTCGGTCGCGGGTGGTGGGAGAGTCCTTTTCATGGCTGCACCGGGTTCATGGCTGCACCAAGGGGCGCAGGTCGGTGAAGCGGCGGGCTCCGATGCCGTTGACCTGGCGGAGGTCCGTCACCGAGCGGAAACCACCGTGTTCGGTGCGGTAGTCGACGATGTGCTGTGCCAGGACCGGGCCCACGCCCGGCAACGCGTCCAGTTGCTCCACCGTCGCCGCGTTGAGGCTGAGCGGGCCGTTGGCGCCCGTCGCGGGTGCGGCCCCTGCCGGTGGCCTGGAGCCGCCGCCTTGGCCCGCGCCGTTCGTGCGGGCCGGTGTGTCGGGGGGCGGTGGACCGGCGCCCGGGGGTGCCCCGACCACGATCTGTTCGCCGTCCGCGAGTACGCGGGCCCGGTTGAGTCCCGTCATGTCGACGCCGGGGCTCGCGCCTCCTGCCGCGTCCAGGGCGTCCACGACGCGGGAGCCGGCGGGCAGTCGCTGGATGCCGGGGTGGCGTACCTTGCCGGAGACGTCCACCACCACTCCCCCGGTGCTCGGGCCCGGTGTACCGGCCGGCGCCGACACGGCGGCCACCGGTGCGGGTGGGGGCGCGCCCGGTCGGCCGCGTACCGACGGCAGGGGCGCCGCCACGGGGGTTTCACGGGTGGGGGCCGGAACGGTCCGCGGTCTGCCCGTCCAGAAGTGGAAGGCCGCGAAGAGGCCGGCGGCGGCGAGGACGATCGCTAGGGCGGCGAGGGTTTTCGGGTCGATGCCGCAGCGGAGTTGGAGCCAGAGGGGCAGCCTGTCCTGGAGCGCGAGGCGCCAGCGAGTGGGGCGTGGGAGGCGCTCGGGGATTTCCGCCGGCCGGTTCGGGGCGGGGAGGGTGTCGCGGCTTGCTTCTGGCCGTGGGCCGCCCGCGCGTGGGCGTTCCGCCGTCCCCGCGTGGGTTCCCCGTCCCGGGCCGGCTCCCGCTCGGCAGCCGCCGCGTGTCCGGCGGGGGCGGCCTGGTGGGCGGTCGTGGGTGGGTGGGGGTGCGGTTGCCTTCGGTGCGGCGGTTTCTCTTGGTGCGGCAGTGTTTTTTAGTGCGGCAGCGTTCTTTGGTGCTGCGGATCCCATCAGTGCGGAGGCGCGCTCACGGAGGGTGGGCTCGGGTGTGGGCGTGGGTGCGTCAAGCGCTGCTGTCGTCGTCATGGGAATTGACGGTAGGAGCGTGCCGCGGAAGCGGGTGATCTTGGTGAAATCCGGTGGATGGTGGCGGAGTTGTGGATAACTCCGCCACCCGATCGGTGGATGCGAGCGGTTGCCGGCTGACGGTGCGTCGAGGGGTTGCGGTGGGGAGGAGGTGCCCCAGTCCCGCCCTTTCACCGTTTCTCGCGGGGCTCTGCCCCACACCCCCGGCCTGCCTACGCAGGCTCCTTCGGGGCTCCGCCCCCACCCCCGCCCCCGGCCCCGGCCCCGGCCCCGGCCCCGGCCCCGGCCCCGGCCCCGGCCCCGGCCCCGGCCCCGGCCCCGAAACCAACGGCCGCGAGCCCCTCCTAGAGATCCCGCCCCCTCAGGACTCCGCCCCACGCCCCGGCCCTGCGCCCGCCGACCCCTTCAGGGCTCCGACACCCGCCCCCGAGCCCACAGCTGCAGGCACCTTCTAGGCTCCGCCCTCGGCCCCGAGCCCACACCCGCAGGTCCCTTCCGGAAATCCCACCCCTTGCAGGCTCCACCCCGTGCCCTGAACCCACGACCCTTATCCCACGACCGCGACCCCGCGACCACGACCGCGACCCCACGACCGCGACCCCACGACCGTGGCCCCACGACCGTAGGCGCCCGGCCGCCCCTCCGGCCCCCGTCCTCACCCCTCCAACCGCGCCGACACCACCACCCCCAGCAACCCCGGCCCGGTATGCGCCCCGATCACCGCGCCGACCTCGCTCACATGCAACTCGCCCAGGTTCGGCACCCGTTCGCGCAGGTGGCCCGCCAGGTCGGCTGCTCGGTCGGGGGTGGCCAGGTGGTGGACGGCGATGTCCACGGGGGTGGTGCCGGCGTGGCTGAGGGCGATTTCCTCCAGGCGGGCCACGGCCCGGGAGGCGGTGCGGACCTTTTCGCGCAGGTCGATGCGGCCGTCGACGAGTTGGAGCAGCGGCTTGACGGCCAGTGCCGAGCCCAGCAGAGCCTGGGCGGCGCCGATGCGGCCACCCCTGCGCAGGTAGTCGAGGGTGTCGACGTAGAAGAAGGCGGCCGTGCCCGCCGCCCGCTTCTCGGCCGCGGCCACCGCCTCGTCGAGCGTCCCCCCGGCCGAGGCCGTGTCGGCGGCGGCCAGGGCGCAGAAGCCGAGGGCCATCGCCACCATGCCCGTGTCGACGACTCGGACGGGGACCGGCGCCTCCCGGGCCGCGAGCAGCGCCGCGTCGTACGTGCCGGAGAACTCGGCGGACAGGTGGAGGGAGACCACGCCCTCGGCTCCGGATTCGGCCGCCGCGCGGTAGGCGGCGGCGAAGACCTCGGGGGCGGGCCGGGACGTCGTCACCGGCCGGCGTTTCTGCAGGGCGTGGGCGACCGAGCGGGCGGAGATCTCGGTGCCCTCCTCCAGGGCCGTGTCGCCCAGCACCACCGTCAGCGGCACGGCCGTGATGCCGTGCCGCTCCATCGCCTGCTGGGGCAGGTAGGCCGTGGAATCGGTGATGATCGCGACATGGCGGGACATGAACCGGAGGTTACCCGCCCGGCGGCAGGACAAGCAGCCCGGGCCGGGGCGGTGACCGCTTCGGATCGCGGGGGCCGTCCTCGGGGCCGCCGCCGGTCAGCTCGTGCCCTCCGGGTGTCCGTTCTTCTGCCACTTCTCCCAAGGGCGGGCGTCCTTCCGCCACATGTCCTGTCCCGCTATGGCGGGCCGCGCCGGGTCCGCCTCCGGTTTCGGCTCCCGTTCCCGCGTAGGTTCCCGTTCCCCCATCGGCTCCGATTCCCGCTTCGGCTCCGATTCCCGCTTCGGCTCCGGCGACGCGGCCCCCTCCGCGTCCACCGGCGTCCAGTGCCGCAGCGCCCCCGCCTCCATCCGGATCTGCTCGCTGAGATCCGCCAGGTCGTCGTCCGAGAACCGGCGGGCGCGGTCCTGGGCGGCCCAGCGCAGCGAGTCCGCCGCCTGCCGGACGCGCTCCGTGCGCTCCCGCATCTCGGGGAGGGCGGCCTCCACCCGCTCACGGCTGGGCTCGGTCTCCAGCCGCCGGAGGTCGTCGTCCAGCTCGTGACCGTGGGCGCTCAGGCGCTCGAAGAGGGCGAGGGACTCGGAGAGCGACGGGTCCTCGGGGGCGCGCAGTCGCAGCGCCTCCTGTGTGGCCCGCATCGTCGTCCGCAGGGACAGCCGCAGCTGGGCCACCTCGCCCGCGGCGCCCGGCGCGGTGTACTGCCGGGCCTTGAGCCGGGTGTCCTCCACCGTGCGCCGGGCCTGGGTCATCGTCCGGTCCACGCCGCGCTTGACGGCCTTCACGGTCCGGACCGTCGCGACCACGGCGAGCGCGACGAGTACCGCGAAGATCAGGGCGATGATCACGGCCACGGCTTCCACGGGCGCTCCTCGACGGGCTCTCGGTCGGACCGGCGGGCCGGTCGGTTCACGGATTCTTGAGGCACCTCTCCACGGTAAACGGCACGGGCAGGCCGTGGGTTCCATCGGAACCCCCAACCTGCCCGTAGGGGAAACCCCCGAGTCCCGGACGTCACACCCGGGACGACATCGCCGGAACCGGCAGCACGCCGGACATCAGGCCGGAACGATGTTCACCAGCTTCGGCGCCCGCACGATGACCTTGCGGACACCCGCGCCGCCCAGCGCCGCGACCACCGCGGGCTCGGCCAGCGCCACCCGCTCCAGCTCCTCCTCGGAGATCGACGGTGCGACCTCCAGCCGCGCCTTGACCTTGCCCTTGATCTGGACAACGCAGGTCACGGCCTCGTCGACCAGGTAGGCCGGGTCGGCGGCCGGGAAGTCCTGGTGCACCACCGAGCCGTCGTGGCCCAGCCGGCGCCACAGCTCCTCCGCGATGTGCGGGGCCAGCGGCGCCACCAGCAGCACCAGCCGCTCCGCGACCGAGCGCGGCACCTCGGCCAGCTTCGTGACGTGGTTGTTCAGCTCGGTGATCTTGGCGATGGCGGTGTTGAAGCGCAGGTTGGCCATGTCCTGGCCGACGCCGTCGATCGTCTTGTGCAGGACGCGCAGCGTCGCCTCGTCCGGCTCGGCGTCGACGACGGTGACCTCACCGGTGTTCTCGTCGACCACGTTGCGCCACAGGCGCTGCAGCAGCCGGTACTGGCCGACGACGGCGCGGGTGTCCCAGGGGCGGGACACGTCCAGGGGGCCCATCGCCATCTCGTACAGGCGCAGGGTGTCGGCGCCGTACTCGGAGCAGATCTCGTCCGGCGTGACGGCGTTCTTCAGGGACTTGCCCATCTTGCCCAGCAGCCGGGAGACCTTCTCGCCCCGGTACCAGTAGGCGCCGTCGCGCTCCTCGACCTCGGCGGCCGGCACGGCGATGCCGCGCGCGTCGCGGTAGACGTACGCCTGGATCATGCCCTGGTTGAACAGCTTGTGGAACGGCTCGGCGGACGAGACGTGCCCCAGGTCGAACAGCACCTTGGACCAGAAGCGCGCGTACAGCAGGTGCAGCACCGCGTGCTCGGCGCCGCCGACGTACAGGTCGACGCCGCCGTGCGGCTTGTCCTCGCGCGGGCCCATCCAGTAGCGCTCGGCCTCGGGCGAGACCAGCCGCTCGTCGTTGTGCGGGTCCAGGTAGCGCAGCTCGTACCAGCAGGAACCGGCCCAGTTGGGCATGGTGTTGGTCTCGCGGCGGTAGCGCTTCACGCCGTCGCCCAGGTCCAGTTCGACGTTGACCCAGTCCGCGTTGCGGGACAGCGGGGTCTCCGGCTCGGTGTCCGCGTCGTCCGGCTCGAAGGTGCGCGGGGCGTAGTCCTCGACCTCGGGCAGCTCCAGCGGCAGCATCGACTCGGGCAGCGCGTGGGCGACGCCGTCCTCGTCGTAGACGATCGGGAAGGGCTCGCCCCAGTAGCGCTGGCGGCTGAACAGCCAGTCGCGCAGCCGGAAGTTGACGGTGCCCTCGCCGATGCCCCGCTCGGTCAGCCAGGCGGCCACGCGGGTCTTGGCCTCGGGCACGACCAGCCCGTCCAGGGAGATCTCCGGGCCGGCCGAGTTGATGATCTCGGCTTCCTTGGAGTCGAAGGAGTCCGCCCACTCCGCCGGGTCGGTGCCCCGGTCGTCCGACGGCTTGACGACGCAGCGCATCGGCAGGTCGAAGGCGCGGGCGAAGGCGAAGTCGCGGCTGTCGTGCGCGGGGACGGCCATGATGGCGCCGGTGCCGTAGCCCATCAGGACGTAGTCGGCGACGAAGACGGGGATCCGGTCGCCGGTCGCCGGGTTGACGGCGTACACGCCGGTGAAGACGCCGGTCTTCTCCTTGGCGTCGGCCTGCCGCTCGACGTCCGACTTGGCGGCGGCCTCCTTGCGGTACGCGGCGACGGCCTCGGCCGGGGTGGCGTGCCCGCCGGTCCAGTCCGCGTGGGTGCCCTCGGGCCAGCTCGCCGGGACGACGGAGTCCTCGGTGACCAGCGGGTGCTCGGGGGCCAGCACCAGGTAGGTGGCGCCGAACAGGGTGTCGTGCCGGGTGGTGAAGACGGTGGCCTTCGCGTCCGGACGGCCGTCGATCGCGAAGTCGACGTGCGCGCCCTCGCTGCGGCCGATCCAGTTGCGCTGCTGCAGCTTGATGGCCTCGGGCCAGTCCAGCGCGTCCAGGTCGTCCAGCAGCCGGTCGCCGTAGGCGGTGATGCGCATGTTCCACTGGCGCAGCTTGGACTTGAAGACCGGGAAGTTGCCGCGCTCGGAGCGGCCGTCGGCGGTGACCTCCTCGTTGGCCAGCACGGTGCCCAGGCCCGGGCACCAGTTGACCGGCGCGTCGGAGGCGTACGCCAGGCGGTACTCGCCCAGGACGTCGGCGCGCTCGACGGCGCTCAGCTCACTCCACGAGCGCCCGTCCGGCGTCGCACGCTCCCCGCTCTCGAACTGCGCCACCAGCTCGGCGATCGGCCGGGCCTTCTTCGCGTCCTCGTCGAACCACGAGTTGAAGATCTGCAGGAAGATCCACTGGGTCCACTTGTAGTACTCGGGGTCGATCGTCGCGAACGACCGCCGCTTGTCGTGGCCCAGGCCCAGCCGGCGCAGCTGCGCCTTCATGTTCTCCATGTTGGCCTCGGTGGACACCCGCGGATGGGTGCCGGTCTGCACCGCGTACTGCTCGGCGGGCAGGCCGAAGGCGTCGAAGCCCAGGGTGTGCAGGACGTTGTGGCCGGTCATCCGGTGGTACCGCGCGGTGACGTCCGTGGCGATGTAGCCCAGCGGGTGACCGACGTGCAGGCCCGCGCCCGAGGGGTACGGGAACATGTCCATGATGAACTTGCGCGGCCGGGCCACGACCTCGGGGTCACCGGCCAGCTCGCCGCCCGGGTTGGGCGCCTCGTACGTCCCGTTCGCGTCCCAGAAGTCCTGCCAGCGTGCCTCGATGTCGGCGGCCAGCGCGGCCGTGTAGCGGTGCGGGGCAGCCACCTCGGCGGCGGTAGTGGTCTCGCTCATCGTCCTCAAAGCTCCATCGATCGTCGTCTCTGCCTGCGGTCGCGCTACGGTCCCCGGATCCCCTACCGGATCCGGAAACGAAAAAGCCCCTCGCACAGGAGGGGACGCCGCGCCGATGCCGACCTGACCGGTCGGGATTGATCAGCGCGGCTCGCTAAGCAGGAGGCGTACGGCACGCATGGGGTCAGGTTACCGCAGGGGCCCCGAGGCCCGCACCGAGCCCGGGGGCCGGTGCGGCGGGCCGGGCGCCGCCCCCACAAGCGCGACGCCCCCAAAAGCTCGACGGCGCTCCAAGGGCGACGGCGCCCGCCCTCCCCCTAGCGCCGGTGTCCGGGCACGTACGACGTGACGTAGTCACGTCCCGGCGAGCCGACGCCGGTCACGTCGTCGTAGCCGACGGTCGCCGAGAGCGAGCCGTCGTCGCCCAGGCTGCGCAGCGACACCGTGGTGCCGCCCTTGGCGTCTACGCCGTTGTTGAAGTCGACGCGGACGTTGCCGATGCCCTGGCCCTTGCCGAGCGGGTGGTCGGTGACGTCGTGGTACGCCGCGGTGCCGTAGCGGTCGTAGATGCCGGGGTTGGCGAAGCCGATCGGCACGCCGTGCCGGGCCTGCTGGGCCAGCGCCTGCACACCGGCGATCACCGGGGCGGCCAGCGAGGTGCCGCCGATGCGGTACTCGCCGTACTTCACGGACTTGTCGGGGAAGGTCTGCGTCTGGCCGACCAGGAAGCCGGTGGTGGAGTCGGCGACCGCCGCGATGTCCGGTCCGACGCGCATCGGCTTGGCCGCGCCGTCGGCCTTGGCGAGCGCGTCGGGGACCACACCGCGCTGGTAGTACGGCTGCTCGAAGATCTTGCTGGTGCCGCCGCCGGCCCCGCCGGTGAACTCGCCGGGGAAGCCGCTCCAGGTGAGCCCGTCCTTCGACAGCGGCGCCTTGTGGGTGCCCCAGCCGGTCTCCCACAGGTAGCGGTCGCCCTTGCCGACGGCCAGCGAGGTGCCGCCGACCGAGGTCACCCACGGCGAGTTGGCCGGGGTGTCGACCGTCTTCTCACCGTGCTTGTGGCTGTTGTCGCCGTCGTCGCCGGACGAGAAGTAGAAGCCGATGCCCTCCACGGCGCCCTGCTGGAAGACGTGGTCGTAGGCGGTGGCGACGTCCGGGGTCTCATGGGTCTCGATGTCGCTCCAGGAGTTGGAGACGATGTCGGCCAGCCGGTTGTCGACGATCTTGTGCAGCGAGTCGATGAGGTCGTCGTCCTGGCAGGAGGCCCCGGCCACGTAGACGATGTCCGACTCGGGGGCCACCGCGTGCACGGCCTCGATGTCGAGGGTCTCCTCGCCGTACCAGCCGGCCGCGTCGCACTCCTCGGGCGAGCCGTGCTTCCAGTCGGCGGGCAGCACCTGCGAGAACTGGCCCTTGCGGTACGCCTTGTCGCCGTTGCGCTTCGCGTACTGCTCGATGTCCTTGGCGATCGTCGGCGAGGCGTACGCGTCGGTGATCGCGACCGTGACGCCCTTGCCGGTGAAGTTCTTGGCGCCGTACGCGGCCCGCAGCTGCTTGCCGGTGTAGCCCTTGATCGCGTACGGGGCGTGGCCGCCGTAGGCCGACGGCAGGCTCTTGTTCACGTTCGAGCCGTAGTACGTCGAGAAGGGGCCGGAGTTGACGAACGCGGAGCTCGGTCCGGGCAGGGTCTCGTCCCGGTGGGCGCGCCGCGGGGCGTCGTTGAGGCCGACGACGGTGAGGACCGCGCCGTGCAGGGAGGCGGGGACGGTGGCGGTCGAGGACGGCGCGTGGTACGTCCGGCCGTCCTTGACGTAGTCGTGCAGCCGGGTGCCGAACGCCTTCTGGACCGCCGCGGCGTCACCCGTCACGGTGACGTAGTGCTCGTTGGTGCCGGTCACCTTGAGGCCCGCGGACTTCAGCCATCCGGTGACCTCGGCTATCTGCCCCTTGGTCGGGCCGAAACGATCCTTCACCTGGCGGGCCGTCAGGTACTTGCCGTAGGAGGCGGACCGGGGGTCGGAGACCGCCCGGGCGTAGGCGGCAAGCCCCTTGGCGTCCCGGCCGGCGAGGTAGACGCGGGCGGTGACGGCCTTCTTCGCCGAGGTGGTGCCGCGGTCGGCGGCGGCCGTGGCCCACTCGGGCTTGGTACCGGCCAGCGACTGCCGGGCGGGCGGTCCGCTGTCGGCGCCGGCGGTGGGCGCGCCGAGCGCCAGCACTCCGGTCACCAAGGGCAGCGCGGCGGCCAGGGCCAGGCCCGCGCGGGCTCCGGAGTGGCGAGAACGGCGAGATCTCATAAAACCCCCTGCGATGCGATGAGTCGCGTGCGGTCATGTGTGACGGCCGCGTCGGAAGCGGCACGCACACGGCACGTCACTCTTTCGACGAACGGTTCATGCAGGGGACATGTGTTCGCCAACAAGCGGGCAAGGAAGGGTCATGAACATGCAAGAAGCGTGCGCGCGCCGGAAGAGGGCCACGGAAAGGGGATCACGCACAACGAAAAGCGGGCCGCCCTTTCGGACGACCCGCTCATCTCCTGTGGAGCTAAGGAGAATTGAACTCCTGACCTCCTGCATGCCATGCAGGCGCTCTACCAACTGAGCTATAGCCCCTTGTTCTCTTGTCCGCCGCCCGGGCTTTCCCGCCGTTTCCGGCCGGTTCCCCCTGGCGACATCGACTACATTACACGGACCCCCCTGCCATCTGCCAAATCGGTGGTTCCCCTGACCGGTTTCGCCCGATTTGCCCGAGGACTCGGGGGCCCTCAGGCGGTCGCGAACGAATAGAACCGTTTCAAGGCACAGTGTTCGTCGAGCAGCCGCCCGTAGATCGGCTCCCCCTCGAGCTCACGGTAGGTCTCGATGGGGTCGCCTTTTATGATCAGCGCCCGTGCGCACTCGACGCACCAGTACTGGTAGTCGGCGTTGATCGGTTCCATGTCGCGAACGATGGGCGTCCCGCTGCCGCACCAGTCGCATTTCCGGCTGTGTGCACCCATTCACTCAGCTCCAGCTGTGGCCGCAGGCCGTGCAGACGTACGAAACACCGCCGTTGTCGCCGAGCACCTGGGCCACCTGAGCGGATCCACAAGCCGGGCATTGGAGGGCGGTCACTCCGGGGGATCCGGGCATCCCGGTCCCCGGCGATCCGGAGGCTCCGGGAACTGCGGGCACTCCGGGAAGGGCGTCGGTCGTCGCGAACACGCTCCCCGGCATGTCAGCTTCCCTCCCCTTCACCCCGTCCGCGCCCGGCCGTCCGATTCTGCCACGGGACGGGCGCCAGGTCAGCGCCGCCGACGCGGCAGGACGGTCCCCACCGCGGCCACCGCCGTCCCCGCCAGCGCGAGCGAGGTGACCCACACCCCGTGCGCCGAGGAGACCGCCGTCCCGCCGCCGGCCTCGGCGAGGTAGCCGGCGCCGTAGACGGCCACCCCGGTGAGCAGGCCGAGCTGGCTGGTGGTGGTGAGCAGCCCGCTGGCGTCGGCGGCGTGCTCCGGCCGCACCCCGGCCAGCGTACGGCCCAGCGTCGGGCTGAAGGCCAGGCCGAGCCCGCCACCGCCGCCGAGCAGCACCGCGTACAGCCACAGGCCGCCGTCGCCGCCGTCGCGCAGGACCAGCCCGGTGCCCGCGAAGGAGACCGCCGCCAGCAGCAGTCCGGCCGTGGGCAGGGCAGCGTGCCAACGCTCGGGGAGCCTGCGCCAGTTGAGGCCGACGGCGCCGAAGGCCACCGCCGTGGGCAGGAAGGTCAGCCCGGTGCGCAGCGGCCCGAAGCCGAGCCCGCTCTGCAGGTGCAGGGAGAGCGACAGGAGGACGCCGGCGTTCATCGCCATGGTCAGCCCGAGCCGCGCCACCGCCCGCGGCACACCCGGCGCCCGCAGCACCACCGGGGCGATCAGCGGCGCCCCGCCGCGGCGGGCCAGCCGCGCCTCGTACCCGGCGAAGGCCGCCGCGAGCACGGCGCAGAGCGCGAACGACAGCCAGGTCCACAGCGGCCAGCCCTGCTCCTCGCCCAGCACCATCGGCACCGTGAAGCACATGACGGCCGCCGCGAGGAGCACCAGGCCCGGCAGGTCGAGCCCCCGCGCGCGCTCCCCGGCGCGCGGCTCGTCGCGGGGCATCAACCGGACGCCCAGCAGGAGGAGCAGCAGCCCGATCGGCACGTTGACCAGGAAGACCGGCCGCCAGCTCCAGCCGAACAGGTCCGCGTCGACCAGCAGACCGCCGACGATCATCCCGATCGCCGCGCCGGAGGCGATCACCGCCGAGAACAGGCCCAGCGCCCGGGCCCGCGCGGGGCCGTCGTACGTGCGCTGGATCAGGCTCAGCACCTGCGGCAGCATCACGGCCGCGCCGGCGCCCTGGACGAACCGGAAGGCGATCAGCACCCCGGTGCCGTCGGCCAGTCCGCAGAGCAGCGAGGCCAGGGTGAACAGGGCCAGTCCGGCGAGGAAGACCCGCCGGTGGCCGTGGCGGGCGCCGAGCCTGGCGCCGGTGATCAGCAGCACCGCGTAGCTGATCGTGTAGCCGGCGACGACCAGTTGCAGCCCGGAACCGGAGGCGTGCAGCTCCGTCCGGATGGTCGCGGTGGCGACGTTGACGACGAACGAGTCGAGGATCGCCATGAACTGGCCGAGCAGCACGATCAGCAGCAGCCAGCCGGGCCGGCCGGGTCCGCGGGCGCCGTTGTCAGTGGGGTCCGCTTCACTAAAACCGGGCACTTCACCGGGGCCCGCGGCGGACGTCGTTCGGGGGGACGGGATCGTGGACATGCCCTACAGGCTGTGTTCGGACGAGTACGGGTGGCGAGAGCCCGCCGCCACTATTACCAGCAGCACCTGGCGGCATTCCGGCGCCGCGATGACCATGGGGGACGTGACGACGATGGCGACGCTGAACGGACGCAGGCGAACGGAGCTGGCCGCCTTCCTGCGCGGTCGGCGGGCCCGGGTGAGACCGACCGACGTGGGCATCCCCGAGGGCCTGCGCCGGCGCACCCCCGGCCTCCGGCGCGAGGAGGTGGCGCAGCTCTCCGGGGTCGGCATCACCTGGTACACCTGGCTGGAACAGGGCCGCCCCATCAACGCCAGCGTGCAGGTGCTGGACGCCATCGCCCGGACGCTGCGCCTGGACGAGACCGAGCGCGAGCACCTCTACCAGCTGGCCGAAGTCCCGTACACGCCGCGGCGGGTGGCCGACGCGGACGCGGTCGGCCCGGCGGTGCAGGCGGTCGTCGACGCCCTCGACCCGAACCCGGCCGTCGTCTACAACGCCCGCTACGACGTCCTGGCCACCAACGCGTCCTACCGCGCCCTGTTCCCGCTGGTGTACCTGACGGCGGACTGGAAGGCCAACGCCCTCTGGCAGCTCTTCACCCGGCCCGAGTGCTGCAGCCCGTTCGTCGACCGGGAGGAGGAACTGCCGCTGCTGGTGGCCACGTTGCGCGGGGCGTACGGGCGGCACGTCGGCGAGCCGGCGTGGGAGGAGTTCCTGCGCCTGCTCACCACGGCCAGCGAGGAGTTCCGCCGGCTCTGGGAGGCCGGGGACGTCGTCCCGCCGGGCCGCCGCACCAAGGTCATGCGGCACGCCTCGGTGGGCGAGCTCCGACTGGTCTCCACCTCGCTCGCGCTGGCGGAGACACCCGAGACGCGCGTGGTGGTCTACACCCCGGACGACGCGGAGACCGCCCGCCTCCTGGCCGCGCTGGCCGCCCTGGAGGATCCGCTGGTCGGCTGCCCCGA
This sequence comes from Streptomyces mobaraensis NBRC 13819 = DSM 40847, assembly GCF_017916255.1. Lineage (NCBI taxonomy): Bacteria > Bacillati > Actinomycetota > Actinomycetes > Kitasatosporales > Streptomycetaceae > Streptomyces > Streptomyces mobaraensis. The sequence goes on from NZ_CP072827.1 coordinate 2,494,660, forward strand.
GCACGGGATGCGGCTGTCGGAGATACGGTCCCGGCTGGCGGAGAAGGAACCACGGCCGGTGCGGTGACCGCGGCGCCGGTACGAGCCGTCGCGGCGCGGTGGCCTGCACCGCTCCCAGTACCGCCCAAAACGAAGATCCCGCCCGGTCTTGCCGACCGGACGGGATCCCTTTCCTGTGGAGCTAAGGAGAATTGAACTCCTGACCTCCTGCATGCCATGCAGGCGCTCTACCAACTGAGCTATAGCCCCGCTGTTCTCGGCTCCCCCGGAGGTTTCCCCCCGCGTTCCCCGCGAACAAGAAGAACTTTAGCCTGCCACCTGCCCGAATGGGAAATCGGGCTCGGTGGCGGGCCCGCACCCCGGAACAAGAGGTTCCGCGGGGGCTCAGTCGTCGTCGCCGAGGACCGGCTCCGGCAGGGTGCCCGCGTTGTGCTCCAGCAGCCGCCAGCCGCGCGCGCCCTCGCCCAGGACGGACCAGCAGCAGTTGCTGAGGCCGCCCAGCGCCTCCCAGGAGAGCGGGTCCAGCCCGAGCAGCCGCCCGATGGTGGTGCGGATGGTGCCGCCGTGGCTGACGACGACGAGCGTGCCGCCGTCCGGCAGTCGGTCGGCGTGCGCCAGGACGACGGGGGCCGCCCGCTCGGCGACCTCGGTCTCCAGCTCGCCGCCGCCCCGCCGCACGGGCTCCCCGCGCTTCCAGGCCGCGTACTGCTCGCCGAACCGCTCGCTGATCTCCTCGTGCGTGAGGCCCTGCCAGGCACCGGCGTACGTCTCGCGCAGCCCGGCGTCGTGGGTGATCTCCAGGCCGGTGAGCGCCGCCAGCTCGGCGGCGGTGCCGGCGGCGCGCCGGAGGTCGGAGGCGACGACGGCGTCCGGCTTCATCGCCGCCAGCAGCCGGGCCGCCCGGCGCGCCTGGGCGACGCCGGTCTCCGTCAGCTCGATGTCCGTGGTGCCCTGGAAGCGGCGCTCCACGTTCCAGGCCGTCTGGCCGTGCCGCCACAGGACGATGCGGCGGCCGCGGCCGCCTCCCCTGCTGCCGTTCAGCTCAGCTCACCGTCCAGCCCGTCGGCGGCCTCCTGAGCGCGGGCGTGCTCCGCGGCCTTGCCGCGAGTGGCCACCGCGTCGGCGGGCAGCTCCATCTCGGGGCAGTCCTTCCACAGCCGCTCCAGGGCGTAGAAGACGCGCTCCTCGCTGTGCTGGACGTGCACGACGATGTCCACGTAGTCCAGGAGCACCCAGCGCGCGTCCCGGTCGCCCTCGCGCCGGACCGGCTTGGCGCCCAGCTCCTTGAGCAGCCGCTCCTCGATCTCGTCGACGATCGACTTGACCTGGCGGTCGTTGGGGGCCGAGGCCAGCAGGAAGGCGTCGGTGATCGACAGCACGTCGCTGACGTCGTACGCGACGATGTCGTGCGCGAGCTTGTCGGCGGCAGCCTGGGCGGCGGCCTGGATGAGCTTCTCGGAGCGGTCCGTGGCGGTCACTGGCCATGCTTTCGGTAGAGAGCGGGTACGCCCTCAAGGGTCTCACGACCCGCCGCGGCCCCTCCCGGGCTTTTCCGCTGTCCCTCGACGCCCCCGGATGCCCCCGCTCCCGGCGCCGGGGGCCGGTCAGCCCTTGTAGTTCCGGCCGAGCACCACGGTCACGTCCGCGTTGGCCGCGACGTCCGACGCCTGCCCCTTGCGCACCGCGCCGGCCGGCAGGCCCAGCGTCTTGGCGACCTCCTTGGCGTCCGCCGCCCGCTTGTCGTCCGCGTAGTACACGGCGGAGGAGGCCGCCGCGGCGGCCGTGCCCGCGTCGAGGTAGGTGTAGCCGCCGTTGACGAGGGCGACCCGGGCCGCGCCCGCGCCGGCCGTGCCGCCTGTGGCGTTCTTCACGCTGACCCGGGGCGTACCGCCGGCGCCCGCGCTCCCCACGGCGCCGCCGAGCACCTCCTTGACCACACCGTCCGCCTCCTCACCGCCGAGAGTGCCGTCCGGTCGCACGGGCAGCACGGTGGTGCGGTACGCGCCCGCCTTGGCCCGGGCCGCGAGCTGGGCCAGGGAGGCGCCGAGCTGCGGGACGGAGAGCGACGGGTCGGGGATCTGCGCCAGCGCCTCGACCGTGGTGGTCGCGGCCTTGGGGTCGGTGGACATCTTCTTCAGGACGGCCTGCATCACCTGCCCGAACCGGTTGAGCTGCCGGTCGGGGGCCTCGCCCGGCGCCCGGTGGGTGGCGTAGGCGACGGCCGCCTGGCCGTTGAGGCTCTGCCCGCCGCCGCGGCGCACCAGCGGGTCGTCGCCCGGCTTGGCCCCGGGGACGTCGGTGTCCGCGTCCACCGTCACACCGCCGACGAGCTGGACGAGGTTCTCCAGGTACGGGGTGTCCAGCCGCCAGCTGCCCTTGATCCGCGAGCCGAGCAGGGTGTTGAGGGCGTCGCGGGTGCCCCCGGTGCCCGCCTCCTGCACGGACTTGCCGAGGGTCGTGGACCCGCCGCCCTCCTTGGCGATGGCGAGCGCGTTGGGCAGCAGGACGGCGGTGGCCTTCTTCGTCGTCGCGTTGTCGACGAGCAGGGCCGTCGAACTGCCGCCGCCCCTGGTCTGCCGGAGGTGGACGACGATGACGTCGCGCTTCTGTCCGGCGCCCGCCGAGGCGCCGCCGCCCTTGTCGTCGCCGCCCGACAGGAAGAGGTAGCCGAGCACTCCGCCCAGGACCAGCACGAACGCCACGGCGAGCGCGACGTAGCGGTTGCGGCCCCGGCGCTTGCGCTCGTCCCGGCGCTCGGTGCGGCTCTCGCTGAACTTCAGCCAGTCGATGACGTCCTCGGCGTCCTCGTCCGGCGCCTCGACGAAGGAGAACTGCTCGGTGCGGTAGGCCGGGGCCGCCGGGTCGCCGTCGGGCGCCTGCCGCGGCTCGGGGACGGCACCGGCCGGAGCCGCGCCCTCCGCGCCAGGGGCGTCCGCACCGCCGGGGGCGTCCGCGCGGCCGGCCCGGTCCGCCTGCCGGGGGATCCACTCCTGCGGACGCTCGTCGTCCACGGCGGGGGCCTGAGCCTGCTCCTGCTGTACCCGAACGTGCCCTTGGGGCTGCGTGTACCCCTGCTGCTGGAACGCGGGGTACTCCTGCGCCTGCCGGTACCCGCCGTGCCCGCCGCCGACGCCCTGCCCACCGGCATCCTGCCCGCCGGCGCCCTGGCCTCCGATGCCCTGGCCCCCGACGGCGTACGGGTCGTAGCCGCCGTACCCCTGCCCGTACCCCTGACCGTAGTCCTGGCCGCTCCCCTGCTGCCGTACCGAGGCGTCGAAGCCGGCGAGCGGCCTGCCGTAGGCGTCGTACGCCATCCGCGGATCGTCCGGGCGGTGGACCGGGCCGCCGTAGGCGTCGTAGCCGTACACCTGCGGCTGCTGTCCGTACGGATCCCCGGCGTGGGGGTCGTGCGCGTACGGGTCCTGGCGGTCGTTCAACGGTGCCCCTCGGTGGCGCTGGAGCCGGTTCGGCCGGATGTCAGCCGTCGTGACGGTACAGCTTGCGCTTGGCGATATAGCGCACGACACCGTCCGGCACCAGGTACCAGACGGGCTCGCCCTCGGCCACGCGCGCGCGGCAGTCGGACGAGGAGATCGCGAGGGCCGGGACCTCGACGAACGAGACCCGGTCGTCCGGCAGCCCGGGGTTGGCCAGTATGTGCCCGGGGCGGGTGACGCCGATGAAGTGGGCGAGGGAGAACAACTCGTCCGTGTTGTGCCAGGTGAGGATCTGCGCGAGCGCGTCCGCGCCGGTGATGAAGAACAGGTCCGCGTCGTCGTTGAGCGCGCGCAGGTCCCGGAGCGTGTCGACGGTGTAGGTCGGTCCCCCGCGGTCGATGTCGATCCTGCTGACCGAGAACTGCGGGTTGGACGCCGTGGCGATGACCGTCATCAGGTAGCGGTCCTCGGCCGGGGACACCGCCTTGTGGCTCTTCTGCCAGGGGTGGCCGGTCGGGACGAACACCACCTCGTCCAGGTGGAACTGCGAGGCGACCTCACTCGCGGCGACCAGGTGGCCGTGGTGGACGGGATCGAACGTCCCGCCCATGACGCCGAGCCGCCGCTTCGCGGGCTCTGTCTGCTCTTCCATGCGTGCAGACCCTACTGGGCACGGTGGGACGCCGGCCCTGCGGGGAGGTGCGCCCCGGCCGGTCAGCGGTCCCGGTTGAAGCGGGTGGTCACGTACAGCAGGAGCAGCAGGATGAGGAGCGCGGAGCCGCCGGTGACGTAGGGGCTCAGGCTCTCGTGGGTGTCGGTGTGCTCGCTCTCGGACGCGAGCGTGACCAGGGCCGAGTGGGCTGAGGTGAGGGACATGGTCGGCAGGACCTCTCGAGGCGATCGTTGGGAGACTTCCGCCACATCGTATGCGGAGGCGGTCGCCGCGCTCACGCCGACTCCGCCCGCCGGGCCGTCAGCCCTTCTTGCGGTACCCGCGGAGCAGCAGCCAGGCGGTGAGCGGCACGCCGATCAGGGCGACGATGACGACCGTGCGCAGCACCGGCCCCGGCCCCTGGTCGTGGGCGGAGACGGCCAGCGCCCCGGTGAAGGCCGGGGACGCCGCGAGGTGGGTGAAACCCTGGAGAGCGGACATGCCTCCACGGTAGCCCTGTCAGTGGCAGCGCCTAGGGTGGGGTCCGTCAGCCGGGGGACGGGCCACGATCGAGCCCAGTTGAGGGGGTCGCCATGAGTGACAGCAACGCCGCGGACGGCACCGGTCGCGCGGAGGGGGACGGGGAGGGACGCGTTCCGGGCCACGACCGGAGGCGCTTTCCGGACATCTCCTCCCGGGCGTACGAGCACCCCGCGGACCGCTCCGCCCTGGTGGCACTGCGCAAGCTGAGCGGTTTCGACACCGTGTTCAAGGCCCTGAGCGGCCTGCTGCCGGAGCGCAGCCTGCGGCTGCTGTTCCTGTCCGACTCGGTGCGGGTGAGCGAGCGGCAGTTCCCGCACCTGCACACGATGCTCCTGGACGCCTGCTCCATCCTGGACCTGCCCAAGGTCCCGCCGATGTACGTCACCCAGGACCCGCAGCCCAACGCCATGTGCGTCGGCCTCGACGAGCCGGTCATCGTGGTGACGACGGGCCTGGTCGAGCTGCTGGACGAGGAGGAGATGCGGGCGGTCGTGGGCCACGAGGTGGGCCACGCCCTGTCGGGCCACTCGGTCTACCGGACGATACTGCTGTTCCTGACCAACTTCGCGGTGAAGATCGCCTGGATCCCGCTGGGCGGGATAGCGGTCACGGCGATCGTGACGGCGCTGCGCGAGTGGTTCCGCAAGTCGGAGCTGTCGGCGGACCGGGCCGGGCTGCTGGTGGGGCAGGACCTTCAGGCGTCGCTGCGCGGCCTGATGAAGCTGGCGGGCGGCAACCACCTGCACGAGATGAACGTGGACGCCTTCCTCGCCCAGGCCGCCGAGTACGAGGCGGGCGGCGACCTGCGGGACTCCGTCCTGAAGATCATGAACGTGCTGCCGCGCAGCCACCCGTTCGCCACCGTGCGGGCGGCCGAGCTCAAGCGCTGGGCGGAGAGCCGGGACTTCCAGCGCCTCTTGGACGGCCACTACCCGCGGCGCGCGGAGGACAAGGACGCCTCCGTGACGGACTCCTTCCGCGAGTCCGCCAGTCACTACGCGGAGTCCGTGCGGTCGAGCAAGGACCCCCTGATGGGGCTGGTCCGGGACATCGCGGGCGGGGCCAACGACCTGGGCAGCCGGCTCCGGGACACGTTCACCGGGCGGTCCGGGGGTGGTCCGAGGGACGCGGCGCGGGGCCCGGAGGACGGTCCGCGGGACGAGCCTCGCGACGGGGAGGGCAAGGGCTGACGGGAGCGCCCTCGTCGGCCCGCGGCCCCGGCACGGGAAGGAAGCAGGCCCGGTCAGGCGGCCGGGTCAGCGTCCCGGCGGGGACGGCCCGCCGGCCGGGGCCAGGGGCCCCGGCGCCAGCACGCCGCACAGGCCGACGGACGGACGGCCCGTCGCATAGGGGTCGGTCAGGGGCTGCCGGCTGTTGTCCGCGGTGCCGCCGGCCAGGACGGGCCGCAGGTACGCCGCGTCGTCCGCGCCGCAGGACTCCGGCCCCGCCTCGACCGTGCTCTGCAGCACCTGCACATGGTGGTCCTGGAGATCGTCGCGATCGAAGCGGAAGCGGACGATCCGGCGCACGGTGAACAGCGAGGCGTCCGCGGCCTGCCCGGCCCCCGCCGCCGTCCCCGCCTTCACCGGTCCCGTCCCCGCCGGACGGACGGCGTAGACGAAGGTGTGGTCGGCGGAGACCTCCAGCGCGGCCGGGGAGACCTCGGTGAGCGAGAAGGCGCCCTCGACCCGGACGGGGGCGTCGTCCACGGCCACCTGGGCGGGGTCGAAGCGGACCACCCAGCCGGTGATCGCGTGCTGTCCGTCGGCCGCGGGCCGCTCGAAGCTGCGGTCGTACTGCTCCACCTGCGACGGGGCGAGCAGCACGCGTACGGCCCGTCCGTCGCCGCCGCCGAGCACCTCCCGGTCCAGCGCGGACCTGACCGTGTACTCCTTGGCGGTGGCGAGGGCGGCCATCACCAGCCCCTCGGAGAAGTTCTGGGTGCGCCGCGCGTCCGGCAGCGCCACGCCCTCCGCGCCCTCCGCGAACCGCCGGGCCGGGCTGTCGGCGAAGAGCCGCGCCGCGGGCCCGCCGGGCACCGTCCCGCGCGGGGCGAGCGGTATCACGGTGGTCTGGAGCGGCTCGGCGGACGGCGGCGGGGGGTCCTTGTAGGGGTGGCGCAGCCCCATGTAGACGGCCGTGCCGAAGGCCAGCGCGATCAGCAGGACGAGGAGCATCAGCTGACGGGAGGCGCCGAGCCGGGCCCAGACGTGCCGGGTGCGCACGGCGGGGGCGTGGTCGCCGAGCCGCTCCCGGGCCGAGGACTCCTGGAGGCGGGCAGCCCGGACGAACGATTCGTCGAAGACGACCGACCGGTACTCTTCGTCACCACCTCCCGGGGCACCCTCGGGCGTCCCCTCAGGCGGGTCTCCAGGCCCTTCCATACCTCAAGGGTAGGTCGCGGGGCCCCTCCGTAAACGCGCTGGTACACGACAACTTGCCGGGACGGCCCGGGGAATGGCCGCGCGGGACCGCGGGTTCCGGGCCGGTGACGTCACCGCAGGTCACCCCTGGGGCGATCACAGAGGGTGACGAACCGGAGCGGAGGGCGGTCATCCGCGCCCGGCAGCGGGTGCCGGGGCCGCCGCCGGCGCGGCGGCGGCCGAGGAAGAAGAGGATGAAGCCGCCGAGGCGACCGGAGCCCTCGGGTCCGCCGCGCTGTCCGGCCGGCCGGCGTGCGGCAGGGCGTCCTGCCGCTGCGGAGGCGCGTCCACCCCGGTGGTGGCGGGCGGCGGCGCGGGATCGCGGCGGTCCCCGGAGGACGCCCCGCGGTAGACCGCCGCGAACGCCAGGGCCACCGCGCCGATGCCCAGCAGCACGCAGAGCAGCCACGCCACCGGCCGGTACCAGCGCGGACGGCCCCGGTACGGCCGTCGGCGGGCGCCGTAGCGGCCGTAGGGCCCGTAGGCGTCGTCCGGATCCAGGTCGTGGGTGAGCGTCCGCCAGGCGCCCGGTCCGCCCGTACGGCGGCGGGTCCGCCCGTCGGAACGCCGCTCGTACGCGTCGTAGCCCTCGTACCCGTCGTCCTCGCCCGGTCCGCCGCCCGACCGGGCCCGGGCGGCGAGCACGCGCTCGGCCGCGCTGGGCTCGTGCACCACGGCGGCCCGCACGAACTCCTCGTCGAAGACCACCGCGGCGAACTCGTCCTCGCCTCCGCGGCGGTGGCTGTCGGGCTCCTCGCCGTCCGGGAACGGCTTGCCCCCCACGTCGTCCGGCACGCCCCCAGCGTAGACCCGAAACGGTCAATCCGCGCGGGCGGTACGGGAATTAGGGCCGCCGGGAGCCCCCGGGGAGCCGCCCGGAGGCCATCAGGGGGCATCGGGGGAGGGGCCGGGAAGCCGCCCGCGATCGCGCGGCGGCACCCGCGTACCGCTCCCCGTCGCAGGTCAGCCCCGAATGTGCCCGTCGCCCGTGACGATGTACTTGGTCGAGGTGAGCTCCGGCAGCCCCATCGGTCCGCGCGCGTGCAGCTTCTGGGTGGAGATCCCGATCTCGGCGCCGAAGCCGAACTGGCCGCCGTCGGTGAACCGCGTCGACGCGTTCACCGCGACCGTCGTGGAGTCCACCAGCCGGGTGAACCGGCGAGCCGCCTGCTGCGAGGTGGTGACGATCGCCTCGGTGTGTCCGGAGGACCACCGGCGGATGTGCCGCACGGCGTCGTCCAGCGAGTCCACCACCGCGGCCGCGATGTCGTAGGAGAGGTACTCGGTCGCCCAGTCCTCCTCCGTGGCGGGCACCACGGTCGCCTTCGTCCCGCCGGCCAGCGCCCGCACCCGCTCGTCGGCGTGCACCGTCACCCCGGCCTCCGCCAGGGCGTCCAGCGCGGCCGGCAGCAGGCGCTCGGCGATGTCCCGGTGGACGAGGAGCGTCTCGGCGGCGTTGCAGACGCTGACGCGGTGCGCCTTGGAGTTGACGAGCACCCGGACCGCCGTGTCGAGGTCGGCGTCGGCGTCCACGTACACGTGGCAGTTGCCGGTGCCCGTCTCGATCACCGGGACCGTGGACTCCTCGACGACGGTCCTGATCAGCGAGGCGCCGCCGCGCGGGATCAGCACGTCGACCAGGCCGCGGGCGCGCATCAGCTCCTTCACGGACTCCCGGCTCTCCCCCGGCACCAGCTGCACGGCGTCCGCGGGCAGCCCCGCGCCCGCCACCGCGTCGCGCACGACCGCCACCAGGGCGGTGTTCGACGCGTACGCCGAGGAGGAGCCGCGCAGCAGGACCGCGTTGCCGGACTTCAGGCAGAGCGCGGCGGCGTCCACCGTCACGTTCGGCCGGGCCTCGTAGACGATCCCGACGACGCCGAGCGGCACCCGGACCTGCCGCAGATCGATGCCGTTGGGCAGGGTGGAGCCGCGCACCACCTCGCCGACCGGGTCGGGCAGCCCGGCCACGCTGCGCACGTCCGCGGCGATGGCCAGGACCCGCTCCGGGGTGAGCGTCAGCCGGTCGACGACGCCCTCGGCGGTGCCGGCGGCACGCGCCCGGGCGACGTCCTCGGCGTTGGCGGCGACGATGTCGGCGGTACGGGCCTCCAGGGCGTCCGCGACGGCGAGCAGCGCCGCGTCCTTGGCCGCGCGTGGCAGCGGCGCGAGCTCGGCGGCGGCGGTACGGGCACGGACCGCGGCGCGGAGCACGGGGGACTCGGGGAGGGGGCCGGCGGAGAGGGTGTCGCTGCTCATGGGGACGCAGCTTAGTTGCGGCCCGGCCGGCGTGCGTCGGCCGTTCACACCTCGGACGGACGGGACGCCGTGGCCGCTCTCGGACGGACGGGACGCCGTGGCCCCGCCCGCCGCCGTCAGAACGGATGCACCCCCACCGGCGCGGCCGGCAGCGGGCCGCAGCCCTCCGCCACCCGCTGGTGGTACGTCTCGCGGTCGATGACCTCCAGCCCCACGATCTCCCACGGCGGCAGCCGGGCCGTCGAACGGTGCTCGCCCCAGAGCCGCAGGGCGACGGCCGCCGCGTCGTGCAGGTCGCGGGCCTCCTCCCAGTACCGGATCTCGGCGTGGTCGTTGGCGTAGCGGCTGGTCAGGAGGAAGGGGTGGTCGTGCGCGAGCTGCTCCAGCGCCCGCCGCACCTCGCCGAGCGGCGCCTCCGCCCCCGAGACGCTGAGGGTGACGTGCCACAGCCGGGACCCGCCGGACCCGGATCCGTCCGGGCGGTCCGTGCCGGAGTCCTCTCCCCTGCCGTGCGCCCCGACGCTGGTCAGGACGGGCTCCTCCCCCGCGGCGCGCGGAATGCGGGAGACCGATCCCCCACCTCGGGGCGGGGCCCCTGGGCGCCCTCGTCTCACCGGCGGCCTCCCTGTTCTGGCCGGCCCCGTGCGCGTCTGCGGCGGAGCCGTGTCGTGCTGGTTCTCCCGCGTTCTCCCGTGGACCGGATCCCCGCCCGGGGCGCCGCCCGCCCGCGGCGGCCCCGGCCGGAACGGCCCCGGCCCTTAAAAGTTGACCAGCCCGGGGACGGCCGCGGGGTGGTTTTCCGGAAAGGCCGGAGGAAAGGCTGGACTTACCTCGGGACGGCCCTCGGCACCCGCCCGAATGCCGTACCTTTCCCCGCCGGGTCCCCACCCGAGCCGTCGGCGCCGTCGGGACGACGCCGGCCTCAGGCGGGCTCAGGGGTGGAGAACGACCAGATCGTCCCGGTGCACGACCTCGCGCTCGTACTCGGGCCCGAGCTCCCGGGCCAGGTCCCGGGTGGAGCGGCCGAGCAGCCGCGGGATCTCCCCCGCGTCGTAGGTCACCAGCCCGCGGGCCACCGCGCGGCCCGCGCCGTCCCGCAGCTCGACCGGGTCGCCCGCGCTGAACTCGCCCTCGACGGCCGCGATGCCCGCCGGCAGCAGCGAACCGGTGCCCTGGACCACCGCGCGCACCGCGCCGTCGTCCAGGGTGAGCGCGCCGCGCGGGGTGGAGGCGTGCGCCAGCCACAGCAGACGGTCGGCGGAGCGGCGGCCGGTGCGGTGGAAGAGGGTGCCGGTGGGGCGGCCGAGGAGGGCGTCGGCGGCGCGGCTGGCGGAGGTGAGGACGACCGGGATGCCCGCGGCGGCGGCGATCCGGGCGGCCTCGACCTTGGTCACCATGCCGCCGGTGCCGACACCGGCCTTGCCGGCGCTGCCGATGGAGACGCCTTCCAGGTCGGCGGGTCCCGTGACCTCGGCGATCCGCGAGGTGCCCGGGGTGCTGGGGTCGCCGTCGTAGAGGCCGTCCACGTCGGAGAGGAGGACGAGCAGGTCGGCGCGGACGAGGTGGGCGACGAGGGCGGCGAGCCGGTCGTTGTCGCCGAACCGGATCTCGTCCGTGGCCACCGTGTCGTTCTCGTTGACGACCGGGACCGCGCCCATGGCCAGCAGCTGGTCCAGGGTGCGCCGGGCGTTCCGGTAGTGCGCGCGGCGGCTGGTGTCGTCGGTGGTCAGCAGCACCTGCCCGACCCGGCGGCCGTAGCGGGCGAAGGACGCGGTGTAGCGGGCGACCAGGAGCCCCTGGCCGACGCTGGCGGCGGCCTGCTGGCGGGCGAGGTCCTTCGGCCGCCGGTCGAGGCCGAGCGGCGCGAGACCGGCGGCGATGGCGCCGGACGAGACGAGGACGATCTCCTTCGCGGCCGCGGAATCGTCCAGCACCCGGGCCAGGACGTCGACGAGCGCGTCAACCCGGTCGGCGTCCAGTCCCCCGCCCGCGGTGGTGAGAGAGGACGAGCCCACCTTGACCACGATCCTGCGGGCGCCGGTGACCTCCGGCCGGATCCCTCCGTCCACTCCGGTCACCGTTTCCTCCGACGTCCCTGCCCGCACCGTGCTCCGCACCTCTGCTCTCGCCCGCCGACGCCGTGCCGGCGCGGCCCGTCTCCCACTGGGAGCGGCCAATCTACCGTCTGGCGATTGTGGTCGTTCGACCCTATTTTGTGACGGTTGCCGTGACCGAAGATTGCTCCTGGCCCAGCGGCCGTCATACGGTCGGTTGCGGCCGTTGTCCCGACCGTTGTCCCATGACGTGTCCGACCCGGTCCATCCCGATCCTTCAGTTCTCCTGCCAGGAGCCCGCCCAGTGCCTGCCGGAACAGTCCCCCGCCGAGCCGTACAGGCCGCGGCGCTACTCACGATGCTGGTGTCGTTCGTACTCCAGCTCGTGGGCGCGCTGCTGCCCAACGTGCCGCTCTTGATCGCCACCTCGGCGGCGGGCCTCGCGCTCGATCTCTATCTGCAGCACCGCGACCCCGGTCTGCTCGCCCTGCTCGGCAAGGTCCGGTTCGACGTCATGGTGCGGCAGCTGCTGCGCGACATGGTGATCATGCTGGGGCTGCTGCGGCTGCACGACGACGGCTCGCTGCGCGACTACGCGCCGGTCTTCGTCGGCGTCGTCCTCTTCTACGCGGCCCACCTCGGCTGCCAGGCCGTCGCGATCCTGGTCCGCCGCTCGCGCACCCTGCCGTTCGTGACGCGCAACATCGACGCGTCCGGTCTGCACCTGACCGCCGCCCCGCCGCGCATCCTGGCCCGCCAGCACGGCCGCCGCCTGGTCCGCTTCGCCGTCCCGGCGACGCTCGGCCTGCTGGTCACCGTGGGCACCGGCAAGGCCGCCGGTGCCATGGCCGGCGTCGGCCTGGCCCTGGTCCTGGCCGCCGGCGGGCTGCTGTACCTGGCGAGCTGGCTGCGTCCGGCCAAGCGGATCGCCACCGACGAGCAGGCCATAGAGTGGCTCGACCGCTGGCTGGCCGAGTACCGGCCGACCGTCGGCATGTACTTCTCCGGCGGCACCAGCTCCGCCTACCAGGCGAACATGTGGCTCTCCACGCTCGCCCAGCTCGACGGCAAGCCGATCATCGTGCTGCGCGAGCGCTTCATGGTGAAGAAGATCGACGCGACCGACATCCCGATCGTCTGCATCCCCAAGGTCCACCACCTGATGGCCCTGGAGCAGTCGACCCTGAAGGTGCTGCTGCACCCGTCGAACTCCGGCAAGACCTCGCAGGTCCTGCGGATGCCGTCGATCAAGCACGCGTTCATCAACCACGGCGAGAGCGACAAGCTCTCCAGCTGCAACCCGTACTCCAAGGCGTACGACGAGATCTGGGTCGCCGGCCCGGCCGCGCGCGAGCGCTACCAGCTCGCCGACATCGGCGTCGACGACCGGGACGTCGTCGAGGTCGGCCGCCCGCAGCTCGCCCCGATCCAGCCGTACGCGGGCGCCCCGACGCGCCCGTTCACCACCGTGCTGTACGCCCCCACCTGGGAGGGCTGGGACGGCAACCCGGGCAACACCTCGGTCATGCTGGCCGGCGAGAACATCGTCCGCGAGCTGCTCGCCGACCCCGCCGTCCGGCTGCTCTACAAGCCGCACCCGATGACCGGCTCCGTCGACCCCCGCGCGGGCGAGGCGAACCGCCGCATCAAGGACATGATCCGCGAGGCCAACGAGCGGCGTCAGGGCCCGCGCCCCGGCCCGGAGGCCGCCGCCGAGCTGGAGCGGCTCACCGCCGAACTCCAGGCGCTCACCACCAGCACCTTCCGCCCCAGCGTGGACGAGGCCGAGCGGATGCTCGTCCAGACCGCCCCCGAGCCGGGCCGGTCCGCGGCGGTCGAGGCCGCCACGGCCGCCTGGGAGGCGGCGTACTGGGCCTCGCTGCCCGAGTGGGAGCACCAGATCGTCACCGGCCCGCGGCCGGCGCTGTACAGCTGCTTCAACCAGGCCGACGTGCTGATCAGCGACGTCTCCAGCGTCGTCTCCGACTACCTGATCAGCGAGAAGCCGTACGCGGTGGCCAACACCAGCGGCATGAGCGAGGAGGAGTTCCTCGCGAACTTCCCGACCGTCACCGCGGCCACCATCCTGACGCCCGACGCGTCCGGGGTCCGCGCGCTGCTCGCCGCGGTCCGCGACCCGCGCCTGGACCGCCTCGCCGAGGCCCGCGCCCAGCTCAAGGTCCAGCTCCTGGGCCCGTCCGACCCGCCGTCCCTGGTCCGCTTCAACCAGGCGGCCCTGGACCTGGCCCGCGCGGCGGACGAGCGCGCCGCGCGGGTCGCCGCTCGGGCGGCGGCGTCGGAGATCCCGGGCCAGCGGGAGGCGGCAGGCGCCGCTCTGCCGGACGACGGCGCGGCCCCCGCCGCTCCGGGTGGGGGCGACTGGTTCAGTCCCGCACAGGGGCGCTGACGCGGTTTCCGCGCGAAGCGCGGAGGGCGGGTTCGGGGTTTGTGCCCCGGGCCCGCCCTTTCGCCGTTTCTGCGGGGAGTGCCCCGCGCCCCCGAAACCACGCTCCGCGCGGTTGTCCTCAAACTCCCCCAGAGGGGGCACCCCCAACGGGCTGAATTCAGCCCGTTGGGGGTGCCCCCTCTGGGGGAGTTTGAGGACGAGCGGCGAAGCCGCGACAGCGGGGTCTGGGGCGGCAGCCCCAGGAAACGGCGAAGGGGCGGGACCGGGGCACCACACCCCAGTCCCGCCCCCGCGCAGGGCGCCCCTACGCGAACGGGTCGAACCCCCGATACTCCTGCTCCGCCTCGTCCCGCTCGGCCTGCCGGTCCCGCCGCCGCTGCGCCGCCGGCCGCGGCGCCTCCATCCGGTGGTCCTCGCCACGCCGACCGAGCATCTCCGCACCGGCCGCCATCGTCGGCTCCCAGTCGAAGACGACCGCGTCGTCCTCGGAGCCGATGGCGACGCCGTCGCCCGCGCGGGCACCGGCCTTCATCAGCTCCTCCTCGACGCCGAGGCGGTTGAGGCGATCGGCCAGGTAGCCGACGGCCTCGTCGTTGTTGAAGTCGGTCTGCCGCACCCAGCGCTCCGGCTTCTCGCCGCGCACCCGGTAGATGCCGTCGTCCTCCAGCGTGACGGTGAAGCCCGCGTCGTCCACGGCCTTGGGCCGGATGACGATGCGCGTCGCCTCCTCCTTCGGCTTGGCGGCGCGCGCCTCGGCGACGATGCCGGCGAGCGCGAAGGACAGCTCCTTCAGGCCCTGCCGGGAGACGGCCGACACCTCGAAGACGCGCAGGCCGCGGGCCTCCAGGTCGGGGCGGATCATGTCGGCGAGGTCCTGGCCGTCGGGGATGTCGACCTTGTTGAGGACGACGATCCGCGGCCGGTTCTCCAGACCGCCGTACTCCTTGAGCTCCGCCTCGATGACGTCGAGGTCGCTCAGCGGGTCGCGCTCGGACTCCAGCGTCGCCGTGTCCAGCACATGCACAAGCACCGAGCAGCGCTCGACGTGCCGCAGGAACTCCAGGCCCAGCCCCTTGCCCTGGCTGGCGCCGGGGATGAGACCGGGGACGTCGGCGATGGTGTAGACGGTCGAGCCGGCCGTCACGACGCCGAGGTTGGGGACGAGCGTGGTGAACGGGTAGTCGGCGATCTTGGGCTTCGCGGCGGAGAGCACCGAGATCAGCGAGGACTTGCCGGCGCTCGGGTAGCCGACGAGGGCCACGTCGGCGACGGTCTTCAGCTCCAGGACGATGTCCTGCGCGTCACCGGGCTCGCCGAGCAGCGCGAAGCCGGGCGCCTTGCGGCGGGCCGAGGCGAGCGCCGCGTTGCCGAGGCCGCCGCGGCCGCCCTGGGCGGCGATGAAGGTGGTGCCCTGGCCGACGAGGTCCGCGAGCACGTTCCCGCGCTTGTCGAGCACGACGGTGCCGTCCGGCACCGCCAGGACCAGGTCCTGGCCGTCCTTGCCGGAGCGGTTGCCGCCCTCGCCGGGCTTGCCGTTGGTGGCCTTGCGGTGCGGGCTGTGGTGGTAGTCCAGCAGCGTGGTGACGGACTGGTCGACGACCAGGATCACGTCGCCGCCGCGACCGCCGTTGCCGCCGTCCGGGCCGCCGAGCGGCTTGAACTTCTCACGGTGCACGGAGGCGCAGCCATGGCCTCCGTTACCCGCGGCGACATGCAGCTCGACGCGGTCCACGAAGGTGGTCATAGCGGGGTGCCTCCGATACGTAGGTGGGGATTTGTCTGTTGTAACGCAGCGAGGGCGGACCCGCTTCCCCGCAGGGGAAGGGAGGTCCGCCCTCGCTGTATCGCTCTACGGAAACCGTGATCGGAAGATCAGGCGACCGGAACGATGTTGACGACCTTGCGGCCACGGTGCGTGCCGAACTGCACCGCACCGGCGTTCAGCGCGAACAGGGTGTCGTCGCCACCGCGACCGACACCGGCACCCGGGTGGAAGTGGGTGCCGCGCTGGCGGACCAGGATCTCACCGGCGCTGACGACCTGACCGCCGAAGCGCTTCACGCCGAGCCGCTGAGCGTTGGAGTCGCGACCGTTCCGGGTGGACGATGCGCCCTTCTTGTGTGCCATGTCTCCTCAGTCCCTTACTTCGCGGCCGTCGGGATGCCGGTGATCTTCAGCGCGGTGTACTGCTGGCGGTGACCAATCCGCTTGCGGTAACCGGTCTTGTTCTTGTACTTCAGGATGTCGATCTTGGCACCCTTGTGGTGGTCCACGATCTCGGCCTGAACCTTGATGCCCGCCAGGACCCACGGGTCGCTGGTGACGGACTCGCCGTCGACGACGAGCAGCGTCGAGAGCTCGACCTGGTCGCCCACCTTGCCGTCGGAAATCTTGTCAACCTCGACGATGTCGCCGACAGCAACCTTGTGCTGACGACCACCGCTACGCACGACTGCGTACACGCGGATCTCACTCTCGCTAGTAATCGGGACCTCTGATGCCAGCCGCTCAGACGGGCGGAGCCCGTGCTGTCCGAGTGGACGAGCGGCCTCTCCCGGCGGACCGGGAGGGATTTGCTCAGGGGTAGGCGTACAGACGCCGAATGGCAAGGTTACGGGCCCCCGGGCAAGGGGTCAAACCGGGCCCCACTCAGCCGGTTCGGCGCTTGAGGACAACCGCGCGGAGCGCGGTTTCGGGGGCGCGGGGGCAGAGCCCCTGCGAGAAACGGCGAAAGGGCGGGACAGGGGCAACCCCCATCCCGCCCTTCCAGGGCGAACCCTTACTCCTCCGAAGCCTCCGAGGCCGCGGCCTTCTTGGCCGGCGCCTTCTTCGCGGCGGTCTTCTTCGTGGCCGCCTTCTTCGTCGTAGCCGCCTTCTTCGCGGTAGTCGACTTGGCAGCAGTCTTCTTGGCCACAGCCTTCTTGGCAGTGGTCGTCTTCTTCGCGGCGGCCGCCTTCTTGGTGGTGGCCTTCTTGGCGGCCGTCTTACGGGCCGTCTTCTTGACCGGAGCCGCCTCGGGCTCCTCCACCACCGTCTCGTCGGCCGCCTCCGGCGTCTCCGGCGTCACCAGAGCCTCGGCGGTCTCGGCCACCGCGGACGGCTGGACGGCCTCCGGAGCGGTCTCGACCGCCGCGGGGGCGGTGACGACGACCACGGCCGCCTCCTCGGCACCCGCGGGCGGCCCCGCCGGAGCGGTGACCTTCCGGGTGGCACGACGGCGCGGACGGGCCGGAGCGGGCTCCGGCTCGACGACGGGCTCGACGACGGGCTCGACGACGGGCTCGGCGACCGGCTCCGCCACCGGCTCGGCGGCGACCTCAGCGACCGGCTCGGCAGCGGCCTCCGCCACCGGCTCCACGACCGGCTCGGCGACCGGCTCCACGACGACCTCCGCCTCGGCCCGCTCGGCCTCCGCGGCCCGCTCCGCACGCGCGGCCCGCTTCGGCGCTCCCGCCGGCGCGGACGCCTTGCGGGTCGCCCGGCGACGGCCACGGCCGCCTCGGGACGCCGCCGCGGCCTCCGCCTCGGCCGGGCTGGAGAACCACTCGTCCTCGCCGCCGCCGACCGACGGCACCAGCTCCGCCTCGGTCACCGGGGCCGGCTCCAGCTCGGGCGCGGAAGGCGCCTCAAGCGTCTCCTCGGCGGACTCGGCGGGCTCAATGGGCTCAGCGGACTCGGCGGTCTCCACCGACTCCACGGCCTCCGGAGCCCCAGCGCCCTTGCCGCCGCCCCGCTTCTTGCCGCGCTTGCCGCCGCCCCCGCCGCCGACCGACGTCGGCTGGTCCATGTGGACGATCACGCCACGGCCGTTGCAGTGGACACACGACTCGGAGAAGGACTCCAGCAGCCCCTGCCCGACCCGCTTGCGGGTCATCTGCACCAGGCCCAGCGAGGTCACCTCGGCGACCTGGTGCTTCGTCCGGTCCCGGCCCAGGCACTCCAGCAGGCGCCGCAGCACCAGGTCCCGGTTGGACTCCAGCACCATGTCGATGAAGTCGATCACGATGATGCCGCCGAGGTCGCGCAGCCGCAGCTGGCGCACGATCTCCTCGGCCGCCTCCAGGTTGTTCCTGGTGACCGTCTCCTCCAGGTTGCCGCCCTGGCCGGTGAACTTGCCGGTGTTGACGTCGACGACGACCATCGCCTCGGTCCGGTCGATGACGAGCGAACCGCCGCTCGGCAGCCACACCTTGCGGTCCAGCGCCTTCATCAGCTGCTCGTCGATCCGGTACGTGGCGAAGACGTCGACGTCCGACGTCCACTTCTGCAGCCGGTCCACCAGGTCGGGCGCGACGTGCGAGACGTACCCGTGGATGGTCTCCCAGGCGCCCTCGCCGCTGACGATGACCTTGGAGAAGTCCTCGTTGAAGATGTCGCGGACCACCCGGACGGTCATGTCCGGCTCGCCGTACAGCAGGCTCGGCGAGCTGGTGGAGATCATCTTGGACTTCTTCTGGATGTCCTCCCACTGCGCCTGCAGCCGCTCGACGTCCCGGCGCAGCTCGTCCTCGCTCGCGCCCTCGGCCGCGGTGCGCACGATGACGCCGGCGTCCTCGGGGACGATCTTCTTGAGGATCTGCTTCAGGCGCGCCCGCTCGGTGTCGGGCAGCTTCCGGCTGATGCCGGTCATCGAGCCCTCGGGCACGTACACCAGGTAGCGGCCGGGCAGCGAGACCTGGCTGGTCAGGCGGGCGCCCTTGTGGCCGATCGGGTCCTTGGTGACCTGGACGAGCACGGACTGGCCGGACTTCAGCGCGGACTCGATGCGGCGCGGGCCGTTGCCCATGCCGAGCGCGTCGAAGTTGACCTCGCCCGCGTAGAGCACGGCGTTGCGGCCCTTGCCGATGTCGACGAACGCGGCCTCCATCGACGGCAGCACGTTCTGGACCTTGCCCAGGTAGACGTTGCCGACGTAGCTGGTGGCCTGCTCCTTGTTGACGAAGTGCTCGACGAGGACGTTGTCCTCCAGCACGCCGATCTGCGTCCGATCGCCGTTCTGGCGGACGACCATGACGCGCTCGACGGCCTCGCGGCGCGCCAGGAACTCGGCCTCGGTGATGATCGGCACCCGGCGGCGGCCCTGCTCGCGGCCCTCGCGGCGGCGCTGCTTCTTGGCCTCCATACGGGTCGAGCCCTTGATGGACTGGACCTCGTCGAAGCCGGTGCCGCCCTCCTTGAGGCGGTCGCGCGGCTCACGGACCTTGACGACGGTGCGCTCCGGGTCGTCGGTGCCGTTCGCCTCCTCCATCGCCTCGCCGGACCGGCGGCGGCGACGGCGGCGACGCCGGCTGCCCGCGGTCGCGGAACCGCCGGGCTCGGCACCGGACTCCTCGGCCTCGGCGCCCTCGTCGTCGGCCTGCTCGGCCCCCTCGGCCTCCTCGGCCTCTTCCGGCTCCTCGCCCTCGGTCTCGACGTCCGCGGCCTCGCCGCGGCGACGGCGACGGCCGCCCCGGCGACGACGGCGCGAGGGACGCTCGCCCTGCTCCTCGTCCTCGGCAGCGCCCTCGGCGGCCTCGATCTCCTCGGCCTCCGTGGCCTCGGGCTCACCGGCGGTCACGACGGCCTGGGCGACCTCGGGGGCCTCGGCGGGCTCGCCCCGACGGCGCCGGCGGCGACGGCCGGACGTCGCGGGCTCCGCCTGCTCCGTCTCCTCCGCCGCGGGCTCCTCGACGGTCCGCTCCTCGGCCGCGTACGCGGCGGCGGCGGACTCCGGCGTCTGGAACATCGGCTCGGTGAAGACCGGGGCCTGGAACACGGCGGTCGGCGGACGCACCGCGCGGCGCCGCGTACGGCCCGGGGCGGCCTCCTCGACCGGCGCGGCGGCCTCGGCGGCGGCCTGCTGCTCGGTCTCGGCGCTCACGGCACGGCGGCGCGTACGGCGGGCCCGCGGCTCCTCCTCGGCGGCGGCCGACTCGACGGCGGGCGCCTCCGCGCCCTCGACGGCACCGGCCCGACGGCGGGAGCGGCGGGCCCGCGGCTCCTCGGCCACGGGCTCGGCGGCCTCGGCGACCGGCTCCGGCGCGGCCTCGGCGGCGGCGCTGCCGGCCGCACGGGTCACCCGGCGACGGGACCGCGCCGGACGCGCCGGCTCGACGGGCGCCTCGACGGCCTCCGCCGGCTCCTCGGCCTCGACTGCTTCTTCGGCCTCTTCCGGCTCTTCCAGCTCTTCCGACTCCTCGACCTCGTCCTCGACCGGGGCGGCGGGCGCGGCGACCGGACGGACCGCGCGGCGGCGCGCACGCGGCGGCGCGGCGGGCGCGGCCTCCTCAACGGACCCGACGGACTCGACGGCCTCGGCGGCGGGCGCGGCGGCCGGGTCGGCGATCACGCCGGCCTCGGCCGCGGCACGCGGCGGACCCGCCGGAGCGCCGGCCCGACGGACCGCGCGACGACGCGGACGCGCCGGGGCCTCCGCCTCGGCGGCGGGCGCGGGCGCTGCCTCGGGCTCGGCGGTCGGCTCGGCCGCCGTGGACGCCTCGCCCGTGCTCACGACGGGGCTGGTGGCCTTGCGGACGGCACGCCGGCGCGGACGCGCGGGAGCGGCGGGCGCCTCGGCGGCGGTCTCGGCGGGGGTACCCGCGTCGGCACTCGCTTCGGCGGCGGGCTGCTGGGCGGCGCCCTCGGCCGGGCCCCCGGACTTGCGGACGGCACGGCGGCGCGGGCGCGCCGGAGTGGCGGGCGCCTCGGTGGGAGCGGTGGTCTCGGCCGCCGCCTCGGCGGGCGGCGTGGAGGTGGCGCGGGCCGCGCGGCGGCGGGAGCGCGCCGGAGCGGCCGCCTCAGGGGCCTCGGGCGCGTCATGCGCCTCGGACGCCGGGGAGGCGTCGGCGGTGGCCCCGGTCACCGGCGGGCCGGCCGGGCGGGAGGCCACCCGGCGACGGCGGCGCGGCGGCAGCGTGTCGCTGGGGCTCCCGGTCGCGCCGGCGGCGGCCGGCGCGGGGGTGGTGTCGTTCCCGGGCGCGTCGTGCGCGTTCCCGGATTCCATGGGCTCAGTGGGTTCGAGCATGCGGGCGGTTCTCCCGTCACGCTCCCGGGCGCCGCGCCGGATTCCGGCCCGCCGGCCCGCGTGATGTGCGCGGTACCGCCGTCCGGGGCGCGGTCGCCGCACGGGAGCTGTCGTCTCGCTCGCCGGGTCCGATCTGCGGCACCGGCGAAAGTCTCCTGGTCAATGCGCCGTACCGGACCGGGGAGGCTCCCTGGTGCACCGGCGGCGCGCGACGCGTCCTTACGCTGGTCCGCCCGCCGCCGTCGCCGCGCCGGCGGCCGGTGATGAAACGGCCGTGGCAGCGTCGCGATCGGGCGCGAGCGGATCGGTCACCGTTCCGGTCTCATCGTCGAGCGGCCCCTGCGCCAGCCTGGTCACCGCAGCGGGGACCGGCGGCGCCAGGTCGGCCGTGGCGCGGAGCCCGGACAGGACGTCGTCGGGTCGAACGGCGGGTGTCGAATGCCGAACAACCAGCCGCAGTATCGCACAGGCACCGGTACCGGGCCTATCGGCCGGAGCGGCCACGGCCTCGAGTCGGCACACGGCACCCCGCGCGTCGAAGGTGCGCATCCCGTTCTTGGTGCGGCGCGCGACCTCCACGGTCTCCGCCGCGAGGAACGCCGCCACGGCCCGTTCGGCGTCGGCGACCTCCACCCCGTCCAGCCGCAGCTCCCAGAGGGAGCCCTCCAGCCGGTCGGCGAAGGAGGACGTCCGTGCCTCCACCGCGTCGACGATGTCGAGCCCGGCGGGCAGCGACTCGTCGAGCAGCTCCCTCAGCAGCGCGGGGTCGCGCGCCTCGGCGAGCTGGATCTCCAGGTACTCGGCCTCACTGCCCGTGCCGGTGGGTGCGGCATTGGCGTACGACACCTTGGGGTGCGGCGTGAAGCCGGCCGAATACGCCATGGGCACCTCGGCCCGGCGCAGCGCCCGCTCGAAGGCGCGCTGGAAGTCACGGTGGCTGGTGAACCGGAGGCGGCCGCGCTTGGTGTAGCGGAGGCGGATGCGCTGCACCGCGGGTGCGGGCGGCGGGCCTTCGGGCTGTCGCTTGCCCAGTGGTCTGTCCTTCGTGAGAGCGGTCGTACTGCTACCTAGAGTACGTGCTACAGGGGCCCCGCAAACCCGCCAGGGCCCCTTCTCGTACTCACGTCCTATTTCAGCGACGCTCAAACGAGACGTCTTCCCCGAACTCGCCCGTTGACGCCGTCGGCCCCGTCCGAGCTGGACGGGGCCGACGGGGCGAGAAGCACTACCGAGGGAAGTCCTACTGATTGACGACCGAGAGCGGCAGCAGCTTCTTGCCCGTCGGACCGATCTGAATGCTGGTGTCCATCTGCGGGCACACGCCGCAGTCGAAGCACGGCGTCCAGCGGCAGTCGTCGACCTCGGTCTCGTCGAGGGCGTCCTGCCAGTCCTCCCAGAGCCAGTCCTTGTCGAGGCCGGAGTCCAGGTGGTCCCAGGGCAGGACCTCCTCGTAGGTGCGCTCGCGGGTGGTGTACCAGTCGACGTCGACGCCCTGCGGGGGCAGGGTCTCCTCGGCGCACTTCATCCACTGGTCGTAGCTGAAGTGCTCGCGCCAGCCGTCGAAGCGGCCGCCGGACTCGTAGACCGCGCGGATGACCGCGCCGACGCGGCGGTCGCCGCGCGAGAGCAGGCCCTCGACGATGCCGGGCTTGCCGTCGTGGTAGCGGAAACCGATCGAGCGGCCGTACTTCTTGTCACCGCGGATCTTGTCGCGCAGCTTCTCCAGGCGGGCGTCGGTCTCCTCGGCGGAGAGCTGCGGCGCCCACTGGAACGGGGTGTGCGGCTTGGGCACGAAGCCGCCGATGGACACCGTGCAGCGGATGTCGTTGGAGCCGGAGACCTCGCGGCCCTTGGCGATGACGTTGACCGCCATGTCGCCGATCTGCAGGACGTCCTCGTCGGTCTCCGTCGGCAGGCCGCACATGAAGTACAGCTTCACCTGGCGCCAGCCGTTGCCGTACGCGGTGGCGACGGTCCGGATCAGGTCCTCTTCCGAGACCATCTTGTTGATGACCTTGCGCATGCGCTCGGAGCCGCCCTCGGGGGCGAAGGTCAGACCGGAGCGGCGGCCGTTGCGGGTCAGCTCGTTGGCGAGGTCGACGTTGAACGCGTCCACGCGGGTCGACGGCAGCGAGAGGCCGATCTTGTCCTCTTCGTAGCGGTCGGCGAGGCCCTTGGCGATGTCGCCGATCTCCGTGTGGTCGGCGGAGGACAGCGACAGCAGGCCGACCTCCTCGAAGCCGGTCGCCTTCAGACCCTTGTCGACCATCTCGCCGATGCCCGTGATCGAGCGCTCCCGCACCGGGCGGGTGATCATGCCCGCCTGGCAGAAGCGGCAGCCGCGGGTGCAGCCGCGGAAGATCTCGACGGACATCCGCTCGTGCACCGTCTCCGCCAGCGGGACCAGCGGCTGCTTGGGGTACGGCCACTCGTCGAGGTCCATGACGGTGTGCTTGGACACGCGCCACGGCACGCCGGAGCGGTTGGGGACGACGCGGGCGATCCGGCCGTCGGGCAGGTACTCGACGTCGTAGAACCGCGGAACGTAGACGCCGCCGGTCTTCGCCAGGCGGAACAGCACCTCGTCGCGTCCGCCCGGCCGGCCCTCCGCCTTCCAGGCCCGGACGATCTCCGTCATCTCCAGGACGGCCTGCTCGCCGTCGCCGATGACCGCGCAGTCGATGAAGTCGGCGATCGGCTCCGGGTTGAACGCCGCGTGCCCGCCCGCGACGACGATCGGGTCGTCCAGCGTGCGCTCGCTCGCGTCCAGCGGGATGCCCGCCAGGTCCAGCGCGGTGAGCATGTTGGTGTAGCCGAGCTCGGTGGAGAAGCTGAGGCCGAAGAGGTCGAACTCCTTGACCGGCCGGTGGGCGTCCACCGTGAACTGCGGCACGCCGTGCTCGCGCATCAGCGCTTCCAGGTCGGGCCAGACGCTGTAGGTGCGCTCGGCGAGGACGCCCTCGCGCTCGTTGAGGACCTCGTACAGGATCATGACGCCCTGGTTGGGCAGCCCGACCTCGTAGGCGTCGGGGTACATGAGCGCCCAGCGGACGTCACACTCGTCCCAGTTCTTGACGGTGGAGTTGAGCTCTCCGCCGACGTACTGGATGGGCTTCTGGACGTGCGGGAGAAGCGCTTCCAGGCGCGGGAAGACCGACTCGACAGGCATCACGATGTCTCTCATGAGCGGGCAGGGGTGACCCTCAAGAGTAACGTGCCCGGCGGGACCGCGGCCCGGACCGGCCGTCACGCTCCGTGGCCGGGGCTACGGCGTCGCCTTCGCGGCCTCCTCCCACACCCCTGCCAGCTGCCGCTCCCCCTCCGCCGCCCGTGCCTCCTCGCGCCCGTACAGCAGCCCGTAGGTGAAGGTCGCCTCCCCCGCCACCGCGGCCTGGGTGCTGATCTGACGCAGGACGTTCCGGGTGAGGACGCTGTCCTGGTGGTCGCCGAGGACGGTCTGGACGGCCTTGAGCCGTTTGGCGAGGCGCTTGGCGTCCTTGCCGAGTGCCGGAGCCGCCGCCTCCGCCGCGTAGCGGGCCCGCTTGGCGGCCTTGCGGGCCTCGTGGAGGGCCGCGTCGCGGGCCGGGCCCGGGTCGGTGGCGAGGGCGTGCGCGATCCGCGCCGCGAGCCGCTCGTGGTCCCGGCGCACCGCCTTGACCAGGGCCTTCTCCGAGGCTTCGGCGGCGCCCTGGCGCAGCGGCGGGTCGGTGACGAGGGCGTCGAGCCGGCCCAGCAGGGCCAGGTGGCGCTCGCTGTCGAGGGCGTCGGTGACCCGGCGGCGGGTCTCGGCGCGGCTGCGGTTCGACCAGATGCGCAGGCGGGCGCGGACCGGGCCGCGGACGAGGGGGCGCGGGAGGTCGTCCAGGTGGTGCCGGAGGCGTTCCACGACCACCTCGCGGTCGCGGTCCGCCCCCAACTCGACGGCGAGCCAGCGGAGTTCGGTTCCCAGTGGGCCGGTGACGCGGGGGTCGAGGAGTCTGCCGTAGGTGCGGAGGGCGCTGCGCAGCCGCCGGGTGGCGACGCGCATCTGGTGGACGGCGTCCTCGGTGCCGAGCCGGGCGCCGGGATCGAGGGCGACGACGGCCTCGGCCTGCTCGCGGAGGTGGGCGAGGACGACGCGGGCGGCGTCGCCCGCGGCGGGTGCCTCCCCGCCTTCTTCGGCGGGGTCATCTCCGCCGAGCTGGTCTCCGGCGAGGGCCCGCGCGAGTTTGCTGCCGGAGCGCGACGGGCGCAACCCGGCCTCGCGCAGGCGCGGTTCGAGGACGTCGAAGAGGCCGGGGTCGGCGCCGGGGCCGAGTTCCACCTCGATCTCGGTCCAGGCGGCCATCGCCCCGGGGTCCTCCCCCGCCGGCCGTCCGGCGCTGACGGAGTCGGTGCTGACCTCGGCGAGGAGGCTGCCGCGCGCGTCGAGGAGGTGCCGGACGTCGCGGCGGGAGACGACGCGCGCCAGCGGGGCGAGCGGGGCGCCCCGGGTGCGGGCTCGGACGAGGGCGGCGAGCCGGCGCGGGATGACGTCCGTGAGCGGGGCGCGCACCTCGTCGCGCACCCCGGGGGCGACGGGCAGCTTGAGGTGCCATCCGGCGTCGCCCCCGGTACGGCGGCGCAGGGTGATGCCGGCGGCGAGGAGGCGGCGGTCGGCGGTGTCGTAGTAGACGGCGTCGAGGACGTCCGTCCCCCGGTCGACGACGCGGGCGACGGGTCCGGCCCCGCCGAGGTCGGGCAGCCGTACCGGGGACGTTCCGTCGTCGGCCTCGTACTTCCGCTCGATCTCCCGCGCTGTCGCGCTCCGGACCCGGTCCATGCCGTCGAATCTAGTCGCCGGACGCGCCCGGCGGCAGGCCGATCTCGGACACCGCGGGGCCAGGGCCCCGGACCCGGCACGGCCGCCGCCCCGCCGGGCACCCCCGGCCTAGGCCGACGCCAACGGCCGCTGCACCTTGATCGACTGGAGGAGACCGACGGCGATCCAGGCGGCGAACATCGACGAGCCGCCGTACGAGACGAACGGCAGCGGCAGCCCGGTCACGGGCATGATCCCCAGGGTCATGCCGATGTTCTCGAAGGACTGGAAGGCGAACCAGGCGATGATCCCCGCGGCCACGACCGTCCCGTACAGCTCGGTCGTCTCACGGGCGATGCGGCAGGCGCGCCAGAGGATGACGCCGATCAGGAAGATGATCGTGCCCGCCCCGACGAAGCCCAGCTCCTCGCCCGCGACGGTGAAGATGAAGTCCGTCTGCTGCTCGGGAACGAACTGCCCGGTGGTCTGGGAGCCGTGGAAGAGGCCGGAACCGGTGAGGCCGCCGGAACCGATGGCGATCCGGGCCTGCTTGGTGTTGTAGCCGACGCCGGCCGGGTCGAAGGCGGGGTTGGCGAACGCGGCGAAGCGGTTGATCTGGTACTCGTCCAGTATCCCGAGCTGCCAGATCAGTACGCAGCCGAGCACGCCCGCCCCCAGCAGCCCGGCGATCCACCGGTTGGACGCGCCGGAGGCCAGCAGCACGGCGAGCACGATGACGACGAGGACCATCACCGAGCCCAGGTCGGGCATCAGCAGGATGACGAGGATGGGCACGGCGGCGATGCCGAGCGCCTGCAGGACGGTGCGGTGGTCGGGGTGCGGCCGGTCGCCGGCGTCCACGGCCTGGGCCAGCAGCATGGCCATGCCCAGGGTGATGGTGATCTTCGTGAACTCGGAGGGCTGGATGGAGAACCCGCCGCCGAGCTGGATCCACGACCGGGCGCCGTTGATCGTCGCGCCCAGCGGGGTGAGCACGGAGAGGCAGCCGAGCACGGAGACCACGTAGAGCACGGGGACCGCGCCGCGCAGCGTCCGGT
Organism: Streptomyces mobaraensis NBRC 13819 = DSM 40847; assembly: GCF_017916255.1. Classification (NCBI taxonomy): domain Bacteria; kingdom Bacillati; phylum Actinomycetota; class Actinomycetes; order Kitasatosporales; family Streptomycetaceae; genus Streptomyces; species Streptomyces mobaraensis. The sequence continues at coordinate 2,521,276 of NZ_CP072827.1, forward strand.
GGCCGGCCCAGACGGCGCCGGCGGCGAGGGCGAGCCCTATGCCGATGTTGAGGAGGTTGCGCAGCAGGAAGTAGTAGGGGTCGCCGTGGGTCAGCTCGGTGCGGCCGCGGGTGGCGGAGTAGACGAGCAGGGTGCTGAAGCCGGACAGGACGAGCGCGGCGAGGAGCATCACCCAGTCGAGGCGGCGGACCACGGAGTCGCGGTCGGTGAGCCGGGCCCAGGCTGAGCGCTGCGGGGCGAAGCGGCGGATGCGGAAGCCGTCGGCGCTCATACCGCTCATGTCGTACCGCTCATGTCGCTCACTCTTCCTGCTTCTCTTCCTTGCGGGCGGGCTCGGACGGCGGCGGGTCGATGTGCGCGGCGACGATGCTGCCGTCCTTGTCGATCTTCGGCAGACCGGCCTCGGGCCGGGGCAGCAGCGCCTTCTTGGCGTCGATCTTCCCCTGTTCGTCCACCCCGTACAGGGCGTTGTAGATCTTCCGGACGGCCGGTCCCGAGGCGCCGGAGCCGGTGCCGCCCTGGGAGATCGTCATGACGATGGTGAAGTCCTTGGTGTACGTGGCGAACCAGGACGTCGTCTGCTTGCCGGCGACCTCGGCGGTGCCGGTCTTGGCGTGCATCGGGATCTCCTTCTGCGGCCAGCCCTGGAAGCGCCAGGCGGCGCTGCCCTGGGTGGCGACGCCGGCCAGCGCGGCGTCGAGCTGGTCGCGGGTCTTCCCGTCGAAGGGCAGCTTCCCGTGCGCCTTCGGCCGGATCTCGCGGATCCGCTTGCCGTCGGGGCTGATGATCGCCTTGCCGACGGTGGGGTCGTGGAGGGTGCCGCCGTTGCTGATGGCCGCGTAGATGGTGGCCATCTGGATGGGGGTGACGAGGGTGTCGCCCTGTCCGATGGAGTAGTTGACGGAGTCGCCGGCGCGCATGCGGGCGAACGACTCGCAGTTCTCCTTGGCGATCTCGGCCGCGTAGTCGCCCTTCCCGGCCCCCCGGCCCTGCTTGCACCAGGCGTCCTTGTTGGCCTCCCAGTACCGCTTCTTCCAGTCGCGGTCCGGGACCCGGCCGCGGACCTCGTTGGGCAGGTCGATGCCGGTGGGCTTGCCGAGGCCGAACTCGTGGGCGGTCCGGTAGAACCAGTCCTTGGGGTGCTTGGGGTTGTTGCCGCCGTCCTTCTGCCACTGCCGGTAGGCCAGGTCGTAGAAGACGGTGTCGCAGGAGACCTCCAGCGCCCGGCCGAGGTCGATCGGGCCGTACCCCTTGGACTCGAAGTTCTTGAAGACCTGGTGACCGATGTTGTACGAGCTCGAGCAGTTGTATTTGTCGGTGAACGGATAGCCCGCGTTGACGGCCGCCGTGGCGGAGATGACCTTGAACACCGAGCCGGGCGCGGACTGGCCCTGGATGGCCCGGTTGAGCAGCGGGTAGTCGGAGTCCTTGCCGGTCAGGGCCTGGTAGTCCTTGGCGGAGATGCCGCCCACCCAGGCGTTGGGGTCGTAGGTGGGGTTGGAGGCCATGGCCACCACCCGGCCGGTCTTGGACTCCATGACGACGACGGCGCCCGCGTCGGCCTTGTAGGTGGTGCCGGTGTTGCGGTCCATCTCCTGCCGGGCGTCCTTCATCGCCTGGTCGAGCTCGCGTTCCGCTATGGCCTGCACGCGTGCGTCGATGCTGGTGACGACGTTGGAGCCGGGCTCGGCCCGGTCGCTTCTGGCCTTGCCGATGACGCGGCCGAGGTTGTCGACCTCGTACCGGGTGACGCCGGCCCGGCCGCGCAGCTCCGCGTCGTACTGCCGCTCCAGCCCGTTGCGGCCGATCTCGTCGGAGCGCATCAGCGGGGTGCGGGAGTCCTTCGCCTGGGTGATCTCGTCGTCGGTCACCGGCGACAGATAACCCAGCACCTGCGCGGTGTTGGAGCCGCCGGGGCCGGGGTAGCGGCGGACGGCCATCGGCTCGGCGGTGATGCCGGGGAAGTCCTCGGCGCGCTCGCGGATCTGCAGGGCCTGCTGGGTGGTGGCCTCGTCGGTGATCGGGATCGGCTGGTAGGGCGAGCCGGCCCAGCAGGGCTTGGGCGTCTTGGCGTCGCACAGCCGCACCTTGGCCGCCACGTCCTCCGGCTTCAGGCCGAGCACCCCGGCGAGCCGGGTGAGGACGCCCTTGCCCTTGTCCCGCATCTTCATCAGGTCGGTGCGGTCGGCCGAGACGACCAGCCGCGTCTGGTTGTCGGCGAGCGGGATGCCGCGCGCGTCCAGGATCGAGCCGCGGGTCGCGGGCACGATGACCTGCTGGATGTGGTTGCTGGCCGCCTCGGCGGTGTACTCGTCGCCGTTGCGGATCTGCAGGTACCAGAGGCGTCCGCCCAGCGTGAGCAGGAGCGAGACGACGAGGATCTGGATGACCACCAGCCGGATGGTGATCCGGGAGGTCCGGCCGGTCTCGGGGATGTTGCTCACCGGGCGGCTCCCGGGACCGAGGGGCGCGCGATCGGTTGGACTGTCACAGGTGCTTGCCGCCCTTCCACTTGCTCCGCGTCCCCCGGGTCCCCCGTGACAGCCGCGTTCTGCGGACCTGCAGGCCGCCGAGCCCCTTGCCGCGCCCGCGCCCGCCGAGACCGGACAGCCGGCCGTACGCGCCCTCGCCGGCCGCGACGGCGGTGGCGCCCTCGGCGGTGAGCGGGTCGTTCTCGGCCCGCCTCGCCAGCGCCATGATCAGCGGCACGGTGAACGGCGCCAGCAGCAGGTCGTAGAGGGCGGCGGTGAGCAGCAGCCCGGTGAGGCCGACGTGCCGGGCGGCGGTGTCCCCGACCAGGGCGCCCACCCCCGCGTACAGCAGGGTGGAGACGACGGCCGCGCCGAGGACGACGAGCAGCGGCACGGTGGCCGAGCGCAGCCGCCCGGTCTCCGGCCGGGCGAGCCCGACCAGGTAGCCGACGACGCACAGCACCAGCGCGTAGCGGCCGGTCGCGTGGTCGGCGGGCGGGGCGAGGTCGGCGAGCAGGCCCGCGCCGAAGCCGACCAGGGCGCCGCCGGTGTGCCCGTAGACCAGGCCGAGGGCGACGACGACGAGGAGCAGCAGGTCGGGGACGGCGCCGGGCAGGTGGAGCCGGGCGAAGACGCTCACCTGGAGGACGAGGGCCACCACCACCAGCGCGGTCGAGAGCAGGATCCGGTTCAGGCGCATGGGCATGGGGTCAGTCCCTGGGTTCGGCGCTCGGCGTCGGGGTGGCCGTGACGGTCACCGTGGGCGTGGGCTTGGGGGCCTCGGGCTTGGGCGGCAGCACGCTGTCGCGCGGGTCGGCCTTGGGCGGTTCGACGACGACGCCGACCAGGTCGAGCTTGCTGAAGCCGACGAAGGGCCGCACCTGGAGGGTGCGGGTGAGCCGGCCGCCGGAGGGCTCGACGCGGACGACCTCGCCGACCGGGACGCCGGGGACGAAGGGCTTGTCCTTGCTGGAGCCGAAGGTGACCAGGCGGTCGCCGGGCCGGACGGCGGCCTTGCCGTTGAGCAGCTCCACGCGCAGGCTGCTGTCCCCCTGCCCGCCCGCGAAACCGATCTCGCCGCTCTTCTCCAGCCGGGTGCCGACGGTGAACTTGGGGTCGGTGACCAGGAGGACGGTCGAGGTGGACGGGCCGACGGTGGTGACGCGGCCGACGAGCCCGTCCCCGTTGAGGACGGTCATGTCGCGCTTGACGCCGTCGTTGCTGCCGAGGTCGATGGTGACGGTCCAGGAGAAGCCCTGGGCCGCTCCTATGGCGATGACCTGGGCGCCCTTGATGCCGTACTGGCCGCGTCCGGCGGTGCCGAGCATCTTGTCGAGCTCGCGGACCCGGGCGTTGTTGCGGTCGTCGCTGCCGAGCCGCTGCTTGAGGGCGGTGTTCTCGCGCTCCAGCCGGGTGATCCGGTCGCTGCGGTCGCCCGAGTCGCGGACGGCGGCGACCGCGTCGGCGACCGGGTCGACGATCCCCGCGACGCCCTTCTCCACCGGCCCGAAGGCGGTGGCGGCGGCGCGCCGGGCGCCGTCGAGCGGGGACCGGTCGCCGCCCCGGATATCGACCGTGATCAGCGCGAACGCGACGGCGATCAGCAGCACCAACAGCAGCCGGCTCTCTCGTGTGTCCCTCACGTGCGGCGGCATGCCCTTCTCGTCGGGTCTCCTCTGACCGGCGGGCCGGGTGGACGCCGGTCACCGGCAGCAGCGTTCTGCCTGTATATCAGGTTGTTTCCGCCGGGCGGCGGTGCCGGTGGCGGGTCACCTGCGGGGCTGCGCGTCCAGCACCTGCTGGAGGGCCTCGAACTCCTCCACGCACTTGCCGGAGCCGAGGGCGACGGAGTCCAGCGGGTCCTCGGCGATGTGGATCGGCATGCCGGTCTCGCGGCGCAGCCGCTCGTCGAGGCCGCGCAGCAGGGCGCCGCCGCCGGTGAGCACGATGCCGCGGTCCATGACGTCGCCGGAGAGCTCGGGCGGGCACTTGTCGAGGGTCGTCTTGACCGCGTCGACGATGGAGTTGACCGGCTCCTCGATGGCCTTGCGGACCTCGGCGGCGGAGATCACGACCGTCTTGGGCAGCCCGCTGACCAGGTCCCGGCCGCGGATCTCGGTGTGCTCGTCCTGCTCCAGGTCGTAGGCCGACCCGATGGTGATCTTGATCTGTTCTGCGGTGCGCTCGCCCAGCAGGAGGCTGTACTCCTTCTTGATGTGCTGGATGATCGCGTTGTCCAGCTCGTCGCCCGCGACGCGGATGGACTGGGCGGTGACGATGCCGCCGAGGGAGATCACGGCGACCTCGGTGGTGCCGCCGCCGATGTCGACGACCATGTTGCCGGTGGCCTCGTGGACCGGGAGGCCCGAGCCGATCGCGGCGGCCATGGGCTCCTCGATGATGTGCACCTGGCGGGCGCCGGCCTGGGTGCTGGCCTCGATCACCGCGCGCCGCTCGACACCGGTGATGCCGGAGGGGACGCAGACGACCACGCGGGGGCGGGCCATCCAGCGGCGCTTGTGGATTTTGAGGATGAAGTAGCGGAGCATCCGCTCGGTGATCTCGAAGTCGGCGATGACGCCGTCCTTCAGGGGGCGGACCGCCACGATGTTGCCGGGCGTCCGCCCGATCATCTTCTTCGCCTCGGCGCCGACCGCGAGGATGCCGCCCGTGTTCGTATTGATGGCGACGACGGACGGTTCGTTGAGGACGATCCCGCGGCCTCTGACGTACACCAGCGTGTTGGCGGTCCCGAGGTCGACAGCCATGTCACGGCCGATGAACGACATGTTGTTCCCCATGAGGATACGTCTGGCCTTCCCAGCTGGAGCGATTGCTTACTTGAGGTCGGCAGGTGGTGCGCTGCGGGGCGCGGAAGCTCTCATCGTAGTCTCGCCGACGGAAAGCGACGCGACAGCTGCTCCGCCATTGTCGGCGGAACGCGAGCCCGCCCCGGTAATGGTGACGTCGTGTCGGAGTGAGAGGTTCCCCCGATCGCCACGCATATGTCAGAGGGCGACCGAAAAGAAATCGGTCGCCCCTGATCAGAATGGGAGCCGGCCTGATCCGGTATCAGCCGTGGTCGGGAAAGAAAATCTTGATTTCCCGCTCCGCGGACTCCACCGAGTCCGAGGCATGGATGAGGTTCTCGCGCGTGATGGTGCCGAAGTCACCACGGATGGAACCCGGGGCGGCCGAAATCGGGTCGGTCGGGCCCGCCAGCGCCCGGACGCCCTCGATCACGCGCTCGCCCTCGACGACCATGGCGACGACCGGACCGGACGACATGAACGCCATCAGCGGCTCGTAGAAGTCGCGGCCGACGTGCTCGGCGTAGTGCTGTTCGAGGACGGCACGGTCCAGGGTGCGCAGCTCCAGCGCGCTGATCGTCCAGTTCGCCTTCCGCTCGATGCGGGCGATGATCTCGCCCACGAGCTTGCGGGCGACCGCGTCGGGCTTGAGGAGGACGAGGGTGCGCTGGCTCATACTGCGGCTCCTTGCGGATGATCGTGTGTGTGGGGCCAGAGGGTACAGGGGCGCCGGGGGCCGGCCGTCACCCGGTACGGGCCGGGCGCCCCGCGCGGGCGCGCGCCGCTACGACGCCTCGGCCTCCGCCGCGAACCGCGCCTTCGCCGCGTCGATCTTCCGGCCGAAGTGCACCGACGCCCACCACAGGGCGCCGAAGATCACTCCCAGGGCGAACATCAGCGGCACCACGAAACCACTCGCGACCAGCCCGATCTGGAGCAGCCAGCCGAGCTGCACCCCGCCGGGACGGGTGATCATCCCGCACAGCACCACGCTGAGCAGCATCGCCGTCCCACTGACCGCCCAGACCGTCCCGGTGGACAGATCCTCGTCCTTCATGGCCACCAGCCCGGCGAAGCCGATGATGAAGAATTCACCGATCAGGGTGCTCGCGCACAGCGTCCGCATGGTCAGTCCCTTCCGCGCAGCAGCAGGCGGGCGTCGCCCACCGTGAAGACCGAGCCGGTCACCAGGACGCCGGCGCCGGCGTACTCGCCCTCCTCCTCGGCGAGGGTGATCGCCGCCTCCAGGGCGTCGTCCAGCCGCGGCTCCACCTGGACCCGCTCCTCGCCGAAGACCTCGACGGCGAGCGCGGCCAGCTCGTCGACGTCCATCGTGCGGTCGGTGGAGTTGCGGGTGACGACGATCTCGGCGAAGACCGGCTCGAACGCCTCCAGCACCCCGCGCACGTCCTTGTCCGCGCTGGTGGCCACGACGCCGACCAGCCGGCTGAAGCCGAACGCCTCGGTGACCGCCTCGGCCGCCGCCCGGGCGCCCGCCGGGTTGTGGGCGGCGTCCAGGACGACCGTGGGGCTGCGGCGGACGACCTCCAGCCGGCCCGGCGAGGTGACGGAGGCGAAGGCGCGGCGGACCACGTCGAGGTCCAGGGTGCGGGCGTGCTGCGAGCCGATGCCGAAGAACGCCTCGACCGCCGCCAGCGCCACGGCGGCGTTGTGCGCCTGGTGGGCGCCGTACAGCGGGAGGAAGACCTCGGGGTACTCGCCGCCGAGGCCGCGCAGGGTGAGGAGCTGGCCGCCGACCGCGACCTCGCGGGCGACGACGCCGAACTCCATGCCCTCGCGGGCGACCGTGGCGTCCACCTCGACGGCGCGCTTGAGCAGCGCCTGCGCGGCGTCCACCGGCTGCTGGGCGAGGACGACGGTGGCGTCCTGCTTGATGATCCCGGCCTTCTCCAGGGCGATCTCCCCGGGCGTCGAGCCGAGCCGGTCGGTGTGGTCGAGGCTTATCGGCGTGACCACGGCGACCGTGCCGTCCACGACGTTGGTCGCGTCCCAGGTACCGCCCATGCCGACCTCGACCACCGCGACGTCCACCGGGGCGTCGGCGAAGGCGGCGAAGGCCATGCCGGTGAGTACCTCGAAGAACGAGAGGCGGAATTCCTCGCGCTCGTCGACCATCCGCACATAGGGCTCGATGTCCCGGTACGTCTCGACGAACCGCTCGGCGCTGATCGGCGCGCCGTCCAGGCTGATCCGCTCCAGGTACGTCTGCACGTGCGGGCTGGTGTAACGGCCGGTGCGCAGGTCGAAGGCGCTCAGCAGGGCCTCGATCATGCGGGCGGTGCTGGTCTTGCCGTTGGTGCCGGTGATGTGGATGGACGGGTACGCGTGCTGGGGCTGGCCCAGGACGTCCATCAGCTTCCGGATGCGCTCCAGCGACGGGTCGAGCTTGGTCTCCCCCCAGCGGCCCGCCAGCTCGGCCTCCACCTCGCGCAGCGCCCGCTCGACCTCGGGGTCAACGGGGCGGGCGGGGATGCCGTCGCCCTGCGGCGGTCCGGCCTGGGCGCGCAGGGTGCGGCTGCCGGCCTCGATCACCGCCAGGTCGGGGTCACGGGTGGTCTCGGTGTCGACGATCTCGTCGAAACGGTCGGCACCGTCGGGGCCGCCGGATCTCTTGTCGCCGAGGTCGTCGTGGTCGTCGTTCTGGGGGCGCTCGCTCACGCCGCCCAGTCTACGGAGCCGGGGCGGCGCTCCGGGGCAGGGGCCGGGGGGCGGGTGGCGCTGCGGGAGCGTTATGTTCCGCTTTGCCCTACGGTTTTAGTGCGGATTTCGTTTGATTGCGGAGGGATTCGCCGGAGACGTCCGTGGGAGCGGGTGAGAGAGATGGCCTCCGAGGACCGCGACGAGGACCGCGACCTGCTCCAGGCCGTCCTGGAGGCCCTGCCCGCCGGCGCCCTGCTGCAGAGCCCCGCCGACGAGATCCTGGCCGTCAACCGCCGCTTCGCCCGCATGTTCGACCTGGAAGGGCGGGTGGACCTCTCCCGCGGCGCCCCGATGCGCCCGGTCGTCCCCCTCGTCCGTGCCCGTTTCGCCCCCGGCTACACCGCCCCCGGCAGCCCCGGCGAGATCCTGGCCCGCCGGCCCGTCCACCGGGAGGCCGAGATCCCGCTCGCCGACGGGCGCGTCGTCCGCCGCGAGGTGGAACCCCTGCGCCACGGCGGCACCTACCTCGGCGCCCTGTGGTTCTTCACCGACATCACCGACCGCAAACGCCGCGAGCACGACCTGGAACGGGACAACGTCGCCCTCACCGAGCTGGCCCGGCAGCGCAACGCCTTCACCGCCGCCGCCTCCCACGAGCTGCGCACCCCGCTCACCACCGTCATCAGCTTCGGCGAACTCCTCGTCGACCCGGCGTTCGGCACCCTCACCGACCAGCAGCGGGCCTTCGTGGACGCCATCCGCCGCAACGGCGAGCGGATGCAGCGCGTCATCGCCGACCTGCTGTTCACCACCCGGATGCGGGCCACCGGACCCGAGCTGGAGTTCGGCCGGGTGGACGTGCCGGACATGCTGCGCGACGCCGTCCTGGAGTCCCTCTGCGTCCCGGCCGGCGCCCCCGGCCCGGTCTTCACCGTCCTGCGCTGCTCCCCGGGGCCGCCCCTGCGCGGCGACCGCCACCGGCTCCAGCACGTCCTGGGGAACCTGCTGGAGAACGCCGCCAAGTTCACCCCGCCCGACGGCCGGATCACCGTCACCGCCGCCCCGCGCGGCGAGCACTGGGAGATCGAGGTCGCCGACACCGGCATCGGCATACCCGAGGCCGCCCGCGAGGAGATCTTCACCGGCTTCGTCCGCGCCGCCAACGCCCGCTCCGGCGGCTACCCCGGCACCGGCCTCGGCCTGGCCATCGGCCGCACCCTCGTCGAACTGCACGGCGGCACGCTGACCGCGGGCGGTACGGAGGGCGAGGGCGCGGTCTTCCGCGTCCTGCTGCCGGTGGCAGGCCCCCCGGGGGCGGCCGAGGAGGACGTCCCATGACCCGCATCCTCGTCGTCGAGGACGACGCCGACCTGGCCCTCGCCCTGCGCGTCCTGCTGGAACGCGCCGGTCACACCGTGATCCCCGCCGACGACGGCCGCGAGGCGCTGCGGCTCCTCTTCGCCGAGCGCCCCGCCCTGGTGATCCTCGACATCGGGCTCCCCGAGCTCGACGGCTGGGAGGTCCTGGAACGCACCCGCGACCTCAGCGACCTCCCCGTCCTCCTGCTCACCGCACGCGGCGCCGAGACCGACCGCGTACGCGGCCTGCGCTCCGGCGCCGACGACTACCTGCCCAAGCCCTTCGGCAACGAGGAGCTCCTCGCCCGCGTCGAGGCCCTGCTCCGCCGCGCCGCCCCCGCCCGCTGGGCCGGCGAGTCCTTCGACGACGGCCTCCGCCTCGTCCCCGAGCGCCGCTCCGCCGTCTGGCAGGGCCAGGAGGCCCGCCTCAGCGACATCGAGTACCGACTCCTCCAGATCCTCGTCCGCAACCGCGGCCGCGTCATCACCACCGAGCAGCTCCTCGACCGCGTCTGGGACGACCACGCCGCCACCGGCCGCGAACGCGTCAAATTCGCCGTCCTCCGCCTGCGCCGCAAGCTGCGGCAGGCGGCGGGGGACGAGGCGGCGGATCCGGTGGAGGCGGTACGGGGGCTGGGGTACCGGTACCGGACGTAGTCCGGGGGGTGTGCCCCGGTCCCGCCCCTTCGCCGCTTCCTGGGGCTGCGCCCCAGACCCCGTGATCGCGGCTTCGCCGCTCGTCCTCAAACGCCGGACAGGCTGAAAATCAGCCTGTCCGACGTTTGAGGACAGCGCGCGCAGCGCACTTCGGGGGTGCGGGGGCTCGCCCCCGCAAGAAACTGGGGGCACCTCCCAGCGGTAGCTGGGGGAGAAAGGGCGGGACCGGGGCACACCCCCACCCGGGACGAAAGTCCCGATCCGAACCCGCAACCGTCGAGCAACCGGCGCTCATCCGGGGCAGCAACCCAAGACCCGCAACCTCGTCGCTGTCCGCACCCCAGACAGCGACAGGAAGCCCCGTGACCATGACCCTGCCCACCCGCAGCATCGCCATAGTCCTCGGCACCCGCCCCGAACTCGTCAAGCTCACGGACCTCGTCCGCCTCCTCGGCCCCGCCGCCCACCTGATCCACACCGGTCAGCACTACGACGAGGACCTTTCGGGCCGCTTCCTGACGGAACTGGGCCTCCCGGAGCCCACCCTCCTCACCGGCGTCGGCGGCAAGCCCCGCGCCGTGCAGATCTCCGCCGCCCTGGAGCAGCTCGACGAGCTGTTCACCGCCGAGCCGCCGCTCGCCGTCGTCGTCCAGGGCGACACCAACGCCGCCCTGGCCGGCGCGCTGGCCGCCAACGCCCGGGGCATCCCGCTGGTGCACGTCGAGGCCGGCCTGCGCAGCCACGACCGGAACATGCCCGAGGAGCACAACCGCGTCCTCATCGACCGCGTCGCTGACGTGCTCTGCGCGGCCACCGAGGACAACCGCGCCAACCTCCTCGCCGAGGGCCTGGAGGACGCCCGGATCGCCGTCACCGGCAACACCGTCGTCGAGGCCGTCCGCAACCAGCTCCCCTCCGCCGCCGAGCGCGCCGCGCTGCTGGACGCGCGAGGGCTGACCGCCGACGGCTACGTCCTCGCCACCGCGCACCGCCCGGAGAACACCGACGACCCGGCCGCCCTGCGCGCGATCCTCACCGAGCTCGCCGCGCTGGTCGCCGACGACCGCCCGGTCCTGCTGCCGCTGCACCCCCGTACCCGCGCCCGGATCGAGGCGGCCGGCCTCGCCGCCCTCCTCGCGCCGCTGACGGTGACCGCGCCGCTCGGCTACTCCGAGTTCCTGGCCCTGGCCCGGCACGCGGCCCTGCTCGTGTCCGACTCCGGCGGCATCCAGGAGGAGTGCACGGTCCTCGGCCGTCCGCTGGTGGTCGTCCGGCGCTCCACGGAGCGGCCGGAGGCGATGACCGACTTCGCGGAGCTCGTCGCCCCGGGCCCGGCGATCGGCGCCGCCGCGCGCCGGCGGCTCGCCGAGGGCCCGGAGGGCCTGGCCCGCCTGGCCGCGCTGCCCAGCCCGTTCGGCGACGGCCTCGCCTCGGAGCGGATCACGGCCCTGCTGGCCGGCATCGCCACACCGGTGCGCCTGGCGGCGTAAGGGCGGCAGCCCCAGCCCGGACCGACCGCCCGCTCCCCCGCCCCACCAGGACTCCTCGTGTTCCAGAGCCCCTTCTTCCTCATATTCCCCTTCTTCCTCCTCGCCTGCTTCCTCCTCTACTGGGCCGGCGCCCGCCACGCCTACACGCGGCGCCCGATCGCCGAGCACGGCGACCCCGCCGCCTTCGACTGGCACTTCTTCGTCCCCTGCCGGGACGAGGAGGCCGTCGTCGCGACGACCGTCGGCCGGCTGCGCGCCGACCACCCCCGCGCGCACGTCTGGGTCATCGACGACGACAGCGACGACCGCACCGGCGCGATCGTCGCCGAACTCGCCGAGCGCGACCGCCGCGTCCACCTGGTGCGCCGGCACCGCCCGGAGGCCCGGCAGGGCAAGGGCGCGGCGCTCAACGCCGCGTACGACGAGCTGAACCAGTTCCTCTCCCGGGACACCGACCGCGAGCGGGTCGTCGTCTGCGTCGTCGACGCCGACGGGCAGCTGGACCCCAACGCGCTGAACGTCGTCAGCGGCCCGCAGGGCTTCGGCGACCCGGAGACCGGCGGCGTCCAGGTCAGCGTCCGGATGCGGAACACCGGGGACGAGCGCCCGCTGCCCGACCGCGGCCGGGCGCGGAACGCCTTCGCGCGGCTGCTGGTGCGCATGCAGGACATGGAGTTCTCCGTCTCCAACGCCGGCATGCAGCTGCTCCGGGCCCGCACCGGCTCCGTCGGCCTGGGCGGCAACGGGCAGTTCACCCGCCTCGCCTCGCTCGACCGGATAGCCGCGGCCGAGCGGCGGCCCTGGAAGCGCGGCGCCCTGCTGGAGGACTACGAGCTGGGCCTGCACATGATCCTCACCGGTGACCGGATCAACCACATCACCGACACCTGGGTCTCCCAGGAGGGGCTGCCGCACGGCCGCCGGTTCCTCACCCAGCGCACCCGCTGGGCGCAGGGCAACCTCCAGTGCGTCCGCTACGCGCCGCGCATCATCTCCTCGCGCCACTACGGCGGCCGGGGCGTCCTGGAGACCCTCTACACCTTCCTCCAGCCCGTCGCCCACCTGGTGACGCTCGCGCTGTGCGCCGTCATGTTCGCGCTGCTGGGCCTGACCGCCGCCGAGGACGGCGCCGGGGCGGCGTTCGGCGGCATGCTGGCGCTGTGGCCGCTGGTCCTCGCGCTGGCCGTCGTCTCGGTGCTGCCGTTCGTGCTGTGGGGCCCGGTCTACCGCCGCGACCGCGCCGACGACCGCTCGCTGCTCACCGCCCTGCTGTGGGGCCTGGCCCTGTGGCTGTACGCCTACCACCTCTTCCCGGCGTCGGCCCGCGGCTTCCTGCGGATGCTGCGCGGCCGCAACGGCTGGGCCAAGACCCGCCGCAACGCCGAGGCTACGGACTCCGGCCCGGTCGCCATCGAGGTCTGAGTCGGGACCACGCTCGGAACAAAGTGTTCCGCTGCTCACATCCGCCGCCCGGAGAGCAACCTCCGGGCGGCTTCCGCCATCTGACCGCCGGTGACAGTTGTGCCCGGACCCGACGGTGGCCGGGTGGCGGAACGGGAGCGTTGTGCGGATACCGGAACTCAGCACGCGGATGCACTTGCTGCTGCTCACCGCGTGGGCCGCGCTCTGGTTCGTGGTCGTGGAACCGAGCGGCGGCTTCTCCTGGCACTACCTGCGCACGGGCGGCGAGCTGATCTACCACGGCTCGTCGGGCGACGGCGGCCTCAACCTCTACGCCCGCCACCCCGAACTCCAGATGGGGCCCATCAGCTTCCTGGTGGCCGGGCTGTTCAACCCCTTCCCCGCCGAGGTCGGGCAGGTGCTCGCCGAGGCGTTCATGTCGGTGCTCGGCCTGGTGGTCCTGGTGCTCACCGGGCGCAGCGCCGCCCGGCACTTCCTGGGCACCGGCACCAACCACCAGCGGCTGCGGCGGCGCGTCCTCATCGCCGGACTGGCCTTCATCCCGATGTGGATCGAGGTCTCGGTCCGCTTCGCCCATCTCGACGACGTGCTGGCGCTGTTCTTCACCGCCCTGGCCGTCCGCTCCATGACGCGCTGCGACGCGGCGGCCACCGGCATCTGGATGGCCCTCGCCCTGGACTCCAAGCCCACCGCGCTGGCCTTCCTCCCGCTGCTGCTGGCGCTGCCGAAGGAACGCTGGCTGCGGGCCGGGCTCTGGTGCGCCGGTCTCGTCGCCGTCGCCTGGGTGCCGTTCTTCCTCGTCGACACGCACTCCTTCGCCGCCGCCGAGTTCACCATCCCCAACAACCCGGCGTCCGCGCTGCGCTGGCTGGGCGCCAACGACCCCGAGACCCCGAGCTGGGCCCGCCCGGCCCAGGCCGCCCTCGGCCTCTTCCTCGGCACGGTCGCCGTCTGGCGCGGCCGCTGGGCGGCGGTCGTCCTGCTGGGCGCCAACGCGCGCATCGTCCTCGACCCGAGCGTCTACACGTACTACACGGCGTCCGTGCTGCTCGGCACGCTCCTGTGGGACGTGTGCGGGCAGCGGCGGCTGGTGCCGCTGTGGAGCTGGCTGGCGCTGGTCGCCTTGTACGGGAGCGTGTTCGTCGTCCACGACGATGCGGCGCGGGGCTTGATCCGGTTGGCGTTCGTCGTCGTCTCGACGGCGTACGTCCTGTTCGCACCGGTGCGCGACCGGCGCCAGCGGGTCCGTGACCGCGCGGAGTTGCACGACGAGCCCGTCGACGGGCCGTGGGGGCCGATGTGGGACCCGGGACGCTCGCGACCGTGGTCGCGGTGAGGGTGCCCCGGTCCCGCCCTTTCTCCGTTTCTTGCAGGGGCTGCGCCCCCGCACCCCCGAAGCGCCCTTCGGGCGCTGTCCTCAAACTCCCCCAGAGGGGGCACCCCCAACGGGCTGATTTCAGCCCGTCCGGCGCTTGAGGACGAGCGGCGAAGCCGCGAAAAGGGGGGTCTGGGGGCACAGCCCCCAGGAAACGGCGAAGGGGCGGGACAGGGGCAACCCCCACCCCGCCCCCAGCCAGGGGCGAGCCCTAACGCCTACGCACCCGGCAGCGCTGCCAACTGAGCACTGATCCGCTCGATGTCGGCCTCAGCCTTCGCGAGCCGCGTACGAATCTTCTCGACGGCCGCCTCGGCCGCCTTCGCCAGGAACGCCTCGTTCCCCAGCTTGGCCGTCGCCTGGGACTTCTCCTTCTCCGCCGCCGCCAACGCCTTGGCAAGCCGCTTCCGCTCCGCCTCGACGTCGATCGTCCCGGACAGGTCCAGGGCGACCGTCGCCCCACCGATGGTGAGGTTCGCCGTCGCCTGGAACCCCTCGCCCTCCGGCTGGAGCCGCAGCAGCTGCCGGATCGCACCCTCGTGCGCGGCGAGGGCGGTACCGGACAGTCCGAGCCGCGCCGGCACCCGCTGCCCCGGCTGGAGCCCTTGGTCCGCGCGGAACCGCCGGACCTCGGTGATCACCTGCTGGAGGTTCTCGATCTCCGCCTCGGCCGCCGCGTCGCGGAACCCACTGTCGGCCGGCCAGTCGGCGACGACGAGCGACTCCTTGCCGGTGAGCGTCGTCCACAGCGCCTCGGTGACGAAGGGGACGATCGGGTGGAGCAGCTTGAGGGTGACGTCCAGGACCTCGCCGAGGACGCGCGCCGACACCTTCGCCTGCTCGCCGCCGCCCATGAACGTGGTCTTGGACAGCTCGACGTACCAGTCGAAGACCTCGTCCCACGCGAAGTGGTAGAGGGCGTCCGAGAGCTTGGCGAACTGGTAGTCCTCGTAGTACGCGTCCACCTCGGCGACGGTCGCGTTCAGCCGGGAGAGGATCCACCGGTCGGTGGCCGAGAGCTTCTCGGCCGCCGGGAGTTCGCCCTCCACGGTCGCGCCGTTCATCAGCGCGAACCGCGTCGCGTTCCAGATCTTGTTGGCAAAGTTGCGGGACGCCTGGACCCAGTCCTCGCCGATCGGCACGTCCGTACCGGGATTGGCGCCCTTGGCCAGGGTGAAGCGGACGGCGTCGGAGCCGTACGCGTCCATCCAGTCCAGCGGATCGACCACGTTCCCGAAGGACTTGGACATCTTCTTGCCGCGCTCGTCGCGCACCAGGCCGGTGAGGGCGATGGTGTGGAACGGCGCGACGCCGTCCATCGCGTAGAGGCCGAACATCATCATCCGGGCGACCCAGAAGAAGATGATGTCGTGGCCGGTGAGCAGGACGTCGGTGGCGTAGAACTTCGCCAGGTCCGGCGTCTTCTCCGGCCAGCCGAGCGTGGAGAACGGCCACAGGCCGGAGGAGAACCAGGTGTCGAGGACGTCGGTGTCCTGGTGCCAGCCCTCGCCGGACGGCGGCTCCTCGTCCGGGCCGACGCAGACGACCTGGCCCTCGGGGCCGTACCAGACCGGGATGCGGTGGCCCCACCACAGCTGGCGCGAGATGCACCAGTCGTGCATGTTGTCGACCCAGTCGAAGTAGCGCTTCGACATGTCCTCCGGGTGGATCTTCACCCGGCCGTCGCGGACCGCGTCGCCGGCGGCCTGCGCCAGCGGGCCGACCTTGACCCACCACTGCATGGACAGCCGCGGCTCGACGGTCGTGCTGCAACGCGAGCAGTGGCCGACGGAGTGGACGTACGGGCGCTTCTCGGCGACGATCCGGCCCTGCTCGCGCAGCGCGGCGACGATCGCCGAGCGCGCCTCGAAGCGGTCCAGGCCGAGGAACGGGCCGTGCACGGTGATGACGCCGTGCTCGTCCATGACCGTCATCGACGGCAGGCCGTGGCGCTGGCCGATGGCGAAGTCGTTGGGGTCGTGCGCCGGGGTCACCTTGACGGCGCCGGTGCCGAACTCCGGGTCGACGTGCGTGTCGGCGACGACGGGGATCGTGCGGTCCGTCAGCGGCAGCTTGATCTGCTTGCCGACGAGGTGCGCGTACCGCTCGTCCTCCGGGTGGACGGCGACGGCCGTGTCACCCAGCATCGTCTCGGCGCGGGTGGTGGCGACGACCAGCGAGTCCTCGCCCTCCCCGTACCGGATGGAGACCAGCTCGCCGGCGTCCTCCTGGTACTCCACCTCGATGTCAGAGATGGCCGTGAGGCAGCGGGGGCACCAGTTGATGATGCGCTCGGCCCGGTAGATCAGCTCGTCGTCGTAGAGCTTCTTGAAGATCGTCTGGACGGCCTTGGACAGGCCCTCGTCCATGGTGAAGCGCTCGCGCGACCAGTCGACGCCGTCGCCGAGCCGGCGCATCTGGCCGAGGATCTTCCCGCCGTACTCCTCCTTCCACTGCCAGACGCGGTCGACGAACGCCTCCCGGCCGAGGTCGTGGCGGGACTTGCCCTCCTCGGCGAGCTGCTGCTCGACCTTGTTCTGCGTGGCGATGCCGGCGTGGTCCATGCCCGGCAGCCACAGCGCCTCGTAACCCTGCATCCGCTTGCGGCGGGTCAGGGCGTCCATCAGCGTGTGCTGGAAGGCGTGGCCCAGGTGGAGCGAGCCGGTGACATTGGGCGGGGGGATGACGATCGTGTACGGCTTCTTGTCGCTCGTCGCGTCGGCCGTGAAGTAGCCCCGCTCTACCCAGCGCTCGTACAGCGGCCCCTCTACTTCGGCCGGCGCGTACTGGGTCGGCAGTTCGGGGACGCTGTCGTGTTGCTGCTGAGTGTTCTCGGTCACGGGGGAAATTCTACGGGGCCCGGGCGGCCCGCCACGAACCCGTTTGCCCCTGACATGACCCGGAACCGAACCCTGAGGTGACGGCCCTCGACGGCCTGCCGCCCGACGGCCGGGACGCCCGGGGCGCCACCGGCGAGGTGACGTCGGCCGAGGAGCTGTCCGAGGCGACGGCTAAGGTGCGGGACGACGCGCGCAGCGAGAAGTAGCGACCGCGGGGAGCGGTCGTGACGGGGGGAGAGAACGCGATGAGTCGCATCCGGTTGCCCGGATCCGGGCGCCCGCACCGGTGTGCCGCGGCCGGCTCGCACCCTCGGCCGACGCTCCCGGCTGTGCCGAAACCGTTGCCGACCCGAGGTAAAGCCGGGATAAGGCATCGGAAAGGATGACGCGGAACGCCGCCCCTGTCCCCCCACACGTCAAGAGAGAACACCCACACACCATGAGCTTCAACCAGCCGGGCCCCTACGGCCAGCCGCCCCAGCCGCCCCAGCCTCATCAGGGCCCCAACCCCTACGGCCAGGGCGGCGCGCCCGGCCAGCCCGGTTACGGCTACCCCCCGCCGCCGCAGCAGCCCGGCCCGTACGGCGCTCCCCCGCCCCAGCCGGGCCCCTACGGCCAGCCCCCACAGCACCCGTACGGCCAGCAGCCGGGCATGCCGGGCCCGTACCCGCCGCCGATCCCCCCGCAGGGCGGCGGCAAGGGCAAGACGATCGCCATCGTCCTCGGCATCGTCCTGGTGATCGGCGCCCTCGCGGGCGGCGGCTACATGCTCCTGGGCAAGGGCGGCGACGGCGGCGACGTGAAGCCGTACACGATCGTCCTGCCGGAGAAACTGCTGGACGGCAAGTTCACGAAGAACACGACGACGGGCACCGAGAAGTCCGAGGACCTCGCCAACGACGCCGAGACCAAGAAGCAGGGCATCGAAAACGGCAAGGGCGTACGAGCGCTGTACGACAACCCGGAGAAGCAGAAACTCTCCGTTGTCGGCGTCTCCGGCAACCTCGCCAGCCCCGGCCGGACGGTCGACGCCGTGGTCGCGGACATGGAAGAGAAGCAGAAGAAGAACCAGGACAACCCCCTCGCCCGGCAGGCGAAGGTGGAAACGGTCACGCCGTGGACCGACTTCAGCCCGAGCGGGTTCGACGGCAAGGTCATGAAGTGCCGGCAGCAGAAGGCGACCGTCACCATGAGCACCGTCACCAGTGAGAACAACGTGAGCACCTGCATCTGGGGGGACTCAAGCGCCGTTGGCATCGTGCAGCACAGCGTCGCCACGAGTAGTTCGTCGTTCGCGACGTCCAACGCCACCGGCACGGTGATGCCCGCCAAGGAACTGGCCGAGGCCACCGCGAAGATCCGCAACGAGGTCCGCAAGGACAAGTAACAAGCGCCGTAAGGCGATCCGTCCCGAAGGGAAAGCCATGAGCACAGACCAGCCCAACCCGTACGGCCAGCAGCCCCCGCCCGACCCCTACGGGCAGGGCGCCGGTGTGCCAGGCGGGCAGCCGGGCTACGGCTACCCTCCGGGACAACCGCCTTACCAGCAGCCGAACCCGTACGGGCAGCCGCCGCAGCAGCCCCCGGTGAACCCGTACGGGCAGCCTCCGCAGGCCGGGGCGCCGTACGGGCCGTACGGGCAGCAGCCCGGCATGCCCGGCCCGTACGGGCCGTACCCGCCGCCCATACCCCCGCAGCGCTCCGGCAAGGGCAAGGCGATCGGGATCACCGTCGGTGTGCTGGCCGTCGTGGGCGCGCTCGTCGGCGGTCTGATGCTCTTCAGCAAGGGCAGCGGCGGCGGTTCCGTGCCCGACGACGGGAAGCGGTACAAGCTGACGGCACCGGCCACGGTGCTCGGGGACTTCAAGAAGGACCCCAGCGAGACCACCAAGGGCTTCGGGCCCGACGGCAAGGAGAAGGCCGCGGCGTTGGGCGTCGCCGACGCGGAGAAGACGGGCGCCGGCTACGAGTCCGGCGAGGGCTTCTCCCAGAAGTACCTCTTCTTCAACGGCGTCTACGGGAAGATCAAGAACCCGGAGAAGACCCTCGACCACCTCTTCGGCCTGATGGGCGAATCGCTCGAGAAGAACTCCGAGGGCGACAAGGGCGACAAGGGCGAGCTCGTGGGCAGCCCGGAGAAGGTCACCCCGCAGGGGCTCGGCAACGCCGTGATGAAGTGCCAGTACGTGAAGACCGCCGGTACCGGCGACTCCTCCGGCGGGGCCCCCGCGAACTTCAAGGCCCCCCTCTGCGCCTGGGCCGACCACAGCACCACCGCCGTCGTCATGCACGTCGACGTCGCGTCCGCCATGGGCGGCGGCAGCGTGACGCTCCAGCAGGCGGCCGAGCAGGCCGTGAGGTTCCGTGACGAGGTCCGCGTCGAGGCGGGTGTCTGACGCGGGCGGGTAGCGTGGCCGGTGATCCACGAGCACTTCCAAGGAGCCCCCATGCCGGCCCCCGCCCCGTCGTCCCCCCGCCCCCGCGTCCTCTACGTCACCGACCTCGCCTACGAGGCCAGGGGGCGCCGGTACTGCGACGAGGACGTCTTCCTCACCTCCCGGCTCCGCGCGTGGTTCGACATCGCGCTCTGCCACCCGCTGGACGCCGTCGCGCTGATGGACGGCTTCGACCTCGTCGTCGTCCGCAACAGCGGCCCGGTGCTCAACTACCAGGCCGCGTACGACTGTTTCCGCGCCGAGGCCGTCCGCCGGGGCACCCGTGTGCACAACAGGCTCACCGGCAAGGGCGACATGGCGGGCAAGCAGTACCTCCTCGACCTCACCGCCGCCGGCTACCCGGTCATCCCGACCGTGGACCGGGCGGCGGACGTCGGCCGGCTCCCGGCCGTCGACGAGTACGCGGTCAAGCCCAAGCTGGGCGCCGACTCGATAGGTCTGGAGTTCGTGGACCGCGAGCGGCTCGCGGGGATCGCGGACGGCGAGGTCCTCGTCCAGCCGCGGATCCACTTCGCGTACGAGGTGTCCTTCTACTTCGTCGACGACGCCTTCCAGTACGCGCTGTACGCCCCCGACCCGGCCCGCCGCTGGGACCTGGAGCCCTACGAGGCCACCGCCGCCGACCTCGCGTTCGCCCGGCGCTTCGTCGAGTGGAACGGCACCGACCACGGCATCCAGCGCGTCGACGCCTGCCGCACGCCGGAGGGCGGGCTGCTCCTCGTCGAGCTGGAGGACCTCAACCCGTACCTCTCCCTGGACCTGCTGCCGGCCGCCACTCGCGACGCGTTCGTCGACGCCTTGGCCGCTTCCCTCCGCAGGGCGCTCTGAGGGCATAAGACAAGGCGCCCGGCCGCCGGTTCGAGGAACCGGCGGCCGGGCGCCCGCGAGAAAGCTACGCGCTCTTCTCGTGCCGCTCCCCCGAGCCCGGCTCGCTGCCCCGAGTGCGCGGCACCAGGGTGGGGTTGACGTTCGACTGCACGACGTCCGCCGTGATGACGACCCGTGCGACGTCCTTCCGGGACGGCACCTCGTACATCACCGACTGGAGGACCTCCTCCATGATGGCGCGCAGGCCCCGCGCGCCGGTGCCGCGCAGGATCGCCTGGTCGGCGATGGCCTCCAGCGCCGGGCGGTCGAAGTCCAGCTCCACGCCGTCGAGTTCGAAGAGGCGCTGGTACTGCTTGACCAGGGCGTTGCGCGGCTCGACGAGGATCTTCAGCAGGGCCGCGCGGTCCAGGTTGTGGACGCTGGTGATCACCGGCAGCCGGCCGATGAACTCGGGGATCATGCCGAACTTGACCAGGTCCTCCGGCATGACCTCCTGGAACTGGTCGCTCGCCTCGATCTCCCGCTTGGAGCGGATCGTCGCACCGAAGCCGATGCCCTTGGCGCCCGCCCGCGACTCGATGATCTTCTCCAGGCCGGAGAACGCGCCGCCCACGATGAACAGCACGTTCGTCGTGTCGATCTGGATGAACTCCTGGTGCGGGTGCTTCCGGCCGCCCTGCGGGGGGACCGAGGCCGTGGTGCCCTCCAGGATCTTCAGCAGGGCCTGCTGCACACCCTCGCCGGAGACGTCCCGAGTGATCGACGGATTTTCGCTCTTTCGGGCGACCTTGTCGATCTCGTCGATGTAGATGATGCCGGTCTCGGCCTTCTTGACGTCGTAGTCGGCGGCCTGGATCAGCTTCAGCAGGATGTTCTCGACGTCCTCGCCGACGTAGCCCGCCTCGGTCAGCGCCGTGGCGTCAGCGATGGCGAACGGGACGTTCAGCATGCGGGCGAGCGTCTGCGCCAGCAGCGTCTTGCCGGACCCGGTGGGGCCGAGCAGCAGGATGTTGGACTTGGACAGCTCGATGGCGTCATCACGGTCGCGCCCGCCGGCCTCGCCGGCCTGGACGCGCTTGTAGTGGTTGTAGACGGCCACCGAGAGGGCCTTCTTGGCGGCCTCCTGGCCGACGACGTACCCCTCGAGGAACTCGTAGATCTCCCGGGGCTTGGGCAGTTCCTCCCAGCGCACCTCGGAGGTCTCCGCGAGCTCTTCCTCGATGATCTCGTTGCAGAGGTCGATGCACTCGTCGCAGATGTACACACCAGGACCCGCGATGAGCTTCTTCACCTGCTTCTGGCTCTTCCCGCAGAACGAGCACTTGAGCAGGTCGCCGCCGTCACCGATGCGTGCCACGAGGTGCTTCCCCTTCGCCTGGGATCCGCCTTGCTCTGCGAACCCGAGTGCTTGCCTATCGACGGTACCTTGCCGGGCCCCCCGTGCGGGCCCCCCTCGCACCTACTCGGCCAAGGGGGGTACCGGCGGCACGGCGTCCGGGAGGTCCGGGAGCCCGCTCCCGGCCGGTTCCCGGACCGTCACGTCAGAACGTCAGACCGCGACGGACGACTTGCGCGTCGAGACGATCTGGTCCACGAGACCGTACGCCAGCGCGTCCTCGGCCGTGAGGATCTTGTCGCGCTCGATGTCGTCGCGGATCTTCTCGATCGGCGTGGTGGAGTGCTTGGCCAGCATCTCCTCCAGCTGCGTCCGCATCCGCATGATCTCGTTCGCCGCGATCTCCAGGTCGGAGAGCTGCTCTCGGCCCGTCTGGCTGGACGGCTGGTGGATCAGGACACGGGCGTTGGGGAGCGCCATGCGCTTGCCCGGGGTGCCGGCGGCCAGCAGGATCGCCGCGGCGGAGGCGGCCTGGCCCATGCAGACCGTCTGGATGTCCGGCTTCACGAACTGCATCGTGTCGTAGATGGCGGTCAGCGCGGTGAACGAGCCGCCGGGCGAGTTGATGTAGATCGAGATGTCCCGGTCGGGGTCCATCGACTCCAGGCACAGCAGCTGTGCCATCACGTCGTTGGCGGAGGCGTCGTCGATTTGCACGCCGAGGAAGATCACGCGCTCCTCGAAGAGCTTCGCGTACGGGTCGTACTCGCGGACGCCCTGGGAGGTGCGCTCGACGAAGCGGGGGACGACGTAACGACTCTCGGCGGGCAGGCCGGAGAACTGTGCCTGCGGGCCCGTGTAGAGGCCGCTGCCGGGGAAGTTGTTCATGCGGGTGTTCACCATCCTGATGGCGGTCGTTGGCTGGGAATCGACGGTCGGGCGGTACTCCCGGGGGCCGGCCCCGGGGCTCCGGGGAGCAGACCCCGGACTCCGGGGCTCAGGCCCCGGTGCCGCCGCCGCCCGGAACGCCGGAGGCGTGCGTGATGATCTCGTCGATGATCCCGTACGCCTTCGCCTCCTCCGCGCTGAACCAGCGGTCGCGGTCGCCGTCGCGGATGATCGTCTCGACGGTCTGGCCGGTGTGGTGGGCGGTGATCTCCGCCATCCGCTTCTTGGTGCGGAGCAGCTGCTCGGCCTGGATCTTGATGTCCGATGCGGTACCGCCGAGACCCGCGGAGCCCTGGTGCATCAGGATGTCGGTGTTGGGCAGCGCGAAGCGCTTGCCCGGGGTGCCACCGGTCAGCAGGAACTGGCCCATCGAGGCCGCGAGGCCCATGCCGATGGTGACCACGTCGTTCGGGATGTACTGCATGGTGTCGTAGACCGCCATGCCGGCCGTCACCGAGCCACCGGGGCTGTTGATGTAGAGGTAGATGTCCTTGTCGGGGTCGGCGGCAAGGAGCAGCAGCTGAGCCGTGATCTTGTTGGCGATGTCGTCGTCGACCTGCTGGCCCAGGAAGATGATCCGCTCGTCGAGCAGTCGGCTGTAGACCTGGTCGCCGAGGCCACCACCGATGGAAGGACCGCCGGCGGCGGAAGGCATCAGATTCGTCACGTGATCCACCTGCTCGTCTCTGACGGCAACGGGCCGTCTCCGCGTCTTCTCTCGGGGCCGGGGGGCTTCGGGCCGGTACGGTCCGGCGCGCTCAAAGTCTCCCCTGCCCTCGTATCTACGGACCCTAACGCGCTGGTCGGCGGGCGCCATCCCGCATGAGGAACTGTTCGCTCTGAGCGCATGTTCCGGCCGGTACGCCCCTGTGGGGCCACCGCCCACGGCGCCCGGAACGCCGGGCGCGCCCCCGGCGCGCACCGGTCGTCGGGTCAGGGCGCCCGGAGCCAGGACGGGCCCGGACACGGCCCGCGCCGGCCGGCGGCGGGGTCATGTCCGGGCCCGTCCCGGAAGGCCGTCCCCGCGACCGCCGCACCCGGGGGCACGGCGGTCGCGGAGCGCGGCCGGTGGGCGTTCGGGGGCTCAGCCCTCGTTCTTCGCCTCGGCGGCCTCGGCGGTCTCAGTGGCCTCGGTGGCCTCCGCCTCGTCCTCGCCGTCCTCCAGGTCGACGACCTCGCCGTTGGAGTCCTTGACCGTGGCGGCCTCGACGACGGTCGCGAGGGCCTTGCCGCGGGCGACCTCACCGACGAGCATCGGGACCTGGCCCTGCTCGACGACGGCCTGGGCGAACTGGTCGGGGCTCATGCCGGAGGACTGGGCACGGCGCATCAGGTGCTCGGTGAGCTCGTCCTGGCCGACCGACAGCTTCTCCTTGTTGACGATCTCGTCGAGGACGAACTGGGTACGGATGCCCTTCTCGGCCTGCTCCTTGAGCTCGGCGTCGAACTCCTCGGCGGTCTTGCCCTGGATCTCCAGGTACTTCGCCAGGGTGAGGCCCATCTGGCCGAGCTGGTGGTGCTCCAGGTTGTGCTTCCGGGTGTTGATCTCGTCCTCGAGCAGCTTCTCCGGCATCGGGACCTCGACCAGCTTCAGGAGCTCCTCGAGCACCTTCTCCTGGGCCTGGGTGGCCTGGTCGAACTTCTTCATCCGGGCGAGGCGCTCACGGCTGTCGGCCTTGAGCTCCTCCAGCGTGTCGAACTCGCTCGCGAGCTGGGCGAACTCGTCGTCCAGGGCGGGCAGTTCGCGCGACTTCACCGCGGTGACGTCGACCTTGACCTCGGCCTCCTTGCCCTCGGCGCTGCCACCCTTGAGCTCGGAGGTGAAGGTGGCGGTGCCGCCGGCCTCCAGGCCGGTGACGGCCTCGTCGATGCCGTCGAGCAGCTGGCCGGAGCCGATGGTGTAGTCGACGCCCTTGGCGACGCCGTCCTCCAGCACCTCGCCGTCGACCTTGGCCTCCAGGTCCAGGGTGACGATGTCGCCCTCGGCGGCGGCGCGCTCGACCGGGGAGGTGGTGGCGAAGCGCTCGCGGAGCTGCTCGACCGACTTCTCCACGTCCTCGTCGGTGACCTCGACGGCGTCGACGGTGACCTCGATGCCGGAGTAGTCCGGGATCTCCAGGGCGGGACGGATGTCGACCTCGGCGGTGAAGGTCAGCAGCTCGCCGTCCTTCAGCTCCGTGATGTCCACCTCGGGCTGGCCCAGCGGGTTCAGCTCACCCTCGTTGACGGCCTCGGTGTAGAACTTCGGGAGGGCGTCGTTGACGGCCTCCTCCAGCACCGCACCGCGGCCGAAGCGCTGGTCGATGACCCGGGCCGGGATCTTGCCCTTCCGGAAGCCAGGCACCGAGACCTGCTGGTTGATCTTCTTGTACGCCGCGTCGAGGCTGGGCTTGAGCTCCTCGAAGGGCACCTCGACAGTGAGCCGAACCCGGGTCGGGTTCAGGGTCTCCACGGCGCTCTTCACGGTTCGGTCTCCTTGGGGCTGACTTCGGGTTTTTCTGCCGAGGTTCTGCTGAGCCTCAGCCGATCGCGCCCGGTAGTAGAGACACAGACGCGCAACCTGCATAGTAACCGCACGCTGGATGAGCCCCACAAGGCGATCTTGCTGGTCGGGGTGGCCGGATTCGAACCGACGACCTTCCGCTCCCAAAGCGGACGCGCTACCAAGCTGCGCCACACCCCGTCGGTGCGACACGTAGGGTACATGCCCACGAGAGCGGCGGCCGACCTTTGACCGCGCCGTGACCGTGCGGATGCCTGGCCATGACCATGGCGGTGACCACGAGGGTTGCCCGAGGGGCAAACGAGTCGGAGGGGGCGGAGACGTACGTCCGCGGGCCCCGCGAGGCGGGACGGGCACCGGGGTGTGCGGCGAGGGGGCCGGACCCGCTACGATGCACGTCAGTGCCGCACCCCCGGTGGGGTGGCAGCGGCACGCGCGGGCGTAGCTCAATGGTAGAGCCCCAGTCTTCCAAACTGGCTACGCGGGTTCGATTCCCGTCGCCCGCTCGGACGACGCCCCCGGCCACCGGCCGGGGGCGTTTCTCGTGCGCGCCGCGTCGCCCTTCGGGGAATCCGCTCCGGAGGGCGACGGGGTCAGAGCTTGATGTTGCTGATCGTCTGGGCGAGCGAGTTGAGGAACCGGTGGATCGACGGGGCCATGCCCGACGACGCCAGGAAGAACCCGAACAGGGCCGCGACGGTGGCCGCCCCGGCTTTGATCTTCCCGCTGCGGATCATCATCACCAGGATGATCGCCAAGAGCAGCACCGCAGACACCGATATGGCCACAACAGATCACACCCTCGGTCGAAGAACCTGGCCCGGCCCCCGGAGCACCACCTCGTCGGGCTCCACCGCACCATCGTGCCATCAACTTGCGCTCCGTGGAGGTGATGTGACGATTCATCGACGATTTGACCGGCTCCGTCAGGGGTCGCTTTCCGGCCGCGGTGGCCGGTCACCGGATGACGCGGCCGTCGGAGCGCCTCCGGGAGCCGAACGGAAGGATTGCCACCGCTTTGCCGGACCCCGCTAGTCTGCGTCGAATGTCCCGCACCGCCACGTCCCCGGCGCGTACCGCGGCCCCCGCTCCCGGCCCGCCCCCGGCCGGTTCCGCCGCCGTACCGCGCGACCCGTTCTTCGACAACGCGAAGTACCTGGCCATCGTGCTCGTCGTGCTCGGCCACGCCTGGGAGCCGCTCACCCACAGCAGCCGGGCCGCGACGGCGCTGTACCTGACCGTCTACACGTTCCACATGCCGGCGTTCATCCTGATCTCCGGCTACTTCTCACGGGGCTTCGACCTGAGCCCGCCGAAGGTCAAGCGCCTGATCACCAGCGTCCTGGTGCCGTACCTGATCTTCCAGCTGGCCTTCGTGGAGTTCCAGCACCTGGCCGAGGACGGCGCCGACCCGGAGCCGTTCACCCTGCTGGAACCGTGGTACCTCAACTGGTTCCTGGCCGCCCTCTTCCTGTGGCGGCTGACGACGCCGGTGTGGCGGGCGGTGCGCTGGCCCGTCCCGCTGTCCTTCGCCGTCGCGATCACGGCGATGCTCTCCCCGGAGGTGGGGAGCGAGTTCGATGTGATGCGGGTGATGCAGTTCCTGCCGTTCTTCGTGATCGGCCTGCATCTGAAGCCCGCCCACTTCGAGCTGGTGCGGCGGCGCTGGGTGCGGATCGCGGCGGTGCCGCTGTTCGCCTGCGCGGTGGTCACCGCGTACCTGCTGGCCCCGCGGCTGGACACCGGCTGGTTCTACCGCAACTCCACCATCCGGGACCTGCGCGAACCCGCCTGGACGGCGCCCGTGATGACCTTCGCCCTGTTCCTGTGCGCCGCCGCGCTGACGGTGGGCTTCCTGGCCTGGGTACCGCGCCGGCGGACCTGGTTCACGGCGCTCGGGACGGGGACGATGTACGGCTTCCTGCTGCACGGCTTCGTGATCAAGCTGTCGCGTTGGTGGGAGTGGTACGACCTGTACGAGTGGATCCGGCGGCCGGCGGGCGAGGTCCTGGTGTCGGTCCTCGCCGTCGCCCTGGTCACCGTGTTGTGCACGGCTCCCGTGCGGCGGGTGTTCCGCCCGGTGGTCGAACCGCGGATGGACTGGGCCTTCCGCGTGCCGCCCCGGCCCGCCGCGGGCGCGGCGGCCGGTACGGCAGCGGGTCCGGTCGCGGCAGCGGGTCCGGTCGCGGATGCGGGTCCGGTCACGGATGCGGGTCCGGTCACGGATGCGGCTGCAGATGCGGGTGCGGCTACAGGTGCAGCACAATCTGCGCCGCCAGCACCACCCACCATCCCACCGGCCCGATCAGACCGATCGCTCCAGGGCGGCTGAACAGCGGCGCCCCCGGGTCGGGCTGCGGCCCGTGGCTTCCGGGGGCCGGGGGCGTCAGCTTCTTGAGCTTCGCGTGCACGCTCAGGTTCCAGAGCAGGGTCAGCGGCGTGAAGATGATCAGCGAGAACGGGCTCCACCACTGCCAGCAGGTCTTCGCGGTCATCTCGCGGAGCAGCGCGGTGCCGCAGGTCCGGCAGAACCGGCCCTTCTGGGAGTAGAACCGCATCAGGAAGACGAGGCCCTGATGGCGGCGGATGGTCGTCTGGACGGCCGGGAAGCCGCCGCATATCTGGCAGCCGCCGTGTGCGCCGGGCTGCGGATGGGGCTGCTGGTGCGGCGCGGCGCCGTAGGGGCCGGGCTGTTGCGGAACGCCGGCGTACGGGCCGCCGGGGCCGGGCTGCTGCGGCGGGGCCGCGTAGGGGCCGGGGGCGCCGTACGGGTTCCCCTGCGGGGCGGCGGTCCCGTACGGATGGGCCTGCGGGGCGGCGGTCCCGTAGGGGTTCGACTGCGGCGGGGCGCCGTACGGATTCCCTTGCGGCGGGGCGCCGTACGGATTCCCCTGGGGCGCGGCGGGCGGAGCCTGGTACGGGCCCTGGTACGGGCCGGGCTGCTGCGGATATCCGTAGGGCGCCTGGGGCTGTTGAGGTGGCTGAGGCGTGGTCATGAGAATCCCCCGTGGAAAGTCGTGAACGCGATGAGCACGATGCACGTGATGCGCCTGACGCGCCGCCGACGCGGCGGGACAGCATGACGCGGCGGAAATGCCGGCGGCCCCAGGGCGGCATACACATCCGCCGCCGTGCGCGGCGGACGGACATGTCTATCAACGCGCCTGCGAAAACCGCAACGCGGTGACGGCGCAATGCCGCGGCGCTCGTATGACGTCAAAGCGGACACCGCGCGATCGAACGCGGGAAATCACGGGGTCGGAAATGCGGTCGCACGCGAGCCGGAACGAAGGCGCGCGCTCCCGGAATTCACCGCGCCCGTCCCGGGCGCGTCGCTCAGTCGCGCCGGTCGCGGCAGATCAGCAGCAGCGCCCGGTCGTCGTTGACGTCTTTGGCCACGGCTTCGATCAAGTGCCAGGCGGCGCCCGCGAATCCGGTGGTGACGTACCGGTCGGCCTCGCCGGTCAGCCGGTCCATGCCCTCGGTCAGCTCGCGTTCGGAGGTCTCCACCAGGCCGTCGGTGAACAGCATCAGGACGTCGCCGGGGCGCAGCCGCCCCTTGACGGAGTCGAACTCGGCGCCGTCGTAGACGCCGAGCAGCGGCCCCTCCGCGGCCTTCTCCTCCCAGCGGCCGGACCCGGCGCTGAGCTGGAGCGCGGGCACATGCCCGGCGGAGAAGAGCTCGTAGTCGCCGCTGTCCAGGTCCAGGACGAGGTGCACCGAGGTGGCGAAGCCCTCGTCCCAGTCCTGCCGGAGGAGGTAGCCGTTGGCGGCGGGGAGGAAGGCGTGCGGCGGCAGCGAGCCGAGCAGTCCGCCGAAGGCGCCGGAGAGCAGCAGCGCGCGGGAGGCGGCGTCCATGCCCTTGCCGGAGACGTCGGTGAGGACGACCTCGAGCGTCCGGCCGCCGTTGGTGCGGGCGGCGACGACGAAGTCGCCGGAGAACGACTGCCCGCCGGCGGGCCGCAGGGCCATCTCGCGGTGCCAGCCGCGGGGCAGCGCGGGCAGCTTGCTCTGGACCCGGATGCGTTCGCGCAGGTCGAAGAGCATCGTTCCGCCGCGCCGCCAGGGGACACCGACGCGGCTGCGGAACTGGGCGATGAGCAGGCCGAGGAAGCCGACGGCGGCGACGACGAGGATGGTGCCGGGGGTGACGCGGTCGGCGCCGTACGCGGCGGGGTCGAGGACCGCCGACTCGACGATAAGGGCGGTCGCGGCCGCCGCGTAGAGGCCGAGGAGGCTGGCGGGGCGGAGCAGCAGTCCGCCGGCGACGATGGGCAGCACCAGCGCGGCGGGGGCGCACCACTCGGGCTGGGCGATGGTGCCGATGGCGAGGGCGGGGACGGAGAAGAGGAGCGCGCTGAGGGCGAGCCAGTCGGAGCCGTCGCCGCGGAAGTAGTCGACCCCGGCCTTGCGCACGCTCGTACGGGCCCGGTGCAGTGCTTTGCGCATCCGGGCCGTCGGGGTCTCCGCACCGCCAGTCATTGCTTCGGGACCTTATCCACCCATTCGGCGGCGCGTCGATTCACGCCGCGCCGACACGGCTGCCCGCGGGGCACCTGGGGTGCAACCCTATGCGAAAGACGCTCACCTGAGCGGTTATACGGGTCCTCGCATGGCTGTACAGCGGGGAATCCGGTCGTACGACCGGAGCGCGCCGGCCGGGCCGCGCTCCCCTCTCGTTCTCGGTTCGTTCTCGGTTCGTTCTCAGTTCCGCTGGCAGCCCGGGCACCAGAAGAGGTTGCGGGCGGCGAGCCCGGCCGTACGGACCTCGTCGCCGCAGACGTGGCACGGCTGTCCGGCGCGCCGGTAGACGTAGACCTCGCCGCCGTGGTCGTCCACCCGCGGCGGCCGGCCCATGGCCTCGGGGGTGTGGTCGGGCCGTACCGTGTCGATTCTGTTGTTGCGCACGCCCTCGCGCATCAGCGCCACCAGGTCGTGCCAGATGGCGTCCCATTCGGAACGGGTGAGGTCACGGCCCGTCCGGTAGGGGTCGATTCCATGGCGGAAGAGGACCTCCGCCCGGTAGACGTTGCCCACCCCGGCGACCACCTTCTGGTCCATCAGCAGGGCGGCGATACTCGTCCTGCTGCGCGATATCCGCCGCCAGGCCGGCTCGGGGTCCTCGTCCGCGCGGAGCGGATCGGGTCCCAGCCGGTCGTGTATCGCCTGCTTCTCACCGTCCGTCAGCAGCGCGCAGGCGGTCGGACCGCGCAGGTCGGCGTACGCGTCCGGGGTGGCCAGCCGCAGCCGGACGGTGTCCGTGGGCGGGGGCGTGGGGGCGGTGCCGAGCGTGTACTTGCCGAAGAGGCCGAGGTGGACGTGGATCCAGCCGGTGGGCCCGAAGCCGAGGAAGAGGTGCTTGCCGTGCGCCTCCGCCTCCTCCAGCACCCGGCCGTCCACGAGCGCGGCGCCGTCCGAGAACTTGCCCTGCGGGCTCGTCGCCCGGACCGGGCGGCCCGCGAACAGGGCGCGGTGGTCCGCCGCCAGGCGGTGGATCGTGTGCCCCTCGGGCATGGCGTGCGTCCTCCCGGACGGTGTGGGCGGTCGGCGGAACGGCGGCGCCGGGCGGGCGCGTACCTCTGAGCACGGGCGGGCGCGCACTCCCGAGCACCGGCGCCTCGAGCACCGGCGCGGAACGGCGCCGGACGTCCGCGCTCCGGAACGGCGGCGCGCAACGGCGAGGGGCCCGCCGCGCGGTGCGGCGGGCCCGGGGGCGTCCGTGGGGCCCGTCGTACGACCGGGCCCCGGTGGTCCGTCCGGCTGGATGCTCCTATGGATGTCAAGCGGCTTCAGTGAGGTCGCCTTGAGTCGTTTGTCGGCTGGTGGATCGGTGGTCGAGGGATCGCATGAGGACGCGGTAGACCTCGCGTGCGACGTGGCGTTTGAGGCAGCGCATGATGTCCTTCTTCGACAGGCCCTGCTGGGTGCGCCGTTCCATGTAGATGCGGGTGCGTTCGTCCCAGCGCAGGCGGCAGAGCACGATGGTGTGCAGGGCGTGGTTGGCGGCCCGGTCTCCGCCGCGGTTGAGCCGGTGGCGGTCCCGGCGGCCCGAGGAGGCCGGTATGGGAGCGACGCCGCACAGGTGGGCGAAGGCTGCTTCGGAGTGCAGCCGGTCGGGGTTGTCACCGGCGGTGGCCAGCAGCTGCCCGGCCACGTCCGCGCCGACTCCTTGCAGGGCCAGGAGCTCGGGGGCGGCCTGGGCGGTGAGCGTCTTCAGCTCCGCCTCCAGCTCGTCGATCTCCTCGGTCAGGGCCAGGATCCGCCGGCCCAGCCGGCGCAGGGCCGCCTTGGCCGCGTGCAGCGGGTCGGCGAGATCGTCACCCGGCCGCAGCCGCGCGCACGCCTTCGCCAGCCGGGCGGCGGTCAGCCCGCGCAGCGGGGCGCGCAGGCTCTCGGGCGCGGTGACCAGCAGTTGCCGTGCCTGGTTGACTGCCTGGGTACGGGACTTGACCGCCGAACGGCGCGGCACCCGCAGAGCCCGCACGGCTTCCACGACACCGGTGCGGGTCTTGGGGGTCCCGCTCGCCCTGCCGGAGGCCACCGCCACGGCGGCGGCGTAGGCGTCGATCGGGTCGGACTTGCCCTTCAGCCTGCGGGTTTTGCGGTCCGGCCGGTCGACCTCGACGACCTTCAGTCCCGCTTCGCGCAGAACGCGGGCGAGTTCGGCGCCGTAGGCGCCGGTGCCTTCCACGCCGACGGCCGTCACGGTGCCCTGGGCGAGCAGCCAGGCCAGGAGCTTGCGATATCCGGGGCCGGTGGCCTCGAACTCCTGGTCGGCCAGGTGGCGGCCGAGGCGGTCGACCACGGCGGCGTGGTGGGTCTCGCCGTGGGTGTCGATGCCGCCTGTGACTTCCAGGGCCTGGTCCGTCATGCTGGTCACTGCCGTCCTCTCGCTGATCCCGGTAGGGCGGCACGCGCCGGCCGGGCGGGCGGACAAGACAGTGGCGGGGCTTCTTGACCAAGCTCCTATAAGGTCACGGTCGCCCGTCCGGTCGCGTGCGAGGCGGCTCCTCCGAGCGGATCGACAAATCCCAAACAAGACAGTCGAGACGTCGGTCAGTCCGTGAGTCAGACCCGTCGGAGAAGCCACGTCACATCCTCACTGTCAGTCCTGCTGCGGGTGGTGCGCCGGGATGGCGGGCAGCTCGCCCGTCGTCTCGTAGCGGCTGAGCATCTCGATGCGGCGAGTGTGACGCTCCTCACCCGAGTACGGCGTGGCAAGGAACACCTCGACGAACTTCGTCGCCTCGTCCTCGGAGTGCATCCGGGCGCCCACCGCGATCACGTTCGCGTTGTTGTGCTCGCGGCCCAGCGCGGCCGTCTGCTCGCTCCAGGCGAGCGCCGCGCGGACGCCCTTGACCTTGTTCGCGGCGATCTGCTCGCCGTTGCCGGAGCCGCCGATCACGATGCCGAGGCTGCCCTCGTCCGCGGCGGTCCGCTCGGCGGCCCGCAGGCAGAACGGGGGGTAGTCGTCCTGGGCGTCGTAGAGGTGCGGGCCGCAGTCGACGGGCTCGTGGCCGTGGGCCTTGAGCCACTCGACGAGGTGGGTCTTGAGTTCGTAACCGGCATGGTCGGAGCCGAGGTACACGCGCATGCGTCCGAGTGTGGCACGTCCCGGCGCGTGGCCGCGCCAGTGGCCCTGATCGGTACACCGGGTGAACACAACGATACGGATTCGGGTCTTCCGAAATACACCTTCGAAAAGTTCTAATGCGGGGGCTCGCAACCCGAGAACCAAAGGAAACTGCCCATGAGCGCGATACCGCCGACCATGACGAAGGCGTCGTCCGGCGATCCCGCGGACGCCGCGCCGGCGACGGGGGACGGCCTCAAGGCCGGCCTCAAGAACCGCCACCTTTCCATGATCGCCATTGGTGGGGTCATCGGCGCCGGACTCTTCGTGGGTTCCGGATCCGGTATCGCCGCCGCCGGTCCCGGCATTCTGATCTCGTACGCCCTCGTGGGCACGATGGTCGTCCTCGTCATGCGGATGCTCGGCGAAATGGCCGCCGCGAATCCGACCTCCGGCTCGTTCTCCGCCTACGCGGACCGCGGCCTGGGCCGCTGGGCCGGTTTCACCATCGGCTGGCTCTACTGGTTCTTCTGGGTCGTCGTGCTGGCGGTCGAGGCCACGGCGGGCGCCGCGATCCTCAACAGCTGGGTGCCGGACGTGCCCAAGTGGGCCTGGGCGCTGATCGTCATGGTCGTGCTCACCGCCACCAACCTGGCCTCGGTCAGCTCGTACGGTGAGTTCGAGTTCTGGTTCGCGGGCATCAAGGTCGTCGCCATCGCCGCGTTCGTCGTCATCGGCGGGCTCGCGGTCTTCGGCGTGCTGCCCGGTTCGAAGAACGAGGGCGCGGGCCTGGCCCACCTCACCGACGCGGGCGGCTTCCTGCCCCACGGTCCCGGCGCGATCCTCACCGGCGTGCTGATGGTCGTCTTCTCCTTCATGGGCAGCGAGATCGTCACCCTCGCCGCCGGCGAGTCCGAGAACCCGCAGAAGGCCGTCCGGCAGGCGACCAACAGCGTCATCTGGCGCATCGCCGTCTTCTACCTCGGTTCGATCTTCGTCGTCGTCACCCTGCTGCCCTGGAACTCCAAGGCGATCCTCAAGGACGGCAGTTACGTCGCGGCGCTGAACTCGATCGGCATCCCGCACGCCGGCCAGGTCATGAACGTCATCGTCCTGACCGCCGTCCTCTCCTGCCTCAACTCGGGCCTGTACACCGCCTCCCGCATGGCCTTCTCGCTCGGCCAGCGCGGCGACGCGCCGAAGGCGTTCGCCCGCGTCAACAAGCGGGGCGTGCCGCAGGCGGCGATCCTGGGTTCGGTCGTCTTCGGCTTCCTGTCGGTCTTCTTCAACTACATGTGGCCCGACACGGTCTTCAAGTTCCTGCTCAACTCGTCGGGCGCGGTCGCCCTGTTCGTGTGGCTGGTCATCTGCTTCACGCAGCTGAAGATGCGCGGCATCATCCTGCGCGAGATGCCGGAGAAGCTGGTCGTGCGGATGTGGCTGTTCCCGTACCTGACCTGGGCCACGATCGGCATGATCCTCTTCGTGCTCGGCTACATGGTCTACGACGGCGGCGACAACCGCGAGCAGGTCGCCCTCTCGGTCCTGGTGGCCGTGGTCGTCCTGGCCATCGGCCTGGTCCTGGACCGACGCCGGCGGGCGGTGAAGTAGCCTCCGGCGGACCTCGGCGTCTGACGGCGGTGGGCCCCACCCTTGGGAGGGTGCGGGCCCACCGCCGTTCCCGTTCACCCGACGGTCGGTTCGTGGCATCCGGCATCCGAGATCGGTCACGCCGAGTCCGGTCACGGACTTCCCGGCCGGAAGGGCGGACGCCGCCCTACCGTGGGGCCCGGATCCGTACGGGAAAGGGTGCACAGATGGCCGTCGGCGAGCACGTCCGGGACGACCGCCCCCGGCAGAGCTCCGGCCGGCACCGGCCGCAGGTCCCGGGCGTGCCCGGGAAGCTGAGGGACGTCGCGGCGTTCATCCGGGAGAAGACCGGCCTCCGAGTGGAGGTCGTCCGCGGCAACGTGCTGGCCACGACGCCTCGTTCCCGGGCGGATGCCCTGCTCATGAGCGAGCTGCACGAGGCCCTGAACCGGTGCCGCTCCGACGGGGTGGGGTCCTTCCAGAGCGCGTCGATCGGCCTCGCCGGCGACCCCGACGACTTCGTCACGCCCCTCATGGTGGTCTGCGACCTGTCGGTGATGGATTCCGACGAGTGGCTGCTGTCCGGTGAAGAAGTGGAGCTGGCCATCGAGGTGGCGTCCTCACCCCGCGACCCGAGGGTCGGAGTCGCGGACAGGATCGCCTGGTACGCCGAGGCCAAGGTGCCCTTGGTGCTCTGTCTGCGGCCGGTGGAGCAGGAGTGGGAGCTGCACGCCCGTCCCTCGGCCGAGGGATACCGCGCCCTCACCCAGGGGCGCTACGGCGAGCCCGTCCCCCTCCCCGAGCGCCTGGGCGGCGACCTGCTGACAGAGCACCTGCCGCGTTACACGCGCTAGAAGCGATACGGGCGCGGGCCCGCACCCCCTACGAACGGGGTGCGGGCCCGCGCCCGTACGGAAAGAAGGAGCCTCAGCCCCGCCGACCCAGCAGCTTCCACGCCGTGGGCAGCGCCCCCATCGCCAGCGCCGCCTTGAGCGCGTCGCCGATGAGGAACGGGGTCAAACCCGCCGCCACGGCGTCGCCGAGCGGCATGTGGAGGGCGAGGGCCAGGTACGGGACGCCGACGGCGTAGATGATCGCGGTGCCGAGGGCCATGGTGCCCGCGGTGCGCAGGACCGAGCGGTCGGCGCCGCGGCGGGCCAGGGCGCCGACGACGGTGGCGGCGAGCAGCATGCCGAGGACGTAGCCGAAGGAGGGGAAGGCGGCGCCGGACTTGCCGTCGGCGAACCAGGGCAGGCCGGCGATGCCGGCGAGCGCGTAGAGAGCCAGCGAGAGGAAGCCGCGGCGGGCGCCGAGGGACGTACCGACGAGGAGCGCCGCGAAGGTCTGGCCGGAGACCGGGACGGGCGAGCCCGGGACCGGCACGGTGAGCTGGGCGGCGAGGCCGGTGAGGGCGGCGCCGCCGACGACGAGGGCGACGTCCCGGGCCCGGGAGGAGGACGCGGGCAGGAGATCGGCGAGGACCGTACCGGTCCGGGGGACTGAAACTGCGGCGCTGGCCATCGGTACTCCGCTGGAGGAAGGGTCGGATACGGGGCTCGGGACTCGTACGAGAACCGAGGACTTACGGGGCTCATACACAGAACACCGCGACGTTAGCCCAGCTCACTCGAATCGGCATGAGGCAGCCGTCACAAAGGCCCCCCACCCGCTTTGGAAGGTTCCCGAAGGCGGCGACGGACCGAGTGATGCTCGTCACCGAAAGGGCCGCTCGGCTTGGTTCACGCCGCCGTACCGGGAGAATGGTGAGACTTGCGCGCACTTTTCACGTGTCGCATGCTTTGCGCCCACCGCCGACCCGTGGAGGGCGCGGGCACCGCCGAGACGTCGCGCCACCGCATCCCGTGCGCCCCCGGCGCGCGCCGCACGAACCGAGAGTACGAGCCCCATGCACGACGCACCCCCCACCGCCGAGCCGCTCGCCGGTGAGAGAGAGCCGCTGTCCGCGGGGCTCAAGCAGCGGCACCTGACGATGCTGGGGCTGGGCGGCGTGATCGGCGCCGGCCTGTTCGTCGGCTCGGGCGCCGGGATCTCCGTCGCGGGTCCCGGGATCATCATTTCCTACCTGCTGGCGGGCGCCCTCGCCATGCTGGTGATGCGGATGCTGGGCGAGCTGTCGTCGGCGATGCCCGCGTCCGGTTCGTTCTCGGTGCACGCGGAGCGGGCGCTCGGCCGCTGGGCCGGGTTCACGGTGGGCTGGCTCTACTGGTTCCTGCTGGTCATCGTGCTCGCCGTGGAGGCGACGGCCGCCGCGCAGATCGCGCACGGCTGGGTGCCGGGGATGCCGCAGTGGGCCTGGGTGCTGGTGTTCATGGTGGTGTTCACCACCGCCAATCTCACCGCCGTGAAGAACTTCGGCGAGTTCGAGTTCTGGTTCGCCGCCCTGAAGATCGGCGCGATCCTCCTCTTCCTCGCCCTCAGCCTGCTGGCGATCTTCGGGCTGCTCCCGGACACCGACCCCGTGGGCCTCACCAACCTCACCGGCCAGGGCGGCTTCCTGCCCAACGGCTGGAGCGGCGTGATCTCCGGCGTGCTCGCGGTGGCCTTCGCCTTCGGCGGCCTGGAGGTCGTCACGATCGCCGCCGCCGAGTCCGAGGACCCGGAGCGCGCGGTGGGCCGCGCGGTGCGCAGCGCCGTGTGGCGCATCCTCTTCTTCTACGTGGGTTCGATGCTCGTCATCGTCACCCTTCTCCCCTGGTCGTCGCTGAAGCCCGGGCAGAGCCCCTACGTGGCGGTGCTGGACCGCATCGGGGTGCCGGCGTCCGGCCAGATCATGCAGATCGTGATCTTTGTGGCGCTGCTGTCGGCGCTCAACGCCAACCTCTACGGCTCGTCCCGCATGGTCTTCTCGCTCGCCGAGCGCGGCGAGGCCCCGCGGTCGCTGCTGACGGTCTCGCGCGGCGGGGTGCCGCGCCGCGCGGTGTTCGCCTCCGTGGCGTTCGGCTTCGCGTCCGTCGTCCTCAATCTCGAGTGGCCGGATTCGATCTTCCGCTATCTGCTCAACTCGGTCGGCGCGGTACTCCTCTTCGTCTGGGGCCTGATCGCCGCCTCCCAGCTGCGGCTGCGCCGCCGCATCGAACGGGAGATGCCCGAGCGGCTGACGTTGCGGATGTGGTGCTTCCCGTATCTGACCTGGGCCGCCCTGACCGGGATGGCGGCGGTGCTGGTGCTGATGCTCACCGACGAGGCCGCCCGCCCGCAGCTGCTGTGGTCGGCGGCGGCCACCGGCGCGGTGCTCGCGGTCGCGGGGATCCGGGAGTTCCGGATCCGCCGTCGTGACCGTGCTTAGCGCGTAAAGACATTGATTCTGGCGATATATCAGGTGCGGAGAGTAATCCTCGCGTCTAAATATCGGACATCCGTGTGACAAGTGTTGTCCTGAGCGAACATCACCCCCACACTGAGGCAACTTTTCCGGGTTGTTGCCGGTTGTAACAACCCTTTCATCACTCATTCCACGGGGACAGACACGACCATGACTCGGACAGATGCGACCCCCGCGCCCGAGCGCGAGGTCACCGATGCGGCGCCGGGCCACGGCGCCGCCCTGTCGCACGGCCTCAAGCAGCGCCATCTCTCGATGATCGCCCTGGGCGGCGTGATCGGCGCCGGCCTCTTCGTCGGCTCGGGCACCGGCATCGCCGCCGCGGGCCCCGGAATCGTCCTCGCCTATGCGGTGTCCGGGCTCCTGGTGATGCTCGTGATGCGCATGCTGGGCGAGATGGCCGCGGCCAACCCCGCGTCCGGCACCTTCTCGGTGCACGCGGAGAAGGCCATCGGCCCCTGGGCCGGCTTCACCGCCGGCTGGATGTTCTGGATCGAGCTCTGCGTGGGCATCGCCGTCGAGGCGATCGGCGCCGCCGCGATCATGGTGAAGTGGTTCCCGTCCAC
Source organism: Streptomyces mobaraensis NBRC 13819 = DSM 40847 (assembly GCF_017916255.1). Taxonomy (NCBI): domain Bacteria; kingdom Bacillati; phylum Actinomycetota; class Actinomycetes; order Kitasatosporales; family Streptomycetaceae; genus Streptomyces; species Streptomyces mobaraensis. The sequence continues at coordinate 2,559,503 of NZ_CP072827.1, forward strand.
GGACTCCTGGATGTGGGTCCTGCTGTTCATGGCCGTCTTCTGCGGGACGAACCTGGCGGCCGTCGGGAACTTCGGCGAGTTCGAGTTCTGGTTCGCCACCCTGAAGGTGGCGGCGATCGGCGTCTTCCTGGTCCTGGGCGTGCTGGCGATATGCGGCATGCTGCCGGGCACGGACGCTCCGGGCACCGACAACCTCACCGGCCACGGCGGCTTCCTCCCCAACGGCACCGACGGCCTCGTCGCCGGTCTGCTCGCCTCCGTCTTCGCGTACGGCGGCCTGGAGACGGTGACCATCGCCGCGGCCGAGTCCGAGCAGCCGGTCAAGGGCGTCGCCAAGGCGGTGCGCACCGCGATGTGGCGGATCGCCCTCTTCTACGTGGGCTCGATGCTCGTCGTCGTCACCCTGATCCCGTGGACCGACAAGTCCGTCCTGCAGGGCCCCTACGTGGCGGTCCTGAAGTACCTGGACGTCCCGGCCGCCGGCGAGATCATGAACGTGATCGTGCTGATCGCGCTGCTCTCCGCCATGAACGCCAACATCTACGGCGCGTCCCGGATGGCGCACTCGCTCGTCGAGCGCGGCGAGGGCCCCCGCTTCCTGGGCAAGGTCTCCTCCGGCGTCCCCCGGCGGACCGTGGTCGCCTCCTCCGCCTTCGGCTTCTTCGCGGTGCTGCTGAGCTACTGGTGGCCGGACACCGTCTTCAAGTGGCTGCTCTACATGACGGGCGCCGCCGTCCTCGTGGTGTGGGGCTTCATCGCCGTCACCCAGCTGATGATGCGGCACCGGATGGAGCAGGAGCAGCCGGGGCGGCTCGTGGTGCGGATGTGGTGGTTCCCGTACCTGACCGTCGCCGCGCTCCTCGGCATCCTCTGCACCCTCGGCCTGATGCTCCGCGAGAAGGACACCGCCCAGCAGCTCTACGCCACGGCCGGTCTCACCGTCGCCCTCGCCCTCGTCGGCTACCTGCGGCAGCGCGCCACCGCGCGCGGGCGGAACTGACGCCCCGACACCCTTCCACCTCCGAGGCGGGGTCGGTCCTGAGCTCCAGGACCGACCCCGCCTCGGTCTTTTGACGGAGAAGGCCCCTTGGCCCCCGGTCCGAAGGGAAACAAGGCGCACTTGCTGATAGCGTCTACTTGCAAGTTAATTGCAATAAGCAGTCGGAGGGCTCGGCATGGCCATCTACACACTTCCTGAACTTCCGTACGACTACGCGGCGCTCCAGCCGGTGATCGACGCGAAGATCATCGAGCTGCACCACGACAAACACCACGCGGCGTACGTCAAGGGTGCCAACGACACGCTGGAGCAGCTCGCCGAGGCCCGGGACAAGGACCAGTGGGGCGCGGTCAACGGCCTGGAGAAGAACCTCGCGTTCCACCTCTCCGGCCACATCCTGCACAGCATCTACTGGCAGAACATGACCGGCGACGGCGGCGGCGAGCCCCTGGAGAAGGACGGCGTCGGCGAGCTGGCCGACGCCATCGCCGAGTCCTTCGGCTCCTTCGCCAAGTTCAAGGCGCAGCTGTCCAAGGCGTCGGCCACCACGCAGGGCTCCGGCTGGGGCGTCCTGGCCTACGAGCCGCTCAGCGGCAAGCTGATCGTCGAGCAGGTCTACGACCACCAGGGCAACGTGGGCCAGGGCTCCACCCCGATCCTGGTCTTCGACGCCTGGGAGCACGCCTTCTACCTGCAGTACAAGAACCAGAAGGTGGACTTCATCGAGGCCATGTGGCAGGTCGTCAACTGGCAGGACGTGGCGAAGCGTTACGCCGCCGCCAAGGAGCGCACCAACGCGCTGCTGCTCGCCCCCTGAGCCCGGCTCCCTCCCAGAGGGACGCCTGTGAACGGCCTGCTCGTGATCGTCTTCTCACCCGTGTCACGCGGCAGGCACGGGAAGGCCCCGCGCGGTCGATGCGCGCGGGGCCTTCCGCCATGCGCTCGTCCCTGAGCGTCCCCCGGGGCCCGCGCGGAGTCAGCCGTGCCCGAACGCCTCGCCCGTCACCGTGAACTCCCGGGCGAGACCCGTCTCGTGGAGGCGGGCGAACGGCGCGAACGGAACGCCGAGTTCCGACTTTCCCCGGTCGAAGTTCCACGCCTTGTGCACCGCGAAGCGGTAGTCCACGGCCGTCCTCCCGGCCGCGTCCACCCGTACCGTGCCCGTCAGCCGGAACTCCACGCAGCGCAGGGCGAGCCACCAGTCGGGGTGCACCCGCCGGGTGATCAGCAGGTCGCGCCAGCCGCTGTCGGCGGGGTACGCGGCGGGGGTCCGCTCGTCCATCGGCCACCGCTCCTCCGCCGGCCACCGGCCCTCCCCCGACCACCGTTCACCGCCGGCCCACCGGTCGAGCGCCTCCGCGCGCCAGCGGTCGAGCTGCTCGTCGACCACGGCCCGGACGGGCGGCAGGGCCAGCAGCTCGTCCGCGTCGACCCGGCGGTTGCCGCCGGTGCCCCGCAGGTAGTGCCGCAGCATGCCCGCCGCCCGGCGCAGCCGCAGCGCGGACCACAGGGCCGCCAGGACCCGGCAGGCGCCCAGCGTGAGCAGGTCGTACGGGCGTACGGGCAGCTCGGCGAAGGCGGCGTTGCGGCAGGGCGGCTCGGCTTCGGCCCAGCCGCCGTCGCGGCCCAGCGGCCGGGAGAGGTCGGTCTGGCCCATGGTTCGGACCCTAAGGGAGGGGAGGGGCGGGCGCGCGCCGACCGGGTTCGGTCGGGGGACCGCCCCCGGCTCCCGTCACGGCCGGTCAGTCGAAGATCGGGCCGACCGTCCGGGTCCGCTTGATCTCGAAGAAGCCCGGCGTCGAGGCCACCAGCAGGGTGCCGTCCCAGAGCCGCGCCGCCGCCTCGCCCTTGGGGGCGGGGGTGACGACCGGGCCGAAGAAGGCCACCTCCGAGCCGTCCGGGCCGGGCACGGCGATCACCGGGGTGCCGACGTCCTCGCCGACCTTCTCGATGCCGGTCCGGTGCGAGGCGCGCAGCTCGTCGTCGTACGCGTCCGTGTCGGCGGCGTCCGCCAGCGAGGCGGGCAGCCCGGCCTCCTCCAGCGCGGCGACGAGCGTCCCGCGCTCCTGCGGGAGCGCCTGGTTGTGGAAGCGGGTGCCGATCGCGGTGTAGAGGCGGCCGAGCACCTCCTCACCGTGCTCCTTGGCGGCGGCGACGCAGACCCGCACCGGGCCCCAGGCCCGGGTCATCAGCTCGCGGTACTTCTCGTCCACCTCGTCGAGCCGGTGCTCGTTGAGCACGGCGAGGCTCATCACGTGCCAGCGCACCTCGACGGGTCTGACCTTCTCGACCTCCAGCATCCAGCGGGACGTCATCCAGGCCCAGGGGCAGAGCGGGTCGAACCAGAAGTCGGCGGTGACCTTCTCGGCCTTGGTCTCGGGCTCGGTCATGCGGGTCTCCTCGGGTCTCCACGGGAAGCAGGGCGGTCACGGTTGCAACCACGCCGTGCGTGCCATGATTCCTGATGTTCGAAACACATCGGAGAACGGCTTCGAACGGTTTCGCACGCCGTGTACGCGGAAGTCACCGACCACGCCGTACACGCAGTAGACACAGACACAGCCGCAGAAGACACAGACGCCGCAGACGAGACGAGGGAGCCCCGCCGTGCCCGGTGAGAACCTGACCCGTGAGGAGGCCCGGCGACGGGCCGCGCTGCTGACCGTGGACGCCTACGAGGTGGCGCTGGACCTGCGGTCCGCGGTGGGTCCGGAGAACCCGGCGGACGGCGGCCCGCGCACCTTCCGGTCGGTCTCCACCATCCGCTTCCGCTGCGCCGAGCCGGGCGCTTCCTCCTTCGCGGACCTCGTCGCCCCCTCCGTCGCCGCCGTGACGCTCAACGGCCGCGCGCTGGACCCCGCCGAGGTCTTCGACGGCACCCGGATCGCCCTGGACGACCTGGCGGCCGAGAACGTCCTGACCGTCGACGCGCACTGCGCCTACAACCGGACGGGCGAGGGGCTGCACCGCTTCGTCGACCCCGAGGACGGCGAGATCTACCTCTACACGCACTACGAACCGGCCGACGCCCGCCGGGTGTTCGCCAACTTCGAGCAGCCCGACCTCAAGGCCCCCTACACCTTCACCGTGACGGCCCCCGCCGAGTGGACGGTGATCAGCAACGGCGCCCAGGACGGTCCCGTGGAACCGGCCGACGACACGGCGGCGACCTGGCGCTTCGTCCCCACGAAGCCGATCGGCACGTACATCACGGCGGTCGTCGCGGGCCCGTACCACGTCGTCCGCGACCACTACAGCCGCAAGCTCCCCGACGGGACCACACTGGAGATCCCGCTCTCCGCGCTCTGCCGCAAGGGGCTGGCCCCGCACTTCGACGCGGACGAGATCCTCACCGTCACCAAGCAGGGCCTGGACTTCTTCCACGAGCACTTCGACTTCCCGTACCCCTTCGGCAAGTACGACCAGGCGTTCGTCCCGGAGTACAACATCGGCGCGATGGAGAACCCGGGCTGCGTCACCTTCCGCGAGGAGTTCGTCTACCGCGGCAAGGTGACCCAGGCGGCGTACGAGCGCCGGGCCAATGTGATCCTGCACGAGATGGCGCACATGTGGTTCGGCGACCTGGTGACCATGGAGTGGTGGGACGACCTGTGGCTCAAGGAGTCGTTCGCCGACTTCATGGGCTCGTTCTCGCAGGTCGAGGCCACCCGCTACACCAGCGCCTGGGTCACCTTCGCCAACCAGCGCAAGGCGTGGGCGTACCGGGCCGACCAGCTGCCCTCCACCCACCCGGTCACGGCGGACATCCACGACCTGGAGGACGCCAAGCTCAACTTCGACGGCATCACGTACGCCAAGGGCGCGTCGGTGCTGAAGCAGCTGGTGGCCTACGCCGGTCGGGACGCCTTCCTGGAGGGCGCGCGCCGCTACTTCAAGCGCCACGCGTACGGCAACACGCGCCTGACCGACCTGCTGTCCGTCCTGGAGGAGACCTCCGGGCGCGACATGGCCGCCTGGTCGCGGTCCTGGCTGCAGACCGCGGGCGTCAACTCGCTGACGCCGCAGCTCACCTACGACGCCGCCGACCGCGTCACCGAGCTGGCCGTCCTCCAGGAGGCCCCGGCCGACCACCCCGAGCTGCGTCCGCACCGGGTGGCCGTCGGCCTCTACCGCCGGCACGCCGGCGAGCTGGTCCGGTACGCGCGCGTCGAGGTGGACGTCACCGGGCCGCGCACGGTCGTCCCGGAGCTGCGGGGCGCGGAGCGGCCGGACCTGGTCCTCGTCAACGACGACGACCTGACGTACTGCAAGATGCGCTTCGACGAGCAGTCGCTCGCCACCCTCCGCGGCCACCTTGGCGAACTCACCGACCCGCTGGCCCGGGCGCTGTGCTGGTCCGCGCTGTGGAACCTCACCCGCGACGGGCTGATGCCCGCCCGCGACTACCTGGAGCTGGTGCTGCGCTTCGCGGGTGCCGAGACCGACATCGGCGTCCTCCAGATGCTCCACCTCTGCGCCCGTACCGCGCTCGTCCTCTACTCGGCGCCGGAGCGGCGCGAGCGGGGCGCCGCCGAGCTGGCCCGCGGCGCGCTCAGCGAGCTGCGGCTGGCCGAGCCGGGCAGCGGCCACCAGCTGACCTGGGCCCGCTTCCTCGCCCAGACCGCCACCGCCGAGGCCGACCTCCAGCTGCTGCGCGGGCTGCTCGACGGCACCGCCCGGATCGACGGCCTGGACGTCGACCAGGAGCTGCGCTGGACCTTCCTGGCCGCCCTGGCCTCGGCGGGCGCGGCCGACAAGGCGCTGATCAACGCCGAACTCACCCGCGACGACACCGCGTCCGGCCGCCGCCACCACGTCCGCTGCCTGGCCTCGCGCCCGGACCCGGAGGTCAAGGCGGAGGCGTGGAAGACCGTCGTCGAGTCCGACACCCTCTCCAACGCGCTCACCGAGGCCACCCTCGCGGGCTTCGACCAGCCGGGGCAGCGGAAGCTGTTCGCGCCGTACGTGGAGCCGTACTTCGCGGCGCTGGAACGCGTCTGGCGGGAGCGGTCGATCGAGATCGGCATGGCGATCGTGCGCGGCCTGTTCCCGCTGCTCCAGGGCGACCGGCGGACCCTGGACCTCACCGACGCCTGGCTCGCGGAGCACGTCGGCGCCGCTCCGGCCCTGCGCCGGCTGGTACTGGAGGCGCGCGACGACCTGGCGCGCGCCCTGCGGGCACAGGAGTGCGACGCGGCGGCGTGATCCGCCCTGCCGGTCCATCGAACTCCCGTGCATCTGCCCGGACTTGTCCCCACTTGTCGACGAGCCTGTAACAGGGGTTAAGGAGCGGGCGCGGCGCGGGAATGGGCGGGTCATGAGCTACGAGACCCCCCTCTCCCCGCGCCCGCTCCACCACCTCTCCGACGTCCGCCACCGCGTGCTCAGCTCACAGCAGCTGCGCGAGCACGGCGTCCCCTCCTCCACGGTCAACGAGCGCTGCCGCCCCGGCGGCCCCTGGCAGCTGCTGCTGCCCGGTGTCTACCTGCTCCACACCGGGCCCGCCACCAGCGAGGAACGGCTGCACGCCGCCCTGATGTACACCCGGGCCCGCACCCAGGGCATCCCGGCCCAGGAGCCGCGCGGCACCCAGGCCGGCGCCCCCTACGGGGAAGCGATGATCACCGGCCTGGCGGCCCTGGCCCTCTACCGCTTCACCAGCGCTCCCCCGCTGCTGCGCATCGACCACATCGACGTCCTGGTCCCCGGCACCCGGCGGCTCCGCGAGACCGGTTTCGTCCGTCCCGTGCGCACCCACGCGGTCCCCCGGCCCCGGCTGGTGACCGGCGTCCCGGTGGCCCCGGTCGCCCGCGCGGTCACGGACGCCGTCACCCGCCTCACCGACCCCGAGCAGATCCGCCGACTCCTCACCGAGGCGGTCCGCGGCGGCCACTGCGAGGCGGCCCGGCTGGTCCGCGAACTCTCCCGGGCCCGGCTGCTGAACCGCCCGCACATCGTGGACGCCGTCGACGTCCTGCTCGCCGAGGGCCGCTCGCTGGCCGAGGACCGCCTCTACGCCCTGGTCACCGACCACGCCCTCCCGGCCCCCCTCTGGAACGTCGAACTCCGCCTCCCCGGCGGCCCGTCCCTCGGCCCGGTCGACGCCTACTGGCCCGACCACGGCGTCGTCGTCGACATCGACGCCCGCACCCCCCGCCAGGAACCCGACGCCACCTGGACCCGCCAGGCCCAGAAGCGCCACCACCTCGAACACCTCGGCCTCACCGTCGTCCACCTCACCCCCCGCAAACTCCGCGAATCCCCCGACCAGCAGGCCGCCGTCATCCGCACGGCCCTGGCGACGTCGGTGGAACGGGGGGCACGGGGGTACGTGGTGGTACTGCCGCGGTGACGGCTCGTGGCCGAATGTGATCGGACCCAACTCATCCGAAGCGCAATCCCTTTGGCCGCCCGATCGAGCGCCTGATAGAGCTGGTCGAGACACCGCGTGCCACACGAGGGTGATGGGGGTGGGTTCGTGAAGTTCGACATGGGACAGGCGACACTGTCCGGCCTGGTCTCGCGGACACATGGTTCGCACGGCGACCTGGCGCAGCTGATCCAACAGTTGATCGTGGCGGCTCAGCCGCTGGAAGGGAAGTTCAACGGCGCCGGGCGAGCGGCGTTCGATCAGTTCAAGTCACATTCCGAACAGGTCGCCGCGGAGCTGAACGGCGCGCTCAGCGCCATCCTGGGCGGCCAGGCCGGCATGGACACCTCGTTCGGCGAGGGTGACCAGGAGCACGCGGACAACGCGCGCCGGCAGATGGCCGCCGCGAACTTCGACGCGGCGCGGTTCGCGGGCCGCCAGGGAGGCTGACGATGGCGACGACGGACCGTCGGAGTTACGACCTGGGCGCCTCCACGCAGGTGCAGACGACGCTGCACGGGATCATCTCCCGGCTGGAGGCCGTGCTGAACGAGCGGGACGCCGCGGTGAAGTCGGCCATGGCCGACTTCCAGGCCGACGGCGTCTCCGAGCAGTACCACGAGAAGGAACTGCGCTGGCAGCGCGCCGCCACCGAGGTGCGGCAGATCATCACGCTGCTGCGCTCCACGATGGAGCAGAACGACGCCACGGCGCGGTCCACGCTGGCGCGGGCGAAGGCCGCGGTGGACGGGATCGGGTGAGCCCGGCCGGGGGGGAGGTGAACAACCGTGTCCGGTTGGGACATCGACGTGAACGGCGTGGACGGCACCCTGCGGAACACGCGTGAGGCGGCGGCCGCGCTGAAGGACGAACTGGCCGACTACCTCGCCGACATCCAGCATGCGGGGACCAGCGCCGGAACGATCGCCTTCGCCGGTACGCCGGAGAAGGGCGGCAACGGCGGTGCCGGGGGCAGTGCCACGGGGATCATCGCCGGGGCGCTCGGGTACTTCGCCCAGCACACCGAGGAAGAGCTGCTCTTCGTCGCGGCCCGCGCCGGCCAGTCGATCAACGGCGCCTACCAGGCGACCTCGGAGTACATCAAGGGCGACCTGACGATGGCCGCCCGGGCCCAGCACGACGCACTCCGGGCCCCGGACCTCAAGGCGCTCACCGCCCGGGCCCGGAAGGGCGGATGACCGTGAAACTGCTCGATCCGGCCAACATCCCCGTCTTCACCGGCAACCTGGAACTTCTCGAAAGCTACATCGGCGCGCTGCGGAAGGACGCCGCGCGACTGCGGACCACCGGCTCGGACATCCACTCACGCTTCCAGGGCCTGGCGGCCCACTACCGGGCGCCGGAGGCGGAGCAGTTGTTCGCCACGACCCTGCCGGTACGGGAGCGCGCGCACGCCTTCGCCGCGAAGCTGGACAAGGTCGCGGGCGCGCTCTCCGACTACGCGGCGGAGGCGCGTCCGCTCGCCCACAAGCTGGCCGCCCTTGCCCTGGAGGCCGAGACGTTCCTGATGTCGATCGAGGGCGACGACCGCTGGAAGCACGACAGCAAGAAGACCGACCACCACAACCGCATCCGGGACGACATCACGGCCGCCCAGGCGGCCTTCCAGGACGCCGAACGCCGCTGCGCCAGCAGGATCACGGCCCTGGTGGGCGGCCCCCGCTTCGTCACCGACGACGGCACCCACAAGCCGAACATGTACGGCTACGACGCCGAGACGCTCGAACACGCCAAGCTGCCGTGGGGCGACCCGGTGGAACGCGAGTACGACTGGTACGAGCCGCACTCGCTCAAGAGCTTCGCCTGGGACGGCGTGGTCGTCGACGGCATCGGGGGCACCTTCAAGGGCCTCGGGACCCTCATCGGCGTGGACGGCTGGGACCGGATGGGACAGGCGTGGGCCGGCCTGGGAAAGACCGCCGTCGGCGCGTTCATCTACGGCTCGGGAGCGTTCGCGATCCCCGACGACTACCTCCCCAGCTTCTTCGAGGACTCCAAAAAGGCCGCCCGGGACACGGCCAAGGCGCTCGTCGCCTACGACGAGTGGGGCAAGGACCCCGCCCGAGCCGCGGGCGCCGCCGGCTTCAACATCCTGACGACCGCCACCGGCACGGGCGCCGTGGCGAAGGGGGGCGCCGCCGCGAAGGTCGTGAACGCCGTCGGCAAGGCCGGCAGACTCATCGACCCGATGACCTACGCGGGCAAGGGCGCCGGCTTCGTCCTGAACAAGTCCGTCGCCAAGCTCTCCTCGACCCTCCCGAAGGTGGGCGACCTGGTCAACAACCTCCGCGACCGCTTCCCCGGCATGGAACGCCTCCCCGACGGCTCGGTGCGTCTCCCGAACGCGAGCGTCCTCCCGGGCAGAGCCCGCTACCTCCGGCCGGACTACACCTTGGTGGACATCCGGGGGCGGGGGGTGCGGGGGCATGCGCCGATAACCCGTGAGTTGCCCGCGGGAGCGGATTCGCCACACGGTTCGCCACACACGAGTGCCCACAATGCGCACGAGCGCGAACCCGTCATGGCAGGAGCGGATAGACGGAACACCGTTCCAATGCATGTGGGCGACTCCAGCGGGCCCTCAAGTCACCACTCGAACAACAGTTCCCAAGCCGCCGGTCACATCGATCCGCAACGGTCAGGGCACGGCGCGGATCACACCGGCAGCACCGGCGACCATTCGTCCCACGGCGGTCCACACACCGCAGGTGACCAGATGCCGGATGCACATGGGCACCACGGCCAGAACGGTCCAAGTGCCAGTATGGGCAGCGGTACCGGACACCAACCTTCCAGTCAGGCCACGGCGCCACAACACGGGCCGTGGCCGGTGAAGGACAGCGTGCCGGGCCCGGCCGCGGGCGAAGAGCTGAAGCGGCCGCACTCACGACACTCGCCGAACGGAGCGGCCAGGGGTGAGATTAAGGAGAAAAACAGCGTCATCCTGCAGGGTTTCGCAGACGACGTGGACAAGGATATTGCCGCCATCGCCGAAGGACGTGCAAAACTCACCGCAGACGGAAATCGCTACGAAATCAATGGCCGCACCTACGGCGTCGAACCGGGAGGAAGGGTTTACCCGGACTCCGGCCCTGGCATCGCCATCCTCGACAGGAACGAATATGCCGCGCTTCAGCAAGTAGCCAAAGCCAAAGGCGACATCTCAGCAGCCCCACAGCTCACGAAGAACCCGCGTTTTGTGAACAACCCACAGGCAGTCCAGAAAGCGCTGGCCATTTACCACGGGACCTATCCATGACCTACAATTTCCTCACGGCCGACCGCTTGAGCCCCGAAGTCATCCGGAAGGCACTTTCTGAGTGTCTTGCCGTGGAAACGAATAATGTCGATGTCGCAGACGCAGAGGGCGAGCAAGACGGGCGCAACTGGGATGCGTTGATCCTCTGCGACTATTCCTCGATCCGCGGACAACTTTCACTATCCCTGGACATTTACGTCCAGGACTCGGTTGTCGGTCGGCCGACCGAGTCGGAACTCGCCCTTGAGTTCGCTGCGGCGACACAGACAACGGTGCTGTACCCGGCAGACGAAGACATCCCGAGCGCCTACTGGGCCGCCGTCCCGAACCTGAAAACCACGAGAGTCAGACTCACGGCGACGGATGACGAACGCCCCACATACTCCATCGACGCAGCAGAGTCCGAGATCCCACAGTTTCCGGACGTTCAGGTGTCCCTACTCCCGGAAGTCATCCGCGAACATCCGATGACGACCCCTGTGACGGATTCCTTCCTTACCAAAGCGGAGTCAATCCGCTCGTTCGAGAACCAGGACAAACAGCCACTGGAAAGTGATGTTGCTGACGACCATTTGGACCGCGCCCGCTGCTCACTGGCGTCATGGGAAAGAATGATCCGGCGCATGGCGGCAGGTTGGCCTCCTTCCGGGGAGTACCCACTCGACATGTACGTGAACGACCTAAGAGCGCGGGACGATCTGGCGACCCTTCTATCAACGTGCCCAGATCCCTGCCGCCATTTTTTGCGTGAATCCGTGGACCTTATCGACGCCGAGTTCAAGAGGCTGACAGAACCCGACCTTGACCGGCTCATCACACTGTCAGCAGGGGAATCACAGGATGACTCGGTCGAGTCGAGCTGGTGGTGGCACCAGAAGCCTCCCACCCTGCCGTGGTCGCGGTTCTGAGAATTACGGTCGGCCGCAGCCCGGGCGGACACTCCTCTGTCTCAATTTGCCGACTCTTACGAACCGATGCGCAAACTGTTCGAGCGAGGGGGCCAGTACAGCGTCGCCAACGGCTGCGCGGAAATCCGCCCGTACGTTGTGGCCCTCGGGCCACGGAATGAGTATCTTCGACAGTTTCCCTTTGCCGCCCTCGACAACGCCATGCTTGGTGCCCTTGACACAGAGGGGTGGCGCTGAACTCACCGCGGCCAGCGGTGGCACGTTCTGCGTGTGTGATCGTCTGGGGCGTACAACTCACCCGCTGCGAAGGAGGCGGTGTCAGTGAAGGACTACGACAGTCAACTGCTCGAGTCCGTCTCCGTGCGGCGGCGACGGTTGCGGGATGCGTTGTTGTTCGGGGCTCAGCGGGTGCGGCGGACCGCCGATGAGAAGTTCGGGCGGGTGTTCGCCGGGGTCGCGTTGGCCGCTGTGGTGTGTGCGGGGTGTGTGGGGTGGGGGTTTGTGCAGCATGTAATCGCCAAGCAGCGGGAGCAGCAGAAGCAACAGCAGCAGCAACAGAGGGAGCGGGAGCGACCCTTGCCGACGGCGCCTCCCGCGCCTGTCGTACCGGCCGTGCCCGCCACGCCCACGGCGCCCGGCGCGGCGCCGAGTTCGGCGCCCTCGGTGTCCGCCGTGCCGTCGCGCAGTCCGGATCCGGTGGTCTCGCCGAAGCCGTCGGTGACGCCGAAGCCGACGCCTACGGCCAAGCCGACACGTCGCCCCTCGACGTCACCCACCCCCAGTCGCAAGGCGGCGCACCCCTCGGCCAAGCCCGTTGTCACAGCCCGGTGATAGGTTCAGGCGAGTGGCGAACGTAGGGGCGAAAACGAAACTGCGGGCCGCGCCGGGGCGGTTGAGCAGGGTGACGCTCGTCGCCGAGCACCGGCGGGTCGATGTCGTTCTGCCTGCCGATGAGCCGATCGGGCGTCTCTTACCTGACGTTTTGCGCCTGTTGGGAGATCGGGTCACCGGACCGCCCGCCGCGCGGCACTTGATGACCGTGGACGGGACGCTGCTGCCGCGGGAAGGTTCCCTCGCCGAGGCGGACGTCGTCGACGGGGCGATCCTGCGGTTGGTGCGGATCGAGGACGCGCCGTCGGCGCCCGTCGTGCACGACGTCACGGATGAAGTCGCGGACGACCTCGGGGTACGGGCCTGGCGCTGGGGGCCGGTCGCCCGCCAGTGGACGGCCGGGGTGGCGGCCGGGCTGCTGGCCGCCGTGGCGGCGCTGTTCGCCTGGAGCTGGAGTGGGGCCACTGCCGTCGCGGCTCCCCTCGCGGGCATCGCCGTGCTCGCCGCGTTGCTCGGAGCCGCGGCCGCCGCGCGGGGCGGCCGTCCGCTCGGCACCGCGCTGGTCCTGGTCGCCGGTGAGGTCGGCACGCTGGCCGTGTGGGCCGCCGCCGACGGGCGCGGGTGGTCCTGGGAGGTGAGACTCGTCGCCTTCGCCGCCGTCTGGGCGTGGGCCCTCGTGCTTCTCGGCCTGCCGAGGGGCCCGCTGGGCCGCGGCGGGCTGATCGGCGCCGGTGCCGTCGTCGTCATCACGGCGGTTTGGGAAGGCGTCGCCTTGCTGCAGCAGGACGTGGCCCGCGTGGGGTGCGTCCTCGTCGTCGTCTCCGCCGTCGCACTCGGCGCGCTGCCCCGGGCCGCCCTGATGGCGGCCGGGTTGACCGCGCTGGACGACCGTCGCGCCGGCGGCGCCTCGGTGAGCCGGTACGAGGTGCGGACCGCGCTGGCCGCAGCGCATCGGGGTCTGGTCCTCGCGACGGCGGTCGTCGCCGTTTCCGTCACCGCAGGTGGTCTGACTGCGGTGACCGGCCGTTTCTCCCCGTGGAGCGTAGCGCTCACCGCCGTGGCCGCCCTCGTCCTGGTCTCCCGGTCCCGGGCCTTCCCGTTGGTGCCCGAGGTCGTGGTGCTGCGGGCCGGGGCCGGCGTGCTGCTGGTGCGGCTGGTGCTGTTGTGGCACAAGGAGGGGGGTGGTCCGACGTACGGACCCATGGCCGCTCTGGCGGTGCTCGCCCTGATACCGCTCGGGGTACTGGCCGTCCAGCCGCCGGAGCATGTACGCGTGCGGTTCCGCCGGGCGGCGGATCTGGTCGAGACGCTGGGGCTGGTCGCGTTGTTCCCGCTCGCTGTGGGCGAGTTCGGGGTGTTCGAGCGTCTGCTCCACCAGTTCTAGGAGGCTGTGGATGCCGGCACAGGATTGGCAGAGCGACGTGCTGCGTGACCTCGGCCGCGCGGTACCGGGCCGGGAACCCGGCGGCCCCGCGTCCGTAGGGCCCGCTTCCCCGGACCCCTCGCCCGTGGGATCCGCATCCCCAGGCCCCACCTCCGCGGGACCCGTCTCCCCGACCTCCGCGCCCGTAGGACCAGCCCCCGCGGCTCCAGCCCCCGCGGCTCCAGCCCCCGCGGCACCCGCGCCCACACACCCACGTGTCCCCGGCCCCGCGCCCACGGCACCGCCGGTCGCGAGCCCGTCGGCCGCAACCCCCGTCGCCGCGGTGTCCGTTCCACCCGTCACCCACCCCGCCGGACCACCGCAGCACGCGAAAAGGCCGCCCCTCACCGCCACCCCACCGACACCCGCCATACCTGCCACACCCGGCGCACCCGGCGCACCCGCCACCCCCAGTACGCACAGTGCCCCCGCCACCCCCGCCACGCACCGTGCCCCCGCCACGCCCACCACCCCCACCCCGTCCCCGGCCGTCCTGCTCAAGTCCCGCGCCCGGCACGGCGATCCGGCCGCCCGCCGCGTCGCCCGTGCCCTTCGGCGGCTGACCGGCGGCTCCGTCGCCCGGGAGGTGGAGCACACGGCACGGATCGCCGAGACGCTCCAGCAACCGGTCACCACCGGACGGCAGATCGCGGTGACGGGCATCCGGGGCGGGGCCGGCAAGACCACGGTCACGGCCCTCCTCGGCCGGACCTACGCGCACTTCCGGCAGGATCCCGTGCTGATGCTGGAGGCGGACGCCGCGCTCGGCACCCTGCCCGCCCGACTCGGCGCGCCCGACGCGCGGTGGACCTGCGGCGACCTCGCGCGGATCATCACGCCGTCCATGCAGCTCACCGACGTCATCGGGTACCTGGTGCAGTCGCCCGGCGGCGGCTGGCTGCTGCCCGGCAGCCAGGGCCGGGTCGGCGCCCGGCTGGAACTGGCCGAGTACCGGGCCGTCATGCTCGCCCTGCGCCGGTACTTCGGGATCACCGTCGTCGACTGCGACTCGCTGCCGAGCGAACTGTCCCGTACCGCGCTGGTGGCCGCGCAGGCCCGGGTTCTCGTCACGCCCGCCACCGTCGAGGGCGTGGTGGCTACCCGTGCCGTCCTCGACTGGATGGCGACGTTGCGACGCGGCGGGCTGCTGCGGCGGACGGTGGTGGTCGTGACGGAAGGGGCGCCGCATACCGCGATCGACCTCTCCGCCGCCCGCGAGGCGCTGGGCGTCGACGGGGTGTCGGTGCGCGCGCTCCGCTACGACCGCCACCTCGCGGCGGGCGGCGCCGTCAGGACGGAGTTGCTCGCCCGGCGCACCCATGACGAGGTCACGGAGCTCGCCGCGGACGTCTTGGACCGGTCCCTCGGGCGGGGCGACCGAGGTGGGCGCCCGTCATGACCACCAGGATCGTGCACCGTCCCGCCCGTACGACCCGGCCGCCGGCGCCGTTTCCGGAACGGGTCGTGGAGCCGCCGCCGAACCTCCCGGAGGGCAGGGTCGGCGGGGCGCTGCACTCGTTGATGCCGGTGGCGGGCGTCATGAGTTCGGTCGTCATGATGACGGTGGTCCGCAACAGCCAGTTCGCGGCGATCGGCGCGCTCGTCCTCGCCGTCACGGTCATCGGTTCGGTGGGGCTGCTGCTGTCGCAGCGAGGGAAGGCGCAGCGCACACGGAGGCGCCAGCGGGAGCGGTATCTGGAGTATCTGGAGGGGCTCCGGGAGGAGCTCACCGCGGAGGAGCGGGCCCACCGGGCCGCCGCCCGGCTGCTCGACCCGGCTCCGGCCGCCCTGCACGACCTGGTGCGCGACCCGGCACGGCTGTGGGAGCGGCGGCGTACGGATCCGGACTTCCTCAGGGTGCGCATGGGGACCGGGCGGATGCCGGTGCGCACGCTCGTGATCGGCGCTTCGGGAGGCGGCGTGCTGACGCCCCCGGACCCGTTCATGCTCAACGAGGCCGGTGCGCTCGCCCATCGGTTCGGGATCGCCGCGGACCTCCCGCTCACCGTGCCCCTGGACCGGGCCGGCAACGTCAGCGTCGTCGGGGAGCGCCGCGACGTCCTGCGCGTCGCCCGCGCGTTGCTCGTCCAGACGGCCGCGGCGCACGCTCCGGACGACGTCGCCCTGGCGCTGGCCTGCCCCCCGGACCGGCTGCCCGACTGGGAATGGCTCAAATGGCTGCCGCACGTCCTCGATCCGGGGAGGCGCGACGGCCCGGTACCCGCCCGCCGGATCGGCTCCGGGCCCACCGAACTGGCCCTGCTGCTCCGGGACGAGCTGCGCGACCGCACGGCGTACGCCGCCGAGGCCCGGCGCGGCCTCGCGGGCGCGGACGCCCGTAACCTGCTCGGCCGGATGCTCGTCGTCAGCGACGGGCACGGCGCGGACGCCGTGGAACTCCCCCGGCCCGACGAGACGGTGCCCCTCGGGGAGCTGGGCGTCACCGTCCTGCATCTGGTGGCCGAGCGCGTACAGGAACCGGGGGAGGTCGCCCTGCGCATCACCGTAAACGGCGACCGCGTGCGGGTGGAGGATCTCCGGTCGCCGGGCGCGCCCGCCGGCACCGGCGACGTCGATCCCGTGTCCGCCGCGGAGGCCGAAGGGCTCGCCCGGGCGCTGGCCCCGGTCCGGCTGTCCGCCGAGTCCGTCGTCGACGCGCCGCTCGCCGGACCCGTCGACTTCACCGGCCTGCTGGGCCTCGACGATCCGGCCGTCCCCGACCCGCGTGCCCTGTGGCGGCCCCGGGGTGAACGGGCCTTCCTGCGCGTGCCCATCGGGGTGGACGACGCGGGCGAACCCGTGCTGCTCGATCTCAAGGAGTCGTCGGAGTTCGGCATGGGTCCGCACGGGCTCTGCGTGGGGGCGACCGGGTCGGGCAAGAGCGAGCTGCTGCGCACGCTGGTGCTCGGGCTCGTCTCCTCCCATGCTCCGGAGGACCTGGCCCTGGTCCTCGTCGACTACAAGGGCGGCGCCACCTTCGCCCCGTTCGCCGACCTGCCACACGTCGCCGGCGTCATCACCAATCTGGAGCACCGCGCGGGGCTGGTGGAGCGGGTGCACACCTCGCTCGCCGGGGAGGTGCGCCGCCGCCAGCAGGCGCTGCGGGAGGCGGGCAATCTGGCCGATATCGGGCAGTACCGGGCGGCTCGGGCCTCGCGCCCCGAGCTGGAGCCGATGCCGCATCTCTTCGTGGTCATCGACGAGTTCGGGGAACTGCTCACCGAACGCCCGGACTTCGGCGACCTCTTCCTGTCGATCGGCCGCATCGGCCGGTCCATCGGCGTCCACTTGCTGCTCGCCAGCCAGCGCATCGAGAGCGGGAAGCTGAAGGGGCTGGAGACCTACCTCTCCTACCGGCTCGGCCTCCGCACGTTCTCCGCCGAGGAGAGCCGGACGGTGCTGGACACCCCCGACGCGTTCCGGCTGCCTCCCCTGCCCGGATTCGGCTACCTCAAGGTCGACACGAGCGTGTACCGGCGGTTCAAGGCGGGCTTCGTCTCGGGGCCGTACCGGGGCCCGGCCGTCCTGGACGCGGACGAGGCCGGTCCGGTCGTCCGCCCCTACCCCGCCGTCAGCGCGCCGGAAGAGCCGCCGGCCGCGCCGGGTGAGCCTTCCGAGCGACACCGCGCGCCCGGCCCCACGCTGATGTCGGTGCTGGTGGACCGCCTGTGCGACGCCGCGCCGCCCACCCGCGCGGTCTGGCTGCCGCCCCTGCCGCGTACCGTGCCGCTCGACGCCTGCGCCCCGCCGCCCGCCGACGGCCGCCGCCGTGCCGACCTCGACGGTCCGATGAGGCTGCCGCTCGGACTACTCGACGATCCGGCCCGGCAGTGGCAGGGCCGCTGGGTCTTCGACCTGACGGTCTCCGGTGGGCACGCCGCCGTCATCGGCGGCCCGCAGACCGGCAAGACGACGCTGCTGCGCTCCTTGGTGCTGTCGCTGGCTCTGACACACGCCCCGCGCGACGTCGCCGTGTACGCGCTCGACCTGGCGGGGGGAGGGTTGGCACCGCTCGCCGGGCTTCCCCACGTGGGCGGTGTGGCGGGGCGCGCGGACACCGAACGCGTCACCCGTACCGTCGAGGAGGTGCGCCTGATGCTCGACGAACGGGCGGAGCTCTTCCGCGAGCACGGCATCGACTCCGTGGAGCACCTGCGCGAACTCCGGGCCCGCGGCGGGGTGCCCGAGCTGTCCTCCACCGAGGTCGTGCTGGTCGTCGACGGCTTCGGCGCCCTGCGCGACGGCTTCGGCGGTCCGTTCGACGCGCTGGAGGACGCCGTGACCGACATCCTCAAACGCGGCGGCGGCTACGGCGTGCACGTCGTCGCGTCGATGCTCCGCTGGAACGACGTCCGCATCGCCACCCAGGCGGCCTTCGGCACCCGCGTCGAGCTGCGGCTGAACGATCCGGGCGACAGCGGCATCGACCGGAAGCTCGCCGCCTCCCTGACCCCTGACGAGCCGGGCCGGGTGCTCACCGACGGCAGACTGTTCGCCCAGACCGCGCTGCCCCGTCTCGACGCGCGGCCCACGACGGCCGGGCTGGCGGCCGCGGTCGAGGAGGCGGTGGCGGCGATCCGGGCGGCGTGGCCCGGCGAGGGCGTACGACGGGTGCGCGTCCTGCCCACCCGCCTCCCCTCGGCGGAGCTCCCCTCCCCGGCGGAGGAGCCGTTCCGTGTCCCCATCGGCGTCGACCAGGCGGCGCTGCGCCCGGTCTCCCTCGACCTGTTCGGGGCCGACCAGCACCTGCTCGTCCTCGGCGACGGCGAGTGCGGGAAGACGAACCTGCTGCGGCTGGTCGCCCAGGGGCTGATGGCACGCCGGAGCGACGAGGAGATCGTCTTCGCGGTGATGGATCCGCGCCGAGGCCTGCACGCCGTCGTCCCGGAGCCCTACCGCGGTGGATACGCGACGAACTCCCGGGTCTGCGAAGGGCTGTCGTCCGTCATCGCCACCGAGCTGGACAAGCGGATGCCCGACGGGACCCAGCCGTCCGGGCCCACCGACCGGCATCCCGGGCCGAAGATCGTCGTGCTCGTGGACGACTACGACGCCCTCGCGGCGGCGGGGCAGCAGCCGCTGGCGCCGTTCCTGCCGTTCGTCCCGGCGGCGGTGGACATCGGGCTGCACTTCGTCGTGGCCCGGCGGGTGGCCGGGGCCTCCCGAGCGCTGTACGAACCGTTCCTGATGGCCCTCCGGGAGAGCGGCGCCACCGCCCTGGTGATGGCGGGCGACCGGCAGGAGGGACAGCTGTTCCCCGGGGTCCATGCCGCGCCGCAGCCGCCGGGGCGCGGATTCCTCGTGCGCCGGGGCGCGGCGGCGCGGTTGGTCCAGACGGCCCTGGCGGACGGAGAACCCGCGTGACGAAGGACGTGATCGCCCTCACCGAGGGGGTGCCGGACCCGTGGAGCGTGGCGGCGGCCCTGCTGGCGGGCGGCCCGGAGCCCGGGGTGCGGACGACCGGGCGGGGGGCGGTGCTCCAGCTCTGCGACCGGGACGGCGTCCCGCTGGTCTCGGTGGAGTCACCTCTGGAGGTGCGTGTGCCGGGCGAGGCCGAGCGGCTGCTCGGGGTTCCCCTGGGGGACGGCATCGGCTGGTGGACCGAGATCCGGGCCGCCACGGGCGTCCCCGGGGCGGAACGGCTGGCGGGCGCGGTGGCGACCCGGCTCACCGGGCTGCTGGGCGGCGCCGTGTGGCCGCCGGACGTTTCCACGGAGGACGGCCTCGTCGACGTCTCGGACGTCACCGCCACCGAACCGCCGGAGCTCCCGGCCGTGGACGTGGTCACCGAGCGGGCCGCCGTGATCCTCCAGGACCGCCCACTGGTCGCCATGACGAGCCGGCTGTCCGAAGCCCTGCGCACCTCGGCGGACACCGACCGGGGCCTTCAGATCGTCACCCCGGGCGGCAGCCGGCTCTCGCTGCCCACCCGCACGCTCCTCACCGGGCCGCCGACCCGCTGGGTGGTGCGGGACGAGCGGTGCGGCTACTACGACGGGCTGTCCGGGGCGGTGCTCCACTGGCGGGACGGCAGCTTCGCCCCCGCCGCGGACGCCCGCGGCGAAACCCTGGTGGCCGATGCGTTCCGGGAGGTCGGCCACACCGGTGAGCGGCAGCTCGTGGTCGCGTTCCGCACCGCCCTCCCCGCCACCGAGGACCTCGTTCTCGGCGGCGGTGTGGAGGCCGCCTGGCGGGCGCTCACCGGCGGGCCCCCGGCGGGCTGGGGCGCCGCCGAGCCGGCCGGCCTCCCGTGGTCCCGCGAGGAGCTGACGTCGCTGGCGCGCCGCCGCAGCCCGCGCCCCACCTGGCTCGTCGTGGTGGGCGCGGCGGACCGCCCGGGCATCGCCACGCTGCGCGTGGACCGTGCGCCGGAGGGCGTCGCCGAGGAGGTGACCCTGGCCCTTGGGTACGGACCGGGCGAACGGCCGCCGGTGGACGCGCTGCCGGAACTGGCCGACGCCCTGGCGTCCCGGTCGGGATTGCGCTCCCTCCTCTGCCAACTGCGGCCGGCCCGCAGCGACCTGAGCGTGCCGCCGTGGTACGAGGCGCCGCCCGTGCCCCTCGCCTTCGCGCTCGGCCCTGAGGGCGTCCGGGACATCGGGCTCGCGCGCGCCGCCCGTCCGCCGCTGGCCGGCTCCCCGCTCCGCGTCGGCCCGGGCGGGCGGCCCGGTCTGTACTACCCGTTGGGCGACGGCTCGTCGCACGGGGACGGGTGGAGCGCCCTGGACCGGCTGACGCGGCACCTGCGGGGAGCCGCGCCCGTCACCGCTTGAGCAGCAGCTCCGTGTTCCGGTCCGTCGCCTCGCCCACCAGGGTGGGGTCGTTGCCCGGGGCGTTGAAGGCGAGTTCGCGGTAGAGGGCGGCGAGGCCCGTCTGGGAGAGGTCGTGGTAGTCGGTGCGGTGGGGGGCCGCGGATTCGATGAGGGTGGTGTAGAGGGAGATCGTGCCGTCGCGGTTGTCGGTGATCTCGATGACCCGGGCGAGCTGCGGGTAGTCGACGTGGGAGGCGGTGGCGATCTCCCAGAAGGTGCCGCGCGGGCGGATGCGGTTGCGGTGGCTGTGGCCGTTGATCCAGGCGAGGACGTTCTTGTGGCGCTGGAGGAGGGCGATCATCTCGTCGCCGCCGTGCCGCTGCTCGTTGGGGCGGCTCGGGTCGGGGACGGTGTTGTTCATGCTCCAGCTGGGGTGGTGGCTGAAGACCAGGGCGTACTCGTCGCGGTGGGCCTTGAGGGTGCGGTCCAGCCAGTCGAGCTGGGCCGTGCCGATGGAGCCCTGGTAGTGGCCGCCGGGGTCGGTGGAGTCGAGGCTGATGCCGACGACCCGGTCGGAGACGCGGAAGCTGTAGTAGAGGTTGCCGGAGTCGAGGTTGTCCTTGGTGTAGCCGTGGCCGACCGGGCCGCGGCCGGTGTACTTGCGGTCCAGGTGCAGGCCGACGTACTGGCGCTGCGTCAGGGGCACCCGCCGGGCGTCCGGGGTGACGCTGCGGAGCTCCTTCTTGTGCTTGCGCAGCAGTTCCTCTATGCGCTTGCCCTTGGGGTCGACGCCGTGCAACTCCCCGTCCATCAGCCACTTCGCCTCGTCGGCGGAGATGGTGTACAGCTTCTTGCCGCCCACGGCGACGTCGGTGATGAACGAGCCCGCGGCCGGGTAGCAACCGCCGGAGAGCAGGTCGTGGTTGCCGAAGGTGGAGTACCAGGGGATGGTGAGGCCGGGGCTGTTGACGCTCCGCATGGCCGCGTTGAGGTAGCCGGGGATGCGCGGGTAGCCGACGGCCTTGTCCTGGTCGCGGAGGGAGCTCTCGGGGTGCCAGTAGAGCTTGAGGCCGCTGTTCTGGACGCCCTCGTAGCGGCGCGGGTCGCCGGTGTTGGGGTTCATCCGGCCGCCGCTGAGGGCGGTGAGGAACCACTCGGCCTCGATCTTGGCGTTCTCGTCGCCGTTGTCGCCGGTGGTGATGACGAAGCGGAGCGGGGTGCCGGTGGCCGGGCCGCGGCGCAGCTTGTTGACGCGCTCGACGAGGGAGACCACACCGGGGAGGGTCAGCGCCTCGTGCGGGCGCCAGGCGCCCTCGCCGCCGGCGCGGAAGAACTCGTAGCGCAGCGGGTGTTGGACGTCCGTCAGGTGCAGGTCGGTGAACTGCACGAACGACGCGAGCGTGGTGCGCCGCCGGGTGCGGTCGGCGCGCGCGGGGGCCAGCTCCGTACGGACGACGCGGGGCCAGCCGGGGCCGTCGCCCAGCCGCTTGTACGTGCCGGTGCCGCGCGGGGTGGCGACGGAGGCGAGCGTGGTGCCGGCGCCCGTGGGGGCGGCCGCGGTCTCGGTGCCGGCCGCGCCGCCGTCGGGGAGCGCGCCCGGGGTGTGCGGTACGGGCTCGTCGGCGGCGGCCGAGCCGGCGGCGCCCAGGGCGAGGCCGGTGCCGACGGCGCCCGCTGCGGCCAGGAACCCGCGGCGGTCGATGTGCGAGGCTGATCTGCCGGATCTGCTGTGCATGGCGGTCTCCCCGAGTGCGAACGCGAATGCGAGCGGAGGTGCAGGCGGTCTGCGGCTGCTGTCACCGAGGATCGTTGGCAGCGCGCATGACCTTGGCGTGAACAGGACGGCAACGGTCGCCGCCGATCACCTCACATCGATCTTGGCTACTGCAAGCGACATAGAGGACTCGTCCCCTGGAACGCCGGACCTCACTCAGCGTTCACCCGACGGGGAAAGCATCCCCGAAAACCCTATGGCCCCGCCGGTCCCGCTGTACTCCGTTTGCCCTGAATGGCTGAACCGTGGACCCCCGTCCCTCGTCTCCCAGGGGAACCCCCGGCGAGCCCCCTGTGAACGGTTCACGGCGTCCGTCCCGCTTCCTCCCACTGTGCGTGCTGGCGGGTTTACGCCATCTTTATTTTCCCTCCCTGGCAACTCTCCCCAAAAGCCCGTCACTTCCATAAAAGTGAGCCCCCATCCGGTTCCGATATCCGGACCTGCCGTCGGCAGCCGTTCACTCACCAGCCAGGGATGTCCATGAACACCCCCACATCTCGCCACGCGTCCCGCGGCGGCGCGAGACGCGCGTCCCGAATAGCCGTCGCCGCCGCCGCGGCGGTGGCACTCGCCGCCACGGGCGCGGCCCCCGCCTTCGCCGACGGGCCGCGGCCCCCGGCCGCGACGCCGGCCCCCGGACCGGTCAAGCCGGCCGACCCCGCGAAGGACAAGCTCGGTTCGCACGGTGCGGACCTGCTCGCCAAGGCCAAGTCCGCGGGCGACCGGACCGTCACCATGATGATCGCCACCGCTCCGGGCCAGACGGGGCAGATCGCCGGGAAGCTCGACTCCGTCCAGGGCGCCTCGGTGGGCAAGGAGTACGACAAGCTCGGCTACGTCCGGGCCACCGTCCCCACCGCCAAGGCCGACGCCGTGATCGCCGAGGCGCAGAAGCTGTCGTCGGTGCACGGCATCGACCTCAAGCAGGAGATCAAGCTTCCCGACCCGACGCCGCGCGGTGACGCGGTGGCGGGCGCCAAGGGGCCCAAGAGCCGCTCCTACCCGGCGCCCGGAAAGCGGACCCCGGCCAAGAACCCGTACCAGCCGGCCTTCGAGACCGGCGCCGTGGACTTCGTCGAGGACCACCCCAAGGCCGACGGCCGGGGCGTCACCATCGGCGTCCTGGACTCCGGCGTGGACCTGGCCCACCCGGCGCTGCAGAAGACCACCACCGGCGAGCGCAAGATCGTCGACTGGGTGACGTCCACCGACCCGCTGGCGGACGACGACGGCACCTGGCTGCCGATGACGCAGGACGTCTCGGGCTCGTCCTTCTCCTTCAACGGCCGCACCTACACCGCCCCCACGGGCTCCTACCAGGTGGCCCTGTTCCGGGAGAGCGTGACCGCCGGCGGCGACATGAAGGGCGACCTCAACCGGGACGGCGACACCACCGACTCCTGGGCCGTCCTCTACGACAAGGCCAAGGGCACCGTCCGCGTCGACCTCGACGACGACGGCGACTTCCGGAACGACGCCGAGATGAAGCCGTACAAGGACGGCTACCAGGTCGGCTACTTCGGCAAGGACGACCCGAAGACCGCCATCGCCGAGCGCATCCCGTTCGTCGTGCAGGTCCGCAAGGACGTCCCGATGGACCCCAAGGGCGGGAGCCGGGTCGGCAAGAAGGCCGACTTCGTCAACATCGGCGTCATCGAGTCGGAGCACGGCACGCACGTCGCGGGCATCACCGCGGCCAACGGCCTGTTCGGCGGGAAGATGAACGGCGCCGCCCCCGGCGCGAAGATCGTCTCCTCGCGCGCCTGCACCTGGAGCGGCGGCTGCACCAACGTCGCGCTCACCGAGGGCATGATCGACCTGGTCGTCAACCACGGCGTCGACATCGTCAACATGTCGATCGGCGGCCTGCCGGCCCTCAACGACGGCAACAACGCCCGCTCCGAGCTCTACACGCGCCTCATCGACACCTACGGCGTGCAGCTCGTCATCTCGGCGGGCAACAGCGGCCCCGGCGCCAACACCATCGGCGACCCCGGCCTGGCCGACAAGGTCATCAGCGTCGGCGCCTCCGTCTCCAAGGAGACCTGGGCCGCCAACTACGGGTCCGAGGTGCGGACCAAGTACGCGATGATGCCGTTCTCCTCCCGCGGCCCGCGCGAGGACGGCGGCTTCGCGCCGATCATCACCGCCCCGGGCGCCTCGGTCAACACCACGCCGACCTGGGAGCCGGGCGCGCCCGTCGCCGAGTCGGGCTACGACCTGCCCCCGGGCTACGGCATGCTCCAGGGCACCTCGATGGCCTCCCCGCAGGCCGCGGGCGCCTCGGCGCTGCTGATCTCGGCCGCCAAGCAGAAGGGGATGAAGCTCGCCCCCGCCGACCTGCGCACGGCCCTCACCAGCACCGCCAAGAAGATCAAGGGCTTCCAGGCGTACGAGCAGGGCTCCGGCCTGATCGACATCAACGAGGCGTGGGGCGCGCTGCGCCACAAGGCGACCGCGCACGAGTACACGGTCAAGGCCCCCGTCTCCACCGCCCTTTCGGGCTCCCTGAAGACGCCCGGCTTCGGCACCGGCATCTACGACCGCGAGGGCGGCCTCAAGGCGGGCGAGTCGAAGACGTACGACGTCACCGTCACCCGCACCTCCGGCCCGGACAAGGACGTCTGGCACGAGCTGAAGTGGCGGAACAACGACGGAACGTTCAAGCTGGCGAGCCGTGACGAGGTCCGGCTGCCGCTGAACAAGCCCGTCACCGTCAAGGTCACGGCGAAGCCGAAGTCGGCGGGCATCCACAGCGCGATCCTCACCGTGGACGACGACCGCACCGAGGGCATCGACAAGCAGATCATGACGACGGTCGTGGTCGCGGAGCCGCTGGCCGCCCCGGCCTACCGGGTCGCGAAGAGCGGTACGGCCCAGCGCAACGCCACCACCTCGTACTTCGTGACCGTCCCCAAGGGCGCGAAGACGCTGGAGGTCGCGATGAGCGGCCTGGCGAAGGACAGCCAGACCCGGTTCATCGCCATCAACTCCTACGGCGTCCCGGTCGACCCGACCTCCACGATCAACTGCTACCCGAACTACGCCAACCCGGCCAACACCTGCCGCCCGGACGTGCGCTCGTACGCCAACCCGCTGCCGGGCGTCTGGGAGATCGAGGTCGAGTCGCGGCGCACCTCGCCGCTGCTGGACAACCCCTACACGGTGACCGCCACCGTGCTGGGCGCCTCCTTCGACCCGGCCGTGCAGAAGGTGAAGGAGGCGAAGGTCGGCACCCCGGCCACCGTCACCTGGACGGCGAAGAACGACTTCGCGCAGCTCGACGGCAAGCTCCAGGGCGGCCGCCTCGGCTCGTCCAAGGTCGCCCGCCAGGAGATCGCCAAGGGGCAGAAGCAGACGTCCAAGGTCACCATCGGTGAGGGCGTCACCCGCTTCGAGGCCGCCATCGGCGGCGCCGCCGACCCCAAGGCCGACCTCGACCTCACCGTCTACAGGGACGGCAAGCCGGTCGGCTCCTCCACCAGCGGCGGCTCCGACGAGCTGGTCGTCCTGACCAAGCCCGCCCCGGGCGAGTACACGGTCGAGGTCACCGGCTACGAGGTGCCCTCCGGCACCACCGCCTACGACTACCGGGACGTCTACTTCGCCCCCTCCCTGGGCGAGGTCAAGGTCCCGGCCGGCCAGTCCGTCAAGCTCGGCAACGGCCAGTCCGCCCAGGTCACGGCCGACGTCGTGGTCGCCGGCGCGGCCCCCGAGGGCCGGACGTTCTCCGGCGAGGTCCAGCTCGTCAACGAGCGCGGGACGGTCGCGGGGACCGGAAGCGTGACGATCGAGAAGGTCGTTTCCTGACCGGTCTCCCCTGACCGCGAAGAGGCGGGCGCCCGGATTCCGGGCGCCCGCCTCTGTCGGATATCCGGACGCCCGGATCGAAGCCGCAGCGCGCTGTCAGGCCACTTTGACGGACACGTCACCCCTCTGAACGATGACCGACACCTCACCACCGAGCACGGCCGCATAGGCCCGCAGCGTGTCGAGGCTGTCCACCTGACCGTGCTCGATCTGTGAGACGCGCGCTTGGCTGACACCCAGCACCGCCGCCACCTCGGCCTGGGTGAAACCGGCCGTACGGCGCAGGCCGGCCAGCTCATGCCCGCGGATCCGGGCTGTACTCGCCGCCCGTTCCTCGGCGCGCTGAGCCACGGCCTCGTCCGACTCCAGCCACGGGTGCAGTTCCACCGCCTCGGCCCGCACCTCGCGCCACGATCGCTCCCTCACTTCGCACCTCCCGTTCGCTTGCGCGCCACGTATTCGGCGTACCGGCTCTCCGCGACGGGGACATGCTCCCGGTACCACCGATTCCACTCCCCTGCCTTGTCCCCCGCCACCAGCATGACCGCCTCCCGGTCGGCATCGAAGACGAACAGCATCCTGACCTCCGACCTGCCGCCTGAGGCGGGCCTCAGCTCCTTGAGGTTATGCAGAACGCTCCCGTGGACTCGGTCCGCCATCGGCCGACCGAGGCTCGGCCCCACCAAGGCGAGGTGGTCGAGTGCTTCGACGACGCTGTTGGCCGACCGGGGGTCCTCCTTGCAGAGACGAAGGAACCAGTCCTCCACTGGTTGCAACAAGATGATCTCCCACACAGCCTCGAACTTAAGGCTAGCCTTATATTCGCGGTGCGGAAACGGCGAACCCTTCACCCACCGGTGTGACAACTCGGCCGTTCTTGAACCCGCCGCCCTCGTCCCACCCTCCGGACAATGGATTGGACTTCCGGGCCCCCCACTCCCGCATGATGGAACCGCGCCTACCGGTCCCACCGTCATCCGGCAGTGACGCATGTGTCCTATATGAGCAATGGGAGCCCCCTGTGAGAGTCGGAATCGTCGGAGCCACCGGACAGGTCGGCGGAGTCATGCGCAAGATCCTCGCGGAGCGCGACTTCCCGGTGACGGAGCTGCGCCTGTTCGCGTCGGCGCGTTCCGCCGGATCCACGCTCCCGTGGCAGGGCACCGAGATCACCGTCGAGGACGCGGCCACGGCCGACTACACCGGGCTGGACATCGTCCTCTTCTCGGCCGGCGGCGCCACCTCCAAGGCGCTCGCGGAGAAGGTCGCCGGACAGGGCGCCGTCGTGATCGACAACTCGTCCGCCTGGCGCCGCGACCCCGACGTGCCGCTCGTCGTCTCCGAGGTCAACCCGCACGCCGTCGCCGACCGCCCCAAGGGCATCATCGCCAACCCCAACTGCACCACCATGGCGGCCATGCCGGCCCTGAAGGTGCTGCACCGCGAGGCCGGGCTGCGCAGCCTCGTCGCCACCACCTACCAGGCTGTCTCCGGCTCCGGCCTGGCCGGCGTCGCCGAGCTCGACGGGCAGCTGCGCAAGGTCGCCGACCACGCGACCGAGCTGACGCACGACGGCGAGGCCGTCGAGTTCCCCGAGCCCGGCGTCTACAAGCGGCCCATCGCCTTCAACGTGCTGCCGATGGCCGGCTCGATTGTGGACGACGGGCTGTTCGAGACCGACGAGGAGCAGAAGCTCCGCCACGAGTCCCGCAAGATCCTGGAGATCCCCGACCTCAAGGTCTCCGGCACCTGTGTCCGCGTCCCCGTCTTCACCGGCCACTCGGTGCAGGTCAACGCCTCCTTCGCCGGTCCGCTGAGCGTCGAGCGCGCCTACGAGCTGCTGAAGGACGCCCCGGGCGTCGAGCTGTCCGAGATCCCGACGCCGCTTCAGGCGGCCGGCAAGGACGTCACCTACGTCGGCCGCGTGCGCGTCGACGAGACGGTCGAGCACGGCCTGGCGTTCTTCGTCGTCGGCGACAACCTGCGCAAGGGCGCGGCCCTGAACGCGGTGCAGATCGCGGAGCTGGTGGCCGCGGAGCTGCGCGGCTGAGCCGGGTCGTACGGGTCGGGCGGGGTCCTCCGGGGCCCCGCCCTTCGCCGTTCCAGGGCTCGTGGGCGGGCCCGGCGGGCTTATTCGGGCCGGGATGTCCGACCCCCGTGGGAGAGTTCCGTTCATGAACCGGATAGCCAGAGGCGAACATCTGACCGTCCCGGCCGAGCCGTTGCACGCCGCGGTCACCTGGACCGCCGTGCCCGCACTCCCCGACGCCGGGGCCCTCACCGTCGCCGCCCTGCTCCTCGACGCGCGCGGAACGCTCCGCGCCGACGCCGACCTCGTCTCCTCCCAGCACGCCGCACACCCCTCCGGGGCCGTGCACCACCTGGGCACCTCGGAGGGTGAGGCGGGCCTGGTGGCCGAGTGGCTGGTGATCGACCCCGCGCTGATCGAGCCGGACGTGACACGGATCGTCGTGGCCGCCGCCACGAAGGGCCGTGCCCTCGGCCGCGTCCCCGGCCTCGGGATGGCCGTCACGACGGCCACGGGCGCGCCGGTCGCCCACGTCGCCGTCGAGGACGGGGTGCGGTTCGACGACGCGGCCGGGCCGGGCGGCATCGGCGCCTCCGACGAGCTCGGTGCCCTCGGCGGGCGGGACGGCCGGGCCGACGCGGACGCGGGGGCGGCTGCCGTGGCGACCGCCACCGCGGCCGTCCTCGGCGAGTTCCGCCGCTACGACGACGGTGGCGGCGACGGCTGGCGGTTCGCGGCCGTCCTCCGGGGCTACGCCTCCGGCCTCGGCGGCGTGGTCGAGGCGCACCGCGCGGGGGCGGGGGGCGATGGGGCGTACGGGAACGGCGCCGGTCTCGGGGACGGCTTCGCGGACGGCCTGGGTGACGGCCTCGGAGGCGCTCCCGGGGCCGCCGCGGCGTACGCGGGGACGTACGTACCCGGGCCGGGCGGTTCGCCGTCCGACGCCGGATCCGGTGCCGGCGCAGGCGTGCCGGGAGGCGGGGCACCGGGAGCCGAACCGTCGTACGGGCCGGACGCGGGGGCCCATGCGCCGGCGGCGGTTGATCACCTGGCCGCTGCCCGGACCGGATCCCTGGCGGTGGAAGCCGGCGGGCCGGACGCGCCCGGGTACGAAGGGCGTGGCGACGGTGTTTCCGTTCCCGTCGCTCCGGCGCGCGTGCCGGAGATGCCCGCCTACCCGCCGGACGTGCCCGGCCCGGGGGTTCCCGGGGGAGCCGCGGCCGGTCAGGAGGGGCCCGTGCCGAGCGTCCTCGGTGACGCCGTCCTCGGTGCTCCCGTGTATGAGCCGGGCGGGATGGTTCCGCCCGAGCCTGTCCTCAGACCGCCCGTCCCCGGGCCCGCGGCCGAGTCGCCGTTCGCCGGCGCGCCCGCTCCGGAAGCCGGGCGGCTCGTCGCCGACGCGCCGACCGTCGGCCTCGCGGTCGTCGGTCCGCCCGCGCGGGAGGCGGCCGAGGCGGCGACGCCGCGGGAGGAGCGAGGAGCGGCGGAGCCGGCCGGGGAACGGGCCGTGCTGGGACGGATCACCAACCGCCCGGCCCCGCCGGAGCAGGGCGCCGAGGGGTCGGCGGCGGACGCGTCGGCGCAGGCCCCGGTGCGGGAACAGGTACCGGAGCAGGTACCGGGACAAGCCCCGGCGGGGGCGCGGGAACAGGCCCCGGCACAGACGCGTACGAACGCCGCTCCCGCCTCGCAAGCCATCCTCATCACGGACGCCGCTCCCGCCTCAGAAGCCGTCCCCCTCACGGACATCCCCCCGACCTCAGAAGCCGTCCCCCTCACAGACATCACCCCGTCCCCCGAGCCCACCCCCCACACAGATCTCACCCCCACCTTCACCCCCTGGGAGCGGACCGGCACCGGCGACGAGGATGTCGTCCCCGAAGGGCCGCTGCCCGACGGGCCGGTGCTGGTCGAGTTCGCCAGTCCCGGTGGTCCGGCGGCGGTGGAGGTCGTGGAGTCGGTGGAGACGGCCGAGGGGGAGCAGCGGACGGCGAGTCCGCTGCTGTCCGGGACGGGCCGGTTCCGCGGGCGGGCGGTGTTCACGCCGCGGGCCGGCCGGCCGCCGAGGCTGCGGGTGGCCGCGCGACGGCAGTGGAGCCTGACGTTCCTGCCGCTCTCCGAGGCCCGGGTCCTGGAGCCGGACGGCGCGCTCCAGGGCACCGGCCCCGATGTGCTGCGCTACTCCGGTCCCGCCGCCGACCTGCGCGTCAACCACACGGGTGGCCGGGCCGACCGCGGCAGTCTCACGCTCCGCGCGGTCTACCCCGGGGGCGACCCGGCCGACCGCGACGGCGCCGACGTGCTCGCCCAGGGCCGGGGCGCGCTGATCGACGTGACGCCCGTCGCCGGCCCCTGCCTGCTCCTCGTCGACGCCGACGGCCCCTGGTCGCTCGCCGCCCTGCCGTCCGCCGCGCCCGAGCCGGAGCCCGCCGACGGGGTGCTCGCCGAGTACGCGGGCCAGGGGCGGAACCTGGAGGTCGTCGAGATCGCCCACCCGTGCCCTGGTTCGCCGGTGATCCTGGAGTACGACCTGGAGGGCTCCGACTTCTTCGCGGTCACCGAGATCGACCCGTACGGCGACACGCGCGAGCTGATCTCGAAGGACGAGGGGTTCCAGGGCCGCCGCCTCCTCTTCACCGGGCTCACGGAGGGCGAGACGGCCACCCGGCTGGAGCTCGGCGCCCTCACCCGCTGGCGCTTCCGCCTCCTCCCGCTCTCCGCCGCCCGCCCGCTGACCGGCGAGGCGCCGGCGGACGGGGTCACGGGCACCGGCTGCGACGTCCTCGTCCACTCCGGCGCGCCCGCGGCGCTCACCCTCACCTCGGCGGAAGCGGGACCCGTGCACGTCACCAGCCTGGAGGCGGGCGGGCTCGCCCGCGTCCGGGTGACCCGCGCGCACACCCCGCGCCCGGCGCACGGCCCACTGCGCGCGCGGCCCGGCGCGCCCACGTACGTCCTCGTCACGGCGGCGGGCGACCAGTCCTGGAAGCTGACGCTCCGCCCATCGGAGGAGATACGGTCGTTCACCACCGCGATCGACGGCCACGGCCACGACGTCGTCCGCTGGACCGGCGCGCCCGGGCCCGTCCGGTTCGACTACGACTTCGACGACGGCGAGCCGCTGCTCGACGAGATCCCCCGGCCGGAGCTGTGGGCGCTCGATGAGCACCTGTCGCCGCTGTACCGGGTGGCCGCCGGGATCGGCGTCCACCACGTCCCGGCCGGCTGCCTCCAGGTCCGCGCGCACCGGGCGTGGCGGCTCACAGTGGACGGCGCACGGCAGGCGCCTGACGCCGCCTCCGTGGAAGGATGGCCGGGAACGTCATGAACACGCGTGATGCGAAGGAGATGGCCAGGTGCCAGGCACGAATCTGACCCGCGAAGAGGCCGAGCGGCGGGCCACGCTGCTGACGGTGGAGGCGTACGAGATCGACCTCGACCTCTCCGG
This sequence comes from Streptomyces mobaraensis NBRC 13819 = DSM 40847, assembly GCF_017916255.1. Classification (NCBI taxonomy): domain Bacteria; kingdom Bacillati; phylum Actinomycetota; class Actinomycetes; order Kitasatosporales; family Streptomycetaceae; genus Streptomyces; species Streptomyces mobaraensis. The sequence continues at coordinate 2,591,128 of NZ_CP072827.1, forward strand.
CGCGCAGGAGGGCGGGACGTTCCGCTCGGAGACGGTCGTGCGGTTCGACTCCGCCGAGGCCGGCGCCGAGACGTTCATCGACCTGGTGGCCCCGACCGTGCACGAGGTCGTGCTCAACGGTGAGGCGCTCGACCCGGCCGTGGTCTTCGCGGACAGCCGGATCGCGCTGCCGTCGCTGCACGGCGGTCAGAACGAGCTGCGCGTCGTCGCCGACTGCGCGTACACCAACACCGGTGAGGGTCTGCACCGGTTCGTGGACCCGGTGGACGACCAGGCGTACCTGTACACGCAGTTCGAGGTGCCGGACGCTCGCCGCGTCTTCGCGTCGTTCGAACAGCCGGACCTGAAGGCGACGTTCCGGTTCACCGTGAAGGCCCCCGAGGGCTGGACGGTCATCTCCAACTCGCCCACGCCGGAGGTCCCGGCGGACCGGATCTGGCGCTTCGAGCCGACCCCGCGCATCTCCACGTACATCACCGCGCTGATCGCCGGCCCGTACCACAGCGTGCACAGCACCTACGAGAAGGACGGCCGGACGGTCCCGCTGGGCATCTACTGCCGGCCGTCGCTCGCCGAGTACCTGGACGCGGACGCGATCTTCGAGGTCACGCGGCAGGGCTTCGACTGGTTCCAGGAGAAGTTCGACTACCACTACCCCTTCGCCAAGTACGACCAGCTGTTCGTGCCGGAGTTCAACGCGGGCGCGATGGAGAACGCGGGCGCGGTCACCATCCGCGACCAGTACGTCTTCCGGTCGAAGGTGACGGACGCGGCGTACGAGGTGCGGGCCGAGACGATCCTGCACGAGCTGGCCCACATGTGGTTCGGCGACCTCGTCACCATGAAGTGGTGGAACGACCTGTGGCTGAACGAGTCGTTCGCCACCTACACGTCGGTCGCCTGCCAGGCCGCCGCCCCCGGCTCCAAGTGGCCCCACTCCTGGACCACCTTCGCCAACTCCATGAAGACCTGGGCCTACCGGCAGGACCAGCTGCCCTCGACCCACCCGATCATGGCCGAGATCCGCGACCTGGACGACGTCCTCGTCAACTTCGACGGCATCACCTACGCCAAGGGCGCCTCGGTGCTCAAGCAGCTGGTGGCGTACGTCGGCGAGGACAAGTTCTTCCAGGGCGTGCAGGCGTACTTCAAGACCCACGCCTACGGCAACACCCGCCTGTCCGACCTGCTCGGCGCCCTGGAGCTGATGAGCGGCCGCGACCTGAAGACCTGGTCGAAGGCGTGGCTGGAGACGGCCGGCATCAACGTCCTCCGCCCCGAGATCACCACGGACGACGACGGCGTCATCACCTCCTTCGCCGTCCGCCAGGAGGCCACCCCGCTGCCCGAGGGCGCGAAGGGCGAGCCGACGCTGCGTCCGCACCGGATCGCGATCGGCGCGTACGACCTGAAGGACGGCAAGCTGGTCCGCACCGAGCGGATCGAGCTGGACGTGGACGGCGCGCTCACCGCGGTCCCGGCCCTCGTCGGGCAGCGGCGCCCGGCCGTCGTCCTGCTCAACGACGACGACCTGTCGTACGCCAAGGTGCGCCTCGACGAGGAGTCGCTGCGTACCGTCACCGCCCACCTCGGCGACTTCGCCGAGTCGCTGCCGCGCGCCCTGTGCTGGGCCTCCGCCTGGGACATGACCCGCGACGGCGAGATGGCCACCCGCGACTACCTGGAGCTGGTGCTCTCGGGCATCGCCAAGGAGTCGGACATCGGCGTCGTCCAGTCGCTCCAGCGGCAGGTCAAGCTGGCCCTCGACCTGTACGCGGCGCCGGACTGGCGCGAGACCGGCCTGCGGAAGTGGACGGACGCGGCGCTCGAACGGCTCCGCGCGGCCGAGCCCGGCGGCGACCACCAGCTCGCCTGGGCCCGCGCCTTCGCCGCCACCGCCCGCACCGACGAGCACCTGGACTTCCTCGCCGGCCTCCTGGAGGGCACCGAGCTCGTCGCCGGTCTCGCCGTCGACACCGACCTGCGCTGGGACCTGCTCACCCGGCTCGCCGCCACCGGCCGCGCGGACGAGAAGGCCATCGCCGCCGAGTTCGACCGCGACCGCACCTCGGCCGGCGAGCAGCACGCGGCCGCGGCCCGCTCGGCCCGCCCGACCGCCGAGGCCAAGGCGGAGGCGTGGGCGTCGGTCGTCGAGTCCGACAAGCTCACCAACGCCGTCCAGGAAGCCGTGATCAGCGGCTTCGTCGTCGCCGACCAGCGCGAACTGCTGGCGCCCTACGCGGAGAAGTACTTCTCCGTCGTCAAGGGCATCTGGGAGACCCGCAGCCACGAGGTCGCCCAGCAGATCGCCGTCGGCCTCTACCCCGCGCTCCAGATCTCCCAGGAGACCCTGGACGCGACGGACGCCTGGCTCGCCTCCGCGAACCCGAGCGCGGGCCTGCGCCGGCTGGTCCTGGAGTCCCGCGCGGGCGTCGAGCGGGCCCTGAAGGCCCAGGCGGCGGACGCGGCGGCGGCCGCCTGACCGACGCGGCTTAGGGTGCTCGGATGTCCGACGAAACGGCGACGACCGAGCACCCCAGGGCCGCCCTCCCCACAAGAGGCACCACGGCCCTGCTGTACGACACCGCCCTCGTGCTCGTCCGGACGCGGACGCGCCGCCGGATCCCGTTCGAGGCCGTCGAGCGCGTCGACGGGCCGGGGGCGGACGGCCGCACCCTGCGGATCGAACTGACCTCGCCGCACGGCCCGGGCGAGGCCCTCACGCTGCGGGGTGCCGACCCGGAGGCCCTGGCGGCCTTCACCGCCGCCCTCACGTCGTCCCTGCCGCCCCGGGCCCCGCACCAGGCGCGGCGGGACGGCCGGCGGCTGACGAGCACCGAACGGATCGCCTTCGCGCCGGCGCGGGAACTCCAGGCGGCCGGAGGCAGCCCGACGATCCGGACCCTGGTGGTCCTCTATCTGCTCGCCCTTCCCGTCGTCGTCCTGGCCACGGAAGACCTCGGCCGCTCCACCGCCGCCTTCGACGCCCTCGGCGACTGGCTCCGCGCGGGCCTGTTCCTGCTGCCGGGCGCGGCCCTCGCCCGCGTGACGGCCTCCACCGTCCGCACCGCCTGCCTCCTGCGCCTCCGGGGTGTCACCGTCACCGGCAGACTCACCGGCGTCCGCCGAGGCGCCGCGGGCGAACCGGCCGTGTACCACTACACGTTCACGGACCGGGACGGAACCGACCACCCCCACGAGACCCAGGGCTGGCCCCTGTCCACCGACGGCCGGACGACGCCGATCCGCTACGCCCCCCGCACACCGGAGCGCGGCTACGCCCCCGCCGACCGGATGGGCTTCCCGGCCCACGCCGCCCTCGGGGCCATCGGCCTGGTCCTGCTCTGGCTCGGCCTGGACTCCGCCGTACCCACCGCGCTGGAGGCGGTGCGGGTGCTGCGGGAGGGCTGACGAGACGCGGCCGACAGGCGGAAGATCACACAGGGTGACGCGCCCCCTGGTCAGCGGGCTCCACGACCTCGTCGGCCGGGAGAACGGGTACGCCGAACGCCGGGCGGGCAAACTGGGCCCGTCCGGCGTTCGTACCGTTGGCTGAAGGCGCGCGAAGCACGCCGCAGGCGCGCCCTCACCAGGCGCGCCCCCGCAGGGGACTAGCGCGACGTCCGCGGGTAGTGCGTGTCGTGCGTGCGCACGTTGTCCGAGTTGCGCGCCAGCACCATCGTCAGGCCGGCGATCACGAGGAAGAGCACGATCGGCGCGGCGACGTAGAGGCCGAGCGTGTTGATCACGCTGAGGCCGGGGCCCGGGTCGTCGCCGTCGTCGCGGGTGAGCGCGAACGCGGGGGACGACATCAGCAGCATCAGCAGCGTGCCGGCGGACACGACCCCGGCGCGCTTGGCGTTCATCTTCTTATTGCTCACGGGCTCAAAGTATCGGACCCCTGCCGAGGGCGCGCGCCCGGGGTGTCCCTCCGGGCCGTCAGGGCGCGGATCTCGTCCATCAGGGCGTGCAGCCGGGGCGAGGAGGCCAGTTCCTCCAGGGAGAGCGGCCGGCCGGCGGGGTCGGCGACGGGCAGGCGCCAGTTCGGGTACTCGTCCGAGGTGCCGGGGAGGTTCTGCGGGCGGCGGTCGCCGACCGTGTCGGGCAGCCAGACGCCGACCATCCGCGCGGGGGTGCGCAGCAGGAAGCGGTGGACGGCGCGGACGGCCGCCTCCTCGTCGTCCGGCCCCTCGGGCAGCAGCCCGAGCCGCCCGAAGAGGGCCAGCCACTCGGCGACGCCCTTGGCGTCCTCGCGCTGCTCGACGGCGAGCGGGCGGCGCAGCAGGCCCAGGCGGTGGCGGAGGGCGACGTGGTCGCCGGTGAGGCGGGCGGCCGTGCTGGGCAGGTCGTGGGTGGTGGCGGTGGCGAGGCAGCCCTCGCGCCAGCGCTCGGGCGGCAGCGGCCCGGCCCGCCGGGCGCCGCGCGACCAGTCGCGTTCGAACCAGAGGACGGACGTGCCGAGCACGCCCCGCTCGGCGAGCGCCTCGCGGACGCCCGGCTCGACGGTCCCCAGGTCCTCACCGATCACGGCGGCCCCCGCGCGGTGCGCCTCCACGGCGAGGACGCCGAGCATCGCGTCGGCGTCGTACCGGACGTACGTTCCCTGCCCCGGCTCGCGGCCCTCGGGCACCCACCACAGCCGGAACAGCCCCATCACATGGTCGATCCGCAGCGCGCCCGCGTGCCGGAGCAGGCCGCGCAGCAGGTCGCGGTAGGGGGCGTAGCCGGTGGCGCGCAGGGCGTCGGGGCGCCAGGGCGGCAGTCCCCAGTCCTGGCCGCGGGAGTTGAACGCGTCGGGGGGCGCGCCGACGGACATCCCGGCGGCGAGCGACTCCTGCTGCGCCCACGCGTCGGAGCCGCCGGGGTGCACGCCCACCGCCAGGTCGTGGACGAGCCCGACGCGCATCCCGGCGTCCCGCGCGGCCCTTTGCGCGGTGGCGAGCTGGCGGTCGGTGAGCCAGGCGAGCCAGCAGTGGAAGTCGACGCGGTCGAGGAGTTCGCCGCGGGCGCGGGCCGTGCGGGCGGAACGGGGGTTCCTGAGGCCGGCGGGCCAGGAGTGCCAGTCGGGGCCGTGTACCTCGGCGAGGGCGCACCAGGTGGCGTGGTCGTCGAGCGCCTGCCCCTGCTCGGCGAGGAACTCGCAGTAGGAGGCGCGCCGTCCGGGCCCGAGCGGCACCGCGCGGACGAGTTCGAGGGCGCGCAGCTTCAGGGCGCGGACGGCGTCGTGGTCGATGGGCTCGCCCCGGCGGAGGACGGCCGCGTTCAGCTCCGCCGCCGCCGCGAGCAGCCGCTGGGCCTCCTCGCGGGCGGGCCCGGCGAGCCGGCCGAACTCGGTGACCTCCTCGACGCGCAGGTGCACCGGGTCGGGGAAGCGGCGGGAGGACGGCCGGTACGGGGACGGGTCACAGGGCCGCCCGGGCGCGCCGGGGACGGCCGCGTGCAACGGGTTGACCTGGAGGAAGTCGGTGCCGAAGGCCCGGCCCGACCAGGCGGCGAGCTCGGCCAGGTCGCCGAGGTCGCCCATGCCCCAGGAGCGGGCGGACAGCAGGGAGTAGAGCTGGACGAGGAAGCCGTGGCAGCGCTCGGGCGGCTGCGGCACCCGCTCGGGGGCGACGATCAGCGGGGCGGCGGCCGACCGGCCGTCGGGCGTCCGGGCCCGCAGCAGGTGGGTGCCGAGCGGCAGTGGATCGTCCCAGGTCAGGGACTGCCCATCGGACGTCTCGACGTGGAGGGCGGCGTCGTCGGGCAGGTCCGGCGGCCGGTGCCGGGCGGGGCCGCGCAGGACGACGGCCCGGGGCAGCAGCCGGTTGCGTTCGGTGCGGGCGTGGGCGTCCAGGGCGTCGCGGACGGCCCGCGGGGTGGAGGCGTCGACGCCGAGCGCGGCGAGGACGGCGACGACCGTGTCGTCGGGGACGGGGACGCTCTGGCCGGGGGCGGGTTCGTAGGACGTGGCCACACCGTGCAGCGCGGCGAGGCGCGCACGGTCCGCGCCCGCCTCGGTACGGCCCTCGTTTCGGCTGCCGGAACGGCCCTCGGTCTGGCCCTCCACGCGGTCCATGCCTGCCTCCAGAGGACGGCGGGGACGGCGCCGCACCGGCCGGCGCGGGGTCGCTCGGCGGCCGGCACGGTGCTCCCCGGTGACGGCCGGGACGGTGTCAGCTTACTGACGGCGACGGCACGCTGACGGGGCTTTGGCTCATTCCGGCCACCGGCCGTCAGCAGCACGTCCGCACCGCCACCGCAACCCCCGGGCCGGGCAATACCGGCAGTTCGGTCACCCGCGTTGACACGTTCCGCCCCTGGTGATGGGCTCATCGCTCACATCACCACCACGACGTACGGCAGCGGGGCGAGGAGAAGCGTGCGGTTCCAGGGCGACGACCCCTCGTACGGCGATCGGGGCTCCGAGCGCCACGTCCGGGCGGCCTCTGACCGGCCCTTTGACCGGCCCGCGGGACGGCCCGGCCGGGCGCTCGGCACCGGCCGGTTCGGTGGCCCGTACGCCGTCCGGCCGCGCCGCGCCGGGGTGACCGTCCTGGCCGTCGCGCTCCTCGGCGGACTGCTCGGCACCGCCCCCGTGGTCGCCGCGCCCGCGGAACCCGCCGCTCCGGCGGCGGGCAGCCCCGACACCGCCGACCCGGAGGCGACCGACGCGCTGCCACCGGTCTGGCCGCGCCCACAGGCGGCCCGCGCCCAGGGCGCGCCGGTGCCGGTGGGCACCGAGGTCACCCTGATGGCCGAACCGGGCGCGGACCCGTACGCCCTGACGGCGCTGCGGGAGATCCTGCGCGGCGCGGGGGCCCGGACGGTCGTGGACGCGCAGCCCGGCGGCACTCCGCCGCCGCGCGGACTCATCGTGTACGCGGGCGGCCGGCAGGCCGAGGAGGCGCTGCGCACGCTCGGCGCCCCGGCCGCCGGCGACCTGCCCAAGGGCGGCTACCGGCTGGCGTCCGGGCAGCTCGACGGCCGGCCGGCGGTGGCGCTGGCGGGAGTCGACGACGACGGCCTGTTCCACGCGGCGCAGACGCTGCGCCAGCTGGTGGTGCGGCGGGACGGCGGGACGGCCTTCGCCGGGGCCGTGGTCCGCGACTGGCCGGTGACGGCGGTGCGCGGGATCACCGAGGGGTTCTACGGGCAGCCGTGGTCGACGCCGCAGCGCCTCGCCCAACTGGACTTCATGGGCCGGACGAAGCTGAACCGGTACCTGTACGCGCCGGGCGACGACCCGTACCGCCAGGCGAAGTGGCGCGATCCGTACCCCGCCGACCGGCGTGAGGAGTTCCGCGCGCTGGCGGACCGGGCCCGGCGCAACCATGTGACGCTGGGCTGGGCGGTGGCGCCCGGGCAGGCCATGTGCTTCTCGTCGGAGGAGGACCTGCGGGCGCTGAAGCGCAAGGTGGACGCGATGTGGGCGCTGGGCGTCCGGGCGTTCCAGCTCCAGTTCCAGGACGTCAGCTACAGCGAGTGGCACTGCGGGGCCGACCGGGACGCCTTCGGTTCGGGGCCGAAGGCCGCGGCGGAGGCGCAGGCGAAGGTGGCGGGGGCGCTGTCCCGGCACCTGGCGGCGAAGGGCGGGGCGGCGGCGCCGCTGTCCCTGCTGCCCACCGAGTACTTCCAGGACGGCCGGACGGCCTTCCGGCGGGCGCTCGCCGACCGGCTCGACCCGCGCGTCGAGGTGGCCTGGACGGGCGTGGGCGTGGTCCCGCGGACCATCACCGGCGCCGAACTGTCCGCCGCCCGCGCGGCGTTCGGCCACCAGCTCGTCACCATGGACAACTATCCGGTGAACGACTTCGCGCAGGACCGTATCTTCCTCGGCCCCTACACCGGGCGGGAGCCGGCCGTCGCCGTCGGCTCGGCCGCCCTGCTCGCCAACGCGTCGGCACAGCCCACCGCGTCGCGCATCCCCCTGTTCACCACCGCCGACTACGCCTGGAACCCGCGCGGCTACCGCCCCGAGGAGTCCTGGAAGGCCGCGGTCGACGACCTCGCGGGCGCCGATCCGAAGGCCCGCGAGGCGCTGCGGGCGCTGGCCGGGAACGACGCGTCGTCCGTCCTCGGCGGCGAGGAGTCGGCCTATCTGCGCCCCCTGATGGACGACTTCTGGACGGCGCTCTCCGGCACGGACGCCGACCGGCTGAAGACGGCGGCGGACAGGCTGCGCGCCGCCTTCCGCACCATGGCGGACGCGCCCGGCCTGCTGACGGACGCCCTGGGCACCGAGGTACGGCCGTGGGTGCGGCAGTTGGCCCGGCACGGCGAGGCCGGGCTGCGGGCCGTCGACATGCTCACCGCGCAGGCGCGCGGCGACGGCGCGGACGCCTGGCGCGCGGAGCTCGACGTGCTGCGGCTGCGCGACCGGATCACCTCCGAACGGGTGACCGTGGGCGCCGGCGTGCTGACGCCCTTCCTCCAGCAGGCCCTCGCCCGCGCCAACGGCTGGCTCGGCGTCGACCGTCCGCTGCGCACGTCCGGCGCGGCCACCGACGGCGACCCGGCGACGACCGTCCCGGCGCCGGCGGACGGCCCGCTGACCGTGCGGCTGCGCGAGCCCCACCCGATGACCGCCGTCACCGTGCTCACCGCCGCCGCTCCCGGCGCACGCGGCACGGTCGAGGCGCACACCCCCGACAAGGGCTGGCAGCCGCTGGGCCCCCTCTCGGCCGGCGGCTGGACGCAGCTGCCCGGCAAGGGCGTCCGGGCCGACGCCCTGCGGCTGGTCTGGTCGGGTCCCGCCCGCCCGGCCGCGGTCCACGAGATCACCCCGTGGTTCGCGGACACCGCCGCCACCCACTTCGAGCTCACCCACGCGGAGGCGACGGCCGAGGCGGGCGGGGCGCCCGCGGTCGTCGAGGCCCGTGTGATCAACCAACGGCCGGGAACGGTCAAGCAGAAGCTGACCGTCCGCGCGCCCAAGGGCGTCACCGTCAAGGCCCCCGACGAGGTGACGGCCGTCCGCGGCGGCGTGACCACCCTGCGCGTCGAACTCTCCGTCCCGGCCGACGCGCCCTCCCGCGCCTTCACCGTCCCGATCCGCCTCGGCGACCAGGAGCGCACGGTGACCGTGCGCGCGTACCCCGCCGCCGGCGGCCCCGACCTGGCCCGCACCGGCGAGGCCGCCTCCTCCGGCGACGAGGCGTCCGACTACCCGCCCTTCGCCGCCCTGGACGGCAACCCCAAGACCCGCTGGTCCTCCCCGCCCGCCGACGACGCCTGGTGGCAACTCCGCCTCCCCCGCCCCACCCGTCTCGGCCGCCTCGTCCTCCACTGGCAGGAGGAACTCCACGCCACCCGCTACCGCGTCCAGGTCTCCCCCGACGGCCGCACCTGGCGTGACGCCGCCACGATCACGGACGGCAAGGGCGGCACCGAAACGGTGCGCTTCGACGCCCCGGGCACGCGCTTCGTCCGCGTCCAGGGGGTGAAGCGGGCGGCGGAGTCGGCGGGGTACTCGCTGGTGGACGTGGAGGCTTACGCGGTGCGGAAGGGGTAGGGCACGGGCGCGGAACCGTCCGATCCCGCGGCACGCATCGTTTCACGTGTGAAATGAAACGTCTCACGAAAGAAACGAGCGCCCTACCCTGGACCCATGACGACACGGGAAGAGCTGCACGACTTGATCGACCGCATCGATCCGGACGAGCTGGCCGCGGTCGCCGCCCTCCTGCACTCTTACGCCCGGCGTGACACCGCACGGGGAGCGGCAGAGCCGCCGTATCCACGTTCTGTCGGCATCCTTTCCGAGGCGCCGCCGGATCTGTCGGCGCGTGTGGACGACTACCTCTCGGACGGCTTCGGGCGCTGACACAATTCCCCTGTGATCGTTGTGGACACGGGCCCGTTGGTGGCCCTCGCCAGCCCCTCCGACGCCGCGCACGACCGCTGCCGGAACTGGCTCGATTCCCTGCCCACCCGACGCGACCTGCTGGTCCCGGCCACAGTGATCGCCGAGACCTGTTACCTCATCGAACGCTACGGCGGCCCGCGAGCCGAGGCCGTCTTCCTGGACGACCTGGCGCTGGGCGCGTACGGGACGGTCACCGGCCTCATGCCGGAGGACCTGGAGCGCATGGCCGACCTCGTCCGCACCTACGCAGACCTTCCCCTGGGCGGAACAGACGCCTCCGTGATCGCCGTGGCCGAGCGCGTCAAGACGGCGAACGTCGCCACGCTCGACCGCCGGCACTTCACCGTGGTCCGCCCCGCGCACACGAACGCACTCCGCCTCCACCCGTCGTAAGGGGGACCGCGCGTACGGCCGCCGCCTCACCCCACCCGCGCGCCGGGCCTTCCCGCCTGTTCCCTGCTCGGGCGGCGGTAGCCGCAGTTGCAGACCCAGTCGTCGTAGCGCGAGATGGTGCCGTCGTGACCCATGTGAATCTCGCGCACCATGGTGCGGTCCATGCAGCGGGTGCACCGCACTCCCTCGCACATGGTCCTGGGGAACCTCTCCTGCTGCGCGGCTTTCTGGTTCATGTCCGCGATGATGCGCCCAAGTTGGACCGATGGCACCGGCATGTGCGACAGCCTCCCCCTAAGTGCGTACTCCCGAACTTCCTTGTCGGCAGGGACCGTCAGTGATCACGGTGGACGGATGCCGGACCGGCGGGCGGCCTGTCGGAAGGTGAGCCAGGGGTGGGCGCACCCGAATGGAGGCGTCCCGACAGACGTTCCGAACAGCTGGGCGATCGGGTGGCCTGCTAGGACACTCGGACGCGTGACGTCCGTGATGCGGCGGACGGCGGGCAGCGGGTGCCGCTATCGTGGAAGTGCTCAGCGGTTGGTCGCCGGGGCCTACTGGATATAGGCCCCGTAGGTCAGGCGCCAGAGGAAAGTCCGCCACGGGGGACTGCTCCCCGTGACGGACAGGCTGACGGATGGATCGCCGGGGCCTAATGGTCTTAGGCCCCGTCGATCACCCCTTGCCGATCACCACCAGGATCAGCGTGGTCACGGCGACGAACAGTTCCACCCACGGTGTCACCGCCTTCGCCCCACTCCGCACCCGGCGCCAGTCGATCGCGCGTCTCAGCCTCCTATGACGGGCCATGCAGTCCCTTCCCCTTGGATCGGAACCCCGCCGACTGCGAGGCTCCACGAGGGGACCTCGGACAGAACGGCACATGGGCCGACCCCGCCCGAGACCCCTGGGTGGGGCCCCGAACGCGGCGAGCGAGCCGACCCGGAGGAAGGCTCACGAATGGCACGTCAACGCGGCTGAGCCTAGCGCCAACCAAGCGTCGCTCCGGACGAGTTGGGGCGACGGGTGCACATTCACCCTTTCGTGGCGGGTGCGAACATTCACGTGAACGGCAGGCGAAGCGTCACCCCCGCCCGAAGCTCGACGCTCGAACCCCGGGCCCGGCCACCCCGACTCGCCCTGCGCCGCCCACCTGCGACGATCCGCACACCGCACCCCCGAAGCCCGAGACCCGAGCTTCGGGCCTCGGAACCCGAGCCCTCTTTCCAGGGAATGGGTGGTGTGGATTTGAACCCACCCACCCTCCCAACCCCCGCCCGCACACACGCGATTCACTTTCCGCGACCACGTCGCGACGCAGCGCCGCGACCGTGTACCGTGCCCCGCAGACAACGAAACGGCCCCCGCCGATGCCGCAAACACCGAGCGAGGGCCTGACCATCCAGATCGACCAACCAGAAATGCGATCCCATGGCTGTCGTCAATCCTAGCTCCGAAGCGCGCCCGTACACCCCACCCCCACCCCTCCCGCCCCAGCAGCCCCCCATGGCCAGGCCCGGCTACGGCAAGCGCTCCGCCCCCGGCCAAGCCCCGCGCACCGCACGCGACTTCGGGCATCTACCCGCCCGCGAGGCGTACATCGCCGCGTACCTCGACCGCCTGCCGGACGGCGCGGCGATGGACCACAAGACGCTCGCCAAGGAACTCCCTTACGGCCAGCAGGCCGTGCGCACGGCGCTGCGCCTCCTCTCCGAGGCGGGTCACCTGCGCGTCTGCCGGGAACGGGTCAGTGCGGAGCGGACGCAGTGGGTCTCGCGGACGTACTTCTCCCGCACGGCGCGGGACGACGCCTGGTGGTCGGCGTTCCTGCGGGGCGACGCGCCGCAGGCCACGGACGCGGGTGAGCCCCCGCGCGCGACACCTCCGGCGGACGGGCGCGCAGCCCCCTCCCACCGCTCCCCCGCCCACGACGTCCTCGCCTCTGTCGGCCACGCCGACCCCCGCATGGCCCTGTCGGCCCACGAGTGCGCGGCGCTGGAACCGCTGGCGGCGGAGTGGCTGGCGCGCGGCGCGAGCCCGGCGGCGATCAGACACGCGCTGGTCAACGCGCTGCCGGACGTCATCGCCGCCCCGGGTGCGTTCGCCCGCAGACGGCTGACCGACCGGATGCCCCCGGAGGGCGCCGCGCCCCGCCCGGAGGGGCCCTCACCCCGCCGGATCGCGGAGTGCACGAACTGCCACGTCCCCGGCCCGCCGGAAGCCCTGCCGGGCGGCCTGTGCCGCGTCTGCCACGGGACGGCCCCGGGCACGGACCCGTCCCCCGAGGCCGAGGACGCCGTCCGCCGCCGGGTGGACGAGCTCCGCGCCGTCGTCCGCGACCGCCCCAGAACCCCGGCCCGCCCGCCGAAGCCCCGCAGGGGCCGAGGGTGACGCCCCGGCCCGCCGCCCGAGCGCCGGGCCGGGAACGGAAATGGCCCGGTCCTCTCAGGCGGAAATGCCGTCGATCCGGGCCATCGCGTCCTCCGCGCCGTATGCCTCCAGGTAAGGCAGCCAGCGCGGATCCCTATGCCCCGTGCCGATGATCCGCCAGGCGAGGCCGGACGGCGGGGCCGGTTGGTGCCGCAGCCGCCAGCCCAGCTCGGAGACGTGCCGGTCGGCCTTGACATGGTTGCAGCGGCGGCAGGCGGCCACCACGTTCTCCCAGGCGTGCTGCCCGCCGCGGCTGCGTGGGACGACGTGGTCGACGCTGGTTGCGACGCCACCGCAGTAGGCGCAGCGCCCGCCGTCACGGGCGAAGAGGGCCCGGCGGGTGAGCGGGACGGGGCCCCGAAAGGGGACCCGCACGAAGCGCTTGAGCCTGACGACGCTGGGTGCGGGGATGGTACAGCTGGCGCTGTGCAGGTAGGCGCCCGTGTCCTCGAGGCTGATGGCCTTCTCGTTGAGGACGAGTATGAGCGCGCGGCGGAGCGGTACGACGCCGAGCGGCTCGTACGACGCATTGAGGACCAGGACATGCGGCACGGGTGCCTCCTTGTACGCCGGCGGCGCGTGGCTCGCGCCGGGACGATCTCCTGCAAGTGTCCCCTGGCCCCTGGCCGGTGCGCCACCATCGGCGGGTAACGGGTCACAGGTGTTTTGGAACACACCTCGGTCAACTGCGCGCAGGACCCGTCCCTTCTCGAACACAACAACGGAAGACCCGCTCTGCCCCGTTAGTGTGGTGATTCTGCCCCTGCCGATGTTCGGCGCCGGGCATGTCCATTACGAAGGGTTCCCGCTGTGTTCTGGTCCGCTGCCCTCGTCGCCGCTGACTCGACGCCCCGTCCCTCGTCCCTCGACGAGGCACAGAAGACCGCCAACGACGCCGCCGGCTGGCTGGAGGCGAACTGGTCCGTCTGGATCAGCAACGGTCTGCGCATCGTCCTGATCCTCACCATCGCGATCGTGCTGCGCTCGCTCGTCCGCCGGGGGATCACCAAGCTCATAGCCCGGATGAACCGCACGGCCCAGGCCGTGGACAACGCCCTGGGCGGCATCCTCGTCAACGCCGAGCGCCGCCGCCAGCGCTCCGAGGCCATCGGCTCGGTGCTGCGCAGCGTCGCCTCGTTCCTGATCATGGGAACGGCGGCGCTGACAGTGCTGTCCGTCCTGAAGATCAACCTGGCACCGTTGCTGGCCAGCGCCGGTGTGGCCGGTGTGGCCATCGGTTTCGGCGCCCGCAACCTGGTCACGGACTTCCTGTCCGGTGTCTTCATGATCCTCGAGGACCAGTACGGCGTGGGCGACGAGATCGACGCGGGCGTGGCGACGGGCACGGTCGTCGAGGTCGGACTGCGCGTGACCAAGCTCCGGGGCGCGAACGGCGCCATCTGGTACGTCCGCAACGGCGAGGTCAAGCGGATCGGCAACCTGAGCCAGGGCTGGGCCATGGCCGAGGTGGACGTCACCCTGCGTTACGACGAGGACCTGGACCGCGCCCGCCAGGTGATAGGGGAGGTGGGCGAGGAGATGTCCAAGACCGCCCCCTGGGACGAGAAGCTCTGGGAGCCCGTCGAGGTCATGGGACTGGACTCGGTCTCCCTCGACTCCGTCGTGGTCCGGGTGCAGGCCAAGGCCGCGCCGGGCGAGGCGGCGGCCGTCGCGCGGGAGCTGCGCTGGCGGATCAAGCGGGCGCTGGACGCGGCGGGCATCCGGATGGGGCCGCCGCCGGCCGCGGCGGACGCGGCGGCGGACGCGGCCGATCCGACCGCCGTCGTGGCGCCGCCGTCCGTGCTCGCCAATCCGACGTCGCCGCAGGCGTTGGCCACGGCGCCGATACCGCCAGGGGCGACGCTGGGGAAGTGAGCCCTGGTCCCGCCCCCCTCAAACGCCGGACGGGCTGGCTGATCAGCCCGTCCGGCGTTTGAGGACGAGCGGCGAAGCCGCGACAAGCGGGGTCCGGGGCGCGGCCCCGGAAGAAACGGTGAGAGGGCGGGACCGGGGCACAGCCCGCCGCAGGCGCCCCCTACTCGCCGCTCAGCCCGCCCCCCACCTGAGCCGCCACCAACCCCCCGTCGATCACCAGATCCTGCCCGTTGACGTACGAAGCCTCCCCCGACGCCAGGAAGGCGACCGCGTCAGCGACATCCGACGCCGTCCCGACCCGCCCCGCCACAACCCGATCGACGACAGCCGCCTCCTCGGCGGAGGAGACAGCCGCCCGGTACATGTCCGTATCGATGTAACCGGGGCTCACCGAGTTGACGCGGATGCGACGCGGAGCGAGATCCGCCGCGAACGTCCGCGTCAGACTGTGCACGGCCGCCTTAGTGGCGGAGTACAGGGACGCGGAGGGCAACCCCCGGTGCGCCGTCCAGGAAGCGTTGATGACGACAGAACCCCCATCAGCCAGCAGCGGCAGCACCCGCTGCACCGTGAAGTAGACGCCCTTCAGGTTGATGCCGACGACCCGGTCGAACTCCTCCTCGCTCACCTCGCCGAAGGGCGCGAACGACGCGACGCCGGCATTGGCGAAGACGACGTCCAGCCGCCCGTACCGCTCGCGGACAGCCGAGGCCAGAGCGTCCGCGTCGGCGACGCGCGAGACGTCACCCCGCACCGCGTGGACGCGCTCCGGGCCGCCGAGTTCCCCGACCGCGGCGTCGAGCCGCTCGCCGTCACGGCCGGTGATGACCACCTGGGCGCCCTCGGACAGCAGCCGGCGGGCGACGGCGAGGCCCATGCCGCGGGCGCCACCGGTGATGAGGGCGATCTTGTTCTCGAAACGGAAAGGGCTGTGGGAAGCGCTGCTGGTCATGGGCCCCAGCCTGCTGCCCGGCGATCACCTCCGACAGTGCTCGTTCAACATGGGTCCACCACCACCAGGCCGGCGCCCGCCGGGGTACGGAACCCGGCCGCCGCCAGCCGCTCCAGCCGCTCCGCCGTCCCGCTCCCGGGCCGGGGGTTCTGGAGCTCGACGTGCAGCCCGGGCTGGTCCGGCAGCACCAGCGTCGTGGTGTCGAAGACCAGCTCCCCCACCTCCGGATGCCGCACCGCCTTCACCGCCTGCGCCGTCGCCCCGACGTCGTGCCGCGCCCACAGCGCGTCGAACTCCGGGCTCGCCGCGCACAGCCCGTCGGCTATCCGGTCGAACCCGGGATCGTCGGGTTGCCGTGCCGCGGCGGCGCGGAAGGCGGCAACCACGCCGGGCGCGACGGCCTCCCAGTGGGTGTGCAGCGCCCGGTAGCGGGCGTTGGTGAAGAACGCGACCAGGCAGTTGCGGTCGGTGGCGGTGTAGCCGAAGACCGCACGGGCGGCGTCGTTGACGGCCACGAAGTTCTCGTAGCGGTCCAGCAGCACGGCCGGGCGCGGCGACCACGCCTCGATGAGCCGCCGCAGCTCGGGGGTGGCCTCGGGGCGGGCGGCCCCGGTCTGCGGCGGCGGGTTGAGCCCGGTCAGCAGGTACAGGTGCTCGCGCTCCGGCTCGTCCAGCCGCAGCGCGCGGGCTATCGCGTCCAGGACGTCGGCGGAGACGTTGATGGGCCGCCCCTGTTCGAGCCACGTGTACCAGGAGACGCCCACTCCCGCCAGCAGCGCGACCTCCTCGCGCCGCAGGCCGGGCGTACGGCGCCGGGCCGCCGGGGGCAGCCCCACGTCCTCGGGGGCGAGGCGGGCCCGGCGGCTGCGCAGGAAGCCGCGCAGGCGCTCGCGGCGACCGGTGGCGGAAGGCGTGTCGGTGGCCATGCGAGCACCGTAACCGAAGGGTCCGACAACGCCCTTCGGGGCGGCGCCCGTTCCTCAGGCCCTCAGGCCGCGCCGACCTTCCGCAGGAACTCGTCCACGTTCCCGAGCATCCGCGCCACCTGCTCGTCCACGCTCAGCGACTCCTTGTACCGGGGTCCGCTGAACTCCGGCACCTTCTTGCCGCGCACATAGAGCGGGCACGCAAGGTCGGCGCACATGTAGGCGCCCACCGTGTTGCCGTCGCGGCCGGAGGCGCCGACCTTGCGGGCGGCGAGCAGCGAGACGCCGGATCCGGGGTGGCCGGTCAGGCAGAACGAGCAGATGGTCGTCTTGGCGAGGCTGCGCGGGCCGCCCTGGGGAACCCTCAGGGTGATTCCCTGCGGCTTGCCGTCACGGACGACGACCAGGTAGCCGCGGTCGGGGGCGCCGGGATCGCGCCACCCGAGGAAGTCGAGGTCGGCCCAGGGGAGTTCGGCCAGTCCCCGGGGCAGGCTGATCCTGCGTGCCTCGCCTTTCGAGCAATTGATGAAAGAGGCTCGTATCTCGTTCTCGCCGAGTGGTTCCATGGGGCGAGAAATTAACAGTGTGCCCGTTGTGACGTCATGCGAATTTCGTTCACCCCGTTCCGCTTCCTGTCCGCTCCCGTTCCCATGGCTCGAAGAGGTCTGATCCCGTGAAACTCGCAGTGGTCGGCGGAGGCTCGACCTACACTCCCGAACTCGTCGACGGCTTCGCCCGGTTGCGGGCGGCCCTGCCCGTCGACGAACTCGTCCTGATCGATCCCGCGGCCGACCGCCTGGAGCCGGTCGGCGGCCTGGCCCGCCGGATCTTCGCCCGTCAGGGACATCCCGGCCGGGTGACCTGGACCACCGACCTGGACGCGGGCGTGGACGGCGCCGCGGCCGTCCTCCTGCAACTGCGGGTGGGCGGGCAGGCGGCCAGGGCGCAGGATGAGACCTGGCCGCTGGAGTGCGGCTGCGTCGGCCAGGAGACCACCGGTGCCGGGGGCCTGGCCAAGGCGCTGCGTACGGTCCCGGTCGTGCTGGACATCGCCGAACGGGTCCGACGGCGCAGCCCGGACGCCTGGATCGTGGACTTCACCAACCCCGTCGGCATCGTGACCCGGGCCCTGCTCACCGCGGGCCACCGGGCCGTCGGGCTGTGCAATGTGGCCATCGGCTTCCAGCGGAAGTTCGCGGCCCTGCTCGGCGTCACCCCGCCGGAGGTCACCCTCGGCCACGTGGGCCTCAACCACCTCACCTGGGAGCGCGAGGTGCGCGTCGGGGGCGTGAACGTCCTGCCCAAGCTGCTGGCGGAGCACGGGGACGCCATCGCGGCGGACCTGCGCCTGCCGCGCGACCTGCCCGCCCGGCTGGGCGCCGTCCCCTCCTACTACCTGCGCTATTTCTACCGGCACGACGAGGTCGTGGAGGAGCTGCGCACCAAGCCGTCGCGCGCGGAGGAAGTGGCCGCGATGGAACGCGAGTTGCTGGAGATGTACCGGGACCCGACGCTCGACGAGAAGCCGGCGCTGCTGGCGAAGCGCGGGGGCGCCTACTACTCGGAGGCGGCCGTCGCCCTCACCTCGGCGCTGCTCGGGGACACCGGGGAAGTACAGGTGGTCAACACGCTGAACAACGGCACCCTGCCGTTCCTGCCGGACGACGCGGTGATCGAGGTCCCGGCGGCGGTCGACGCGCGCGGCGCGCACCCGCTCCCCGTGCGGCCGTTGGAGCCCCTCTTCTCCGGCCTGGTCGCGAGCGTCACGGCGTACGAGCACCTGGCCCTGCGCGCGGCTCTGGAGGGCGGCCGGGACCGGGTGTTCCAGGCCCTGCTGGCCCACCCGCTGATCGGCCAGGACGCGACGGCCGACCGGTTGACGGACACACTCATCGCGCACAACCGCAGGCACCTGGCGTGGGCGTGACGGCGGGGCGCGGGGTGGGCGCGGGAGGCGGTACGGGCGTGGGAGGCGGTAGGGACGCGGGAGGCGATACGTACGCGGGAGCCGTGGGCGCGGAGGGCGGTTCGGGCGCGGGAGGCGGTACGTACGCGGGAAGCGCGGGCGCGGAGGGCGGTTCGGGCGCGGGAGGCGGTTCGGGCGCGGGAGCCGTGGGCGCGGAGGGCGGCTTGGGCGCAAGAGGAGCCACAGAGGCGGGAGTCGGTACGGGCACCGGAAGCGGCACGGGCGCGGGACCCGGCGCCCGCGCGGGAGGAGGCGCGCGGCCCGATACGACCGTGGGCGCGCGCAGCACCTCGGGCGCCGCCCCGCGCCCCCGAACGGCACTGGCGGTGGACGCGGGAAACAGCAAGACGGACGTGGCGCTGGTGGACACCACCGGCCGGATCCTGGGCACGGCCCGCGGCGGCGGTTTCCGGCCGCACGCCGACGGCGTGGACGCGGCCGTGGGCGAACTCGCCCGCCTCGTCGCCGCGGCGGGGGCGGGCCCGGGCGCCGCGCCTGTGGACCACGTCCAGGCGTGCCTCGCCAACGCGGACCTCCCGGTGGAGGAGGAACGGCTGACGGCGGCGATCGAGCGGTGCGGCTGGGGCCGGAGCGTCACCGTCGTCAACGACACCTTCGCCCTGCTGCGGGCCGGGCTGCCGGACGGTTCCGCGCCCCGGGGCGTGGCCGTGGTGTGCGGCGCGGGCATCAACTGCGCCGGTCTGACGCCCGACGGCCGTACCGCCCGGTTCGCGTCCCTCGGCCGGATCTCCGGCGACTGGGGCGGCGGCGTCCACCTCGCGGACGAGGCCCTGTGGTGGGCCGCCCGGGCCGCGGACGGCCGGGGCGAGCCCAGCGCCCTCGCGACCGCCCTGCCCGCCCACTTCGGGCTGGCGGGCATGCCGGAGCTGATCGAGGCGCTGCACCTGGGTGCCGTCGCGCGGGCGCGGACGCACGAGCTGGCCCCGGTCCTCTTCGCCGTCGCGGCGGCTGGTGACGCCGTCGCCCGGGCGATCGTGGCGCGGCAGGCCGAGGAGGTCGTGGTCATGGCGCGTACCGCGCTGGCCAGGCTGGACCTGCTGGGCGAGCGGGTGCCCGTGGTGCTCGGCGGCGGCGTCCTGGCGGCCCGTCACCCGCTCCTCCACGACGACGTGCTCAAAGGGCTGGCCGCCCACGCCCCCAGGGCCGAGCCGGTGGTGGTCACGGCCCCGCCCGTCCTCGGCGCGGCCCTGCTCGCCCTGGACCTGCTGGGGGCGGAGGCGGACGGATACGCGGCGCTGCGGGCGCGGTGGGCCTGAGACGCGGGGCCGGCGGCGGGCGGAGGACCGGTGGCTGCCGTCCCGACGCCGGCCGGCGCCCCCATCCGTCCGCGGGGAACCGCCCGGCACCCGCGTCGCGTGAACACCTGCACGGAGACCGGCCGACCGCGCCCCGCCCGGATCGCGATCCGAACAAGATCGCGAAGTACGTGGTGTCTTTGTCAGTCCCTGCCGCCATACTTCTGGCCAGGTGCCCGTTCCGCCCCGCGCCGGGCGGTGGCGACGCACCGGCGACCAAGGGGGAGGTCTCGTGTCACACCAGCTGAGGACGGCCGCGCCACCGGGACCGAAGTCGGGCCCGGGGCAAGGCCAGGGGCAAGGCCCGGGACAAGGTCACGGACCGGGGCCGGGACCGGGAGCGGGGCCGACGGGGGTTCCGGCCCGCGGGTCGGAGCGCGCCGCCTGGCGCGCGCAGTTCACCCGGCTGCGGACGGCCGCGACGAGAACGGAGCCGGGCAGGCTCCGGGTGATCGGCGCCGCCCTGGCCGCGCTGCTGATCGCCTTCGGCGCGGTCACCGCCTGGCAGGTCACGGACCGGTCCCGGGCGGCCGACGCCGTCGTGGAGCGCAGCGAGCCCCTGAGCGCCGCCGCGGCGGACATCTACGCCTCGCTGGCGGACGCGGACACCACCGCCGCCACCGGCTTCCTCGCGGGTTCCAAGGAGACCCGCGCGGTCCGGCAGCGCTACGAGAAGGACATCGCCACCGCGTCCGAGCTGCTGGTCAAGGCGGCGGCCAACACCGGCGGTTCCCCGGCCGAGCGCGCGCAGATAGCGACGCTGAACGAGCGGCTGCCCGTCTACACGGGCCTGGTCGAGCAGGCCCGGGCCGACAACCGGCAGGGCCTCCCGCTGGGCGGCGCCTACCTGCGCTACGCGAGCGACCGCATGCGCCAGGACCTGCTGCCCGCCGCCCGCCGGCTCTACGAGGCGGAAAGGGACCGGCTGGAGGCCGACTACGCGGACGCCGAGGGGCTGCCCTGGGCGGCGATAGCCGTGGGCCTCCTCGCGCTCGGCGCGCTCGCCTGGGTCCAGCGCCGCGCCTACCTGCGCACCAACCGGGTGTTCGACCGCGGCCTGCTCGCCGCGACGGCGACCACGCTGGTGGTCCTGGTGTGGCTGGGGGTGGGCCACGGCCTGGCCCGCGCGGAGTTGGAGGACTCCTACGACCACGGCGCCAAGCCCCTCCAGGTGATCGGCATGGCCCGGATCAGCGCGCTCCAGGCGCACGGCGCCGAGAGCCTGTCCCTGGTGGCGCGCGGCGCCGTCCTCACCGACGACGGCAAGGACGCCTACGAGGAGGGCTACGGGCAGGAGATGCGCGACCTCTTCGGCGGCACGGGTGACGCGCCGTCCGGCGGAAGCCTGCTGGGCAGGGCGGCGTCCCTCGCCGACGGCGCGGACGGCCGCGCCCCGGTGACGGAGGCGATCGACGGGGTACGGGACTGGAAGCGGCGGCACGACGCGGCCCGCGCGGCGGACGTCGCCGGCGACTACGACCGCGCCCTGCCGCAGGTGATCGGTGAACGGAACAGCACGGGCGAGTCGTTCGACCGCGTGGACACCGCGCTGCGGAAGGCCCTGGACCGCGAGAAGGACGACTTCCGGCAGGCCGCCGACGACGGGCGCGATGCCCTGACCGGGCTCGCGGTGGGCGCGGGGGTCCTCGCCGTGCTGGGTGCCGGCGCCGTGGTGACGGGCATCGGCCGCAGGCTCTCGGAGTACCGGTGAGCGGGCCGGCACGGAAGAACGGAATCGCGCGGCGGAAGAGCGCCATCGCCCAGCGGAACGGCGTCACGCGAACGGACGGGGGAGGGACCATGCGCGGAAACGGAAGAGCGGCCCCGGCCAAGGGGACGGGGGCGGTGGCAGCGGTACGGCGGCGCCGGACCGCCCGGACGGTGGTCGGCGCCACCGTCGCCATGCTGGTGACCTGCGCTCTCGCCGCGGTCACGGCCCTGCTCCTCCCCGGTGGCGGCGCGCCGGGGCGGAACGGCGGCCCGGTGACGGCGGCGCGCCCGGCGGCCGTGGCGGCGCCCGCCGCCGACTGCACGGACCCGGAGGCCAGCCTGCGCCCGTCCACGGCCGACGGCCCGGCCGTCCGCCGGATCAAGGAACGCGGCCGGCTGATCGCGGGCGTCGACCAGAACAGCTACCGCTGGGGCTACCGCGACCCGGCCACGGGCAAGCTGGACGGCTTCGACATCACCCTGGTCCGGGCCATCGCCAAGGCCCTCCTGGGCGATCCGGACAAGGTGACGTTCCTGACCATCCCCACCAATCAGCGCATTGCCGCCCTCAAGTCGGGCAAGGTGGATATCGTCGCCCGTACGATGAGCATCAGCTGCGACAGGATCAAGGAAGTCGCCTTCTCCACGGCCTATTTCCAGGCCGGTCAGCAACTGCTGGCGCCCAAGGGGTCGGCGGTCACCGGCATCGACGACGGCTCCCTGGCCGGGCGGAGGGTCTGCGCCGCCGCGGGTTCCACGGCCGAGGCCGAGCTGGCCAAGCGGGCGGCGTCCGCGAAGGTGACCACGGTCCCCAACCAACTCGACTGCCTGGTACGGCTCCAGCTGGGCCAGGTCGACGCGATCCTCACCGACAACGCCCTGGGCGCCGGGCAGGCGGCGCAGGACCCGTCCGTGGTACTCGTCGGCAAACCGTTCACCACCGAGTACTACGGCGTGGCGATGAACCGCGGGGCGGAGGACCTGGTACGCCGGGTCAACGCGGTGCTGGACGACTACCGCGCCGGCGGCGCTTCGAGCCCCTGGATGCAGGCGTACCGCCAGTGGCTGGCCCGCGCCGACCTCGGCATCACGGCGCCTCCGGAGCCCAAGTACCGGGACTGACGGGCGAGAACGCGCCCACCGGGCCCGGCCCCCGGGCACCCGCGCACCCCGCGGGCGGCCCGCCGGCACGCATCGGGCGGGCACCGGCGAGGAAGGCGAGCACAGAAGCGAGGAGCAGGACCCGAGAAGCGGGAGAACGGAGCGGGGGACCGGCCGGCGGCCCCCCGGAGACAGCACCGGTACGAAGCGGCGCGGGCCGCGGACAGGAGAGGGGACCGATGGCGGTCGCGGGGCCCACCGGGCCGGTCTTGAGCCGCGAGGAGGTCGACCGCGCGCTGGCGCGGCTCGGCGCGGAGCACGAGGCCGTCGAGTCCTCCCTGCTCGCCCTGCAGGACCACGCGGGCCGCCGGCTGCTGGAGGGCGCCGACCTGTCCGGCGTCACCAGAGCCCGGTGGGCCGTCGCCGAGCAGCTCATCAACCGGCTCTGGACGTACTTCGACGCCTACACCGACGCCCTCACCCGGGCCCGCGAGCTGCGCTCCCGCCGCCGCTGGCCGCACCAGAGCGAGCTGTCGGAACTCACCGACCTGCTGCGCGGCGCCCGCGTCACCCTGCCGGGCGGCGACCCGTCCGCCGGACTGACGACGCTCGGCGGCGCGGCCAGGCTCAGCGAGCGGCTGACCCTCGAAGAGCTCGTCGACCGGATGAACGGCTGGTACGCGCAGGCCCTGGACGTGGTCGTGGTCGCCGACGCCGTCTGGTCCGCGCTGCCCGCCCGTATCGACCTGCTCGCCGCCGAGCTGCGGCGCACCCGCTCGCTGGCCCACTCCGTCGGCGTCCGCCCCGGCGAACACCCGTCCGGGGACGACCTGGAGGAGATCACCCGCGAGCTGTCCGCCCTGCGGGCCGAGGTGATATCCGACCCACTGGCCTTCTGGACGGGCGCCTCCCCCAGCTCCGCGCCGGGGGGCGGCCGCACCGACACCACGCGCTACGACCGCGCCGCCCGCGCCCTGGAGGACGTCCGGCGGGAGATCGAGGCGGTGCTGACGGTTCGGCAGGACGCCGAGCAGCGGCTGATGCGGGTGCGTGACGTCCTCTCCCGTGCGGACCGCACTCTGGAGGAGGCCCGGCAGGCCCGCGCGGAGGTCCTGTCCAAGATCGCCGCCTCCGAGGTCCCGGCCGTCTCCGGCCCGCCGACCGCCCTCTACGAGCAGTTGTCCGCCGCCGCCGAGCACCGCAGACGCGCCCGCTGGCACCGGCTCTCACCGCTGCTGGAGAGCCTGGAGCAGCGCGCCGAGGAGGAGTTGCTGCGGGCCCGCGCCTCGCTGACCGCGGTCACCGCGCCCCTGGCCGTCCGGGCCGAGCTGCGCGGCCGGCTGGACGCGTACCGGGCGAAGGCGGGCCGGCTCGGCCTGGCGGAGGACCCGTTCCTCGGCGAGCGGTACGACGCCGCCCGCCGCATGCTCTGGAGCGCTCCCTGCGATCTGACGGCCGCCGAGCAGGCCGTCCTGCGCTACCAGCAGGCGGTCTCCGGGGCCCTGGCCCCGCCGGGCAACGGAAGCCCGGGCCACAGCGTCCATGACCACAGGGGGGAAAGATGAGCGGAGAGAACGGCACCACGGCCTGCCAGCGGCCGGGCTGCGCGGGCGCCTACGAGGACGTCGGCGGCGGCGAGACGTACTGCGACACCTGTGGCCTCGCGCCGGTCGTCTCGCCCGCGGGGACGCTCTCCTCGCCGGCCACCGGCATCGTCGCGGGCGGGACCGGCGGGCGGGCCTCCGAGAGATCGCCGGGCTCGACGGGATCCGCTCCTTCGTCCCGTTCCTCCCGTTCTGCCCCCTCCCGCCGCTCGGTGTCGGGCCGCCTGTCGCGCTCCACCCTCGGCAACGGAAGCACGCCCTCCCGCTCGGTGTCCGTCCGCAGTTCGCGCTCCGGAACCGCCGCCTCCGCCCGGAACAAGCTCGGCGCCGGCCTGGTCAGCATGCCGGGGGTACCGCGCCCCGATCCCCGCGCGGCGGTCCTGGCCAACCCCGAGGTGCCCGAGCGCAAGCGTTTCTGCAGCAAGAGCGACTGCGGCGAGCCGGTGGGCCGCTCGCGCGGCGACCGCCCCGGCCGCACCGAGGGCTTCTGCACCAAGTGCGGCCACCCCTACTCGTTCGTCCCCAAGCTGCGCGCCGGCGACGTCGTGCACGGGCAGTACGAGGTGGCGGGCTGCCTGGCCCACGGCGGCCTGGGCTGGATCTACCTGGCCATGGACCGCGCGGTCTCCGACCGCTGGGTCGTCCTCAAGGGCCTGCTGGACACCGGCGACGAGGACGCCCTCGCCGTCGCCCTGGCCGAGCGCCGCTTCCTGGCCGAGATCGAGCACGCCAACATCGTCCGCATCTACAACTTCGTCGAGCACCTCGACCAGCGCACCGGCAGCCTCGACGGCTACATCGTCATGGAGTACGTCGGCGGCAAGTCCCTCAAGGACATCGCCAACGAACGGCGGCTGCCGGACGGGCGGCGCGACCCGCTGCCCGTCGAACAGGCTTGCGCCTACGGCATCGAGGCCCTGGAGGCGCTCGGCCACCTGCACAGCCGCAACCTGCTCTACTGCGACTTCAAGGTCGACAACGCGATACAGCAGCAGGACCAGCTCAAGCTGATCGACATGGGCGCGGTCCGGCGGATGGACGACGACGAGAGCGCCATCTACGGCACGGTCGGCTACCAGGCGCCCGAGGTCGCGGAGGTCGGCCCGTCCGTCGCCTCGGACCTGTACACGGTGGCCCGCACCCTCGCCGTCCTCACCTTCGACTTCCAGGGCTACACCAGCGTCTTCGTCGACAGCCTGCCCGACCCGGACAACATCGAGGTCTTCAGCCGCTACGAGTCGTTCTACCGGCTGCTGGTCCGCGCCACGGACCCCGACCCGGCCCGCCGCTTCTCCTCCGCCGCGGAGATGGCCGACCAGCTCACCGGCGTCCTGCGGGAGGTCGTGTCGCTCCAGACGGGCACCCCGCGGCCCGCCCTGTCCACGCTGTTCGGGCCCGAACCGCGGGTGGTGGACACCGTCCTGTTCGCGGACGAGGACGGGGATCCGTCGGCGCTCGGCGGCCGCCCGTCCCGTTCCGTGCTGTCGCGGGCGCCCCGGCAGCCCCGGCAGCCCGTCACCGCCGCGCCCCCGGCCGAGCCGCCCGCCCTGGCGCCGCTCGACGTCCCCGGCGCCGCCTTCGCGCTGCCCGTCCCGATGGCCGACCCGTCCGACCCGAACGCCGGCTTCCTCGCCGGTCTCCTCTCCGCGCGCCCGGCGGAGACATACGCGGCCCTCCAGGCGGCCCCCGTCAACTCGCTGGAGCTGCGGCTGCGCCGCTTCCGTGCCCAACTGGAGCTCGGCGAGCTCATGCACGCCGGGAAGGCGATGGCCTCCCTGGAGGCCGAGTACCCCGACGACTGGCGGATCGTCTGGTACCGCGGCCTGCACGCGCTGGTGACCGGCGACAACGAGACCGCCGCGCTCTCTTTCGACGCCGTCTACGACGCGTTCCCCGGCGAGCCGGCCCCCAAGCTCGCCCTCGGCGTCTGCGCGGAGGTCCTGGGCCAGCTCGACAACGCCGCCGAGTACTACCGCCTGGTGTGGAGCACCGACCCCGGCTTCGTCAGCGCCGCCTTCGGGCTGGCCCGGGTGCGGCTGGCGGCCGGGGACCGCACGGGCGCGGTGGAGGTGCTGGAGTCCGTACCGGAGGCGTCCATCCACTTCACCGCGGCCCGGGTCGCGGCGGTCCGCGCCCGGCTGCGCCGCCGGTCGCCGCACGAGCACCTGCTCGACGACCTGACGGCCGCCGCCGGGCAGGTCGAGCGGCTCTCCGAGGTCGGCCTGGACCAGGAGCGCCGCGAGCGGCTGGCCACGGAAGTGCTGGGCACCGCCCTGGACTGGGTGCTGTCCGGGCGCCCGGGCGCGCCGGTCGCCGACGGCCGGCGGGCCGCCCTCCTCGGCGCCGGCACGGACGAACGCAGCCTGCGCTTCGGGCTGGAACGCTCGTACCGCGTGCTCGCACGCCTCGCCCGGGACGGCGGGGAACGGATCGAACTGGTGGAACGGGCCAACCGCTTCCGCCCCAGGACATGGGTGTGATCGATGACGCGACTGCCGCAATCCGCACAGCTGACGGCCTGTCCCGTCTGCCATGAGCCGCTGGACCCGGCCGACAACTTCTGCGGCGGCTGCGGCGCGGACCTTTCGGCGGCGGCCTCCGCGGCGGTCTCCCCCGGCGGGATGGCCGGGGACCCCCGGCGGGCCGTCCGCCACCCGGAACCGGACGGCCACCGGCCGGCCCCGCCGGGGACCCCGTCCGTCCCCGGCCAGACCGCGCCCCCGCCGACCGTCGCGTCCGGCATGCCCGACACTCCCGGTGCGTCCGGCGCTTCCGGCGCGACGGGCACGGCCGGTCCGACAGGCCCGGCGGGCCGTCGGCGCGTCTGCGGGGCCTGCCGGTCCGGCATGATCGACGACGACGGGTACTGCGAGCACTGCGGGCATGCACAGCCGCGCGAACGGGATCACATGGAGCACGAGACGCCGGGCGTCGCCGCGGTCAGCGACCGCGGCCTGCGCCACCACCGCAACGAGGACGCCTTCGCGGTGTCCACCACGACCCAGCCGGACGGCGGCCCCGCCGTGCTCGCCGTCGTCTGCGACGGCGTGTCCTCCGCCGCCCGGTCCGACGAGGCGTCGACCGCCGCCAGCGCCGGCGCCCTGGCCTCCCTGGAGGCCGCCCTCGCGGCCGGCACCCCGCCGCGGGAGGCCACCCACCGGGCGATCCTGGACGCCGCGCGGGCGGTCGACGCCCTGGCCCCCTCCGGCCACCACGCCCGCGAGCACCGCCACCACCAGCAGGAGAACGCCCCCGCCTGCACCATCGTCAGCGCCGTCATCACCGGCGAGCTGCTGACCGTCGGCTGGGTCGGCGACAGCCGCGCCTACTGGGTCCCCGACGACCGCGCCGCCCAGCCGGCCCGGCTCACCGAGGACGACTCCTGGGCCGCCCAGATGGTGGCGGCCGGCCTGCTGTCGGAGGCGGAGGCGTACGCGGACGAGCGCGCCCACGCCATCACCGGCTGGCTGGGCGCGGACGCCTACGAGGTGGAGCCGCACACCGCGGCGTTCCAGCCGGACCGCCCCGGCGTCGTCATCGTCTGCACCGACGGCCTGTGGAACTACGCCGAGACCGCCGAGCGGATGGCCGCCGTCGTCCCCTCGGACGCCCGTCTGCGCCCCCTGGAGACCGCGCGCCGGCTGGTCGGTTACGCCCTTGACGGCGGGGGGCACGACAACGTAACCGTTGCGGTACTGCCGTTCCCCGCCCGCTCCGCGGAGCCGGGGGCGGCCTGACGCCCGAGCGTCAACGGGGGGATCCGCACGCCGGTGCCGGGGGAGGCGCCGCGCGCGTCCGTCCGTCCGTCGGTCGCCATATGACCAGGTGAGTGCGAAGGAGCGGATCGGATGTCGAACTTGTCCAAGCCGGACGTGCCGCGTTTCTCGGTCGACGTGTACCAGAACGAGTTCCTGCCCGAGGGCGGGCGCGAGGTGAACGCGATCGTCACCGTGACGTCCACCGGAGGCGGGACGGCCGTCGGCGCGTCCGCCGCGTCGGCGCCCGACACCGCCGTGGTGATCATGGTGGACTGCTCCGGCTCGATGGACTACCCGCCGGCCAAGATGCGCAACGCCCGGCAGGCCACGGCCGCGGCGATAGACGTGCTCCGCGAGGGCGTCTCCTTCGCGGTGGTGGCCGGCACCCACCAGGCCAAGGAGGTCTACCCCGGGCAGGGCCGGCTGGCGGTCGCCGACGCCACCACCCGCGCCCAGGCGAAGGAGGCGCTGCGCAAGCTGACGCCCGGCGGCGGCACGGCCATCGGCACCTGGCTCCGGCTCGCCGACCGGCTGCTGGCCTCGTCCGACGCCTCCATACGCCACGGCATCCTGCTCACCGACGGCCGCAACGAACACGAGGAACCGGACGCCCTGCGGGCCTCCCTGGACGCATGTGCCGGGCGGTTCACCTGTGACGCGCGGGGCGTGGGAACGGACTGGGAGGTCAAGGAGGTCACCGGCATAGCCTCCGCCCTGCTGGGCAGCGCCGACATCGTCGCCGACCCCTCGGGCCTGGCGGCCGACTTCACCGGGATGATGGAGAACGTCATGGGCAAGGAGCTCGCCGACGTCGCCCTCCGGTTGTGGACGCCACAGGGCGCCGAGGTGCAGTTCGTCAAGCAGGTCGCGCCCACCGTGCGGGACCTGACGGGCCGTCGGACGGAGGCCGGCCCTCGCGCGGGCGACTACCCCACCGGTTCCTGGGGCGACGAGTCCCGCGACTACCACGTGTGCGTCCGGGTGCCCGACGCCGGCGTGGGCCGGGAGATGCTGGCCGCCCGGGCCTCCCTGGTACGGCCCACGCGCGACGGCTCGGCGGAGGTCCTCGCCCAGGGTCTGATCCGGGCCGTGTGGACGGACGACCTCGCCGCCTCCACGACCATCAACCCGCAGGTCGCCCATTACACCGGCCAGGCCGAGCTGGCGCAGGCCATCCAACAGGGCCTGGAACTGCGCAAGTCCGGCGACCTGGACGGCGCCACGGCCAAGCTCGGCCGGGCCGTGCAGCTCGCCAGCCGCTCCGGCAACGAGGACACCGCGAAACTGCTGGCCAAGGTGGTGGACGTGGTGGACGCCGTGAACGGTACTGTGCGGCTGAAGGCCAAGGTCTCGGCCGAGGCGGAGAAGACATTGGAGACACGCTCGACCAAAACGGTCCGCGTGAAGAAGTAGCACGCCGGCCGGGCGAACACCGCAAGGTCATGGGAACACCGGAAACGGCGCAAGAGGGGGAACGACCGACATGCCGACCTGCCCGAACGGTCACCAGTCGGTGGCCGACGACTGGTGCGAGGTGTGCGGCCACCGGATGACCGGGGTCTCCGCGCCCACGGGTGCCGTCCCTCCGCCACCGCCCGCACCGCCTTCCTACCCGGGAGGCACGGCCGAGGCCACCATGCAGGCGGAACTCTGCCCGCAGTGCCGCACACCCCGCGAGGCCCAGGCGCCGTTCTGCGAGGAGTGCGCGTACAACTTCCTGACCGGGACCGCCTCGCCGTACGTGACCCCGCCGCAGCCGCACGGGTTCCAGTCGGCCCCTCCCCCGCCACCGCAGCCCACCCCGCCGCACAGCTTCGACTACCACGGCTCCCGCCCGTCGCGGATCAACCGCGCGGCGGAACCGCTGACCCCGCAGCACACGTCGGCGGGGCCGGCCGGTGACGACGACTGGATGCTGCCCCCGCCGGCCCCCGCGCCGGACAACCCGTACGCCTACGAGCCGCCGGCGCCGCCGGCCGGCTGGGTCGCGGTGATAGCTCCCGACCGCGACTACTTCCGGTCGATGATGAACCGCAGCGGCCCCGAGGCGGCGGGCCTCAACCTGCCCGCCTACTCACCCGAGCAGCAGTGCCGCCTCACCGGCCCCCAGGTCACCATCGGCCGCCGCCGGCACAGCACGGGCGAGTCCCCCGACATCGACCTCTCCCGCCCGCCGGAGGACCCGGGCGTCTCCCACCAGCACGCCGTGCTGGTGGAGCAGCCGGACGGCGGCTGGGCCGTGGTCGACCAGGACTCCACCAACGGCACGACGATCAACGGCTCCGAGGAGCCGATTCAGCCCTACGTCCCGGTCCCGCTGCACGACGGCGACCGGGTCCACGTGGGCGCCTGGACGACGATCACCGTCCGCCGCGGCTGAGCCGGCACCGGCCGCCCGCTTCCGGCCGAGGAGTCCTACGACGGGAGTCCTCGGCCGGGCCGTCTGCGACCATGGAGGGGTGAAAGAGATTCCGCGCGGCACGCTTCAGGAGCAGACCTTCTACGAGCAGGTCGGCGGCGAGGAGACCTTCCGGCGCCTGGCCCACCGCTTTTACGAGGGAGTGGCCGAGGACCCCCTGCTCCGGCCCATGTACCCCGAAGGCGACCTCGGTCCCGCCGAGGAGCGCATGGCCCTCTTCCTCATGCAGTACTGGGGCGGCCCCCGCACCTACAGCGAAAACCGCGGCCACCCCCGCCTCCGCATGCGCCACGCCCCCTTCACCGTGGACCGAGCCGCCCACGACGCCTGGCTCCGCCACATGCGGGACGCGGTGGACTCCCTGGACCTTTCGGAGGCGCACCGGGACGAGCTGTGGCGCTATTTGACGTACGCGGCGGCGTCGATGATCAACACCCCCGACTAGCCCGTCCGGCGTTTGAGGACAGCGCCCGCAGGGCGCTTCGGGGGTGCGGGGGCGCAGCCCCCGCAGGAAACGGTGAAAGGGCGGGACAGGGGCACCTCTCACAAACCCGTCACGCAGGCGTGACGGTCAACCCCCCGACCCCACCGGTCCGCACCACAACGGACCCGTAAGGCGTCCGCAACCGCAACCACCCGCCAACGGCGAAAAGCGCCAACGCCTCAGGCGCACCGGGATCCTCGACGCCCGCCGCGACAGCGACCCGCACAGGCCGCAAAAACCCGAGCGCCTGAGCCGCGTGCACAGCACGCAGCGGCACCCCCGTCTCCCCAAGCGTCCGCGACCAGATCTCCCGCCCGATGCGATCCCGCTCGGCCCGGTTCCGCCGCTGCGCGGGCAGCGCCTCGTCGCGCGCCCGGAACTCCCCGACGGCCGCGGCGACGACCCCGCGCACCTCTTCGACCGAGGGCAGCCCGGGCACCCGGCGCCAGCCGCCGCGCGGCGGCAGCACGCCGGCCCACGGCGGCCCGGTGACGGTCTCGGGGACGGCGACGTCGAGCCCGCCCCCGACCGGGACACCGGCATCGATCTCGTCGGCCAGCCGCCCGGCGGAGACGGTCACATCAAGCGTGCCCTCGTCGCCCAGCCGGGCCGTGCGGATGGCCAGCACCTCGAAGGACGGCGGGCGCCCGAAGACACCGAGCACCCCGCCGCCCACCTGCAGCCGCACCGCGGCCGCCCGGTCGTAGTGGATCAACCGGGCCAGGAAGGCGGCCAGGTCGGCGGCCTCCCGGGCGTCGGCGAACCGCAACCGCGGCCCCCGCGAAGAGGGGGCCGGAGGCGGAACCGGGGACGCCGTCATACGGCGACGGCCCCCTCGACGGCGTCGGCCTGGTCAGCGGCCGGCTCGTCGTCCCGGTACGCGGCCAGCAGCTCCCGCTCCTCGTCGGAGATCCGCCGAGGCCGCCCGGTCTCCCGGTCGATCGGCACGACGACCGTGGAGGCCCGGGCGTACACCCGCTCCTCGTCCTTGATCTCGTAGGAGACGGTCAGCGAGGCGCGGGAGACGTGCGTCACCCAGCTCTCGATGACCACCGGCTCGGGCCGGTGGACGAGCGGCCGGAGGTAGTCGATCTCGTGACGGGCCACGACGGACCCGTCGGAGAACGAGTGGTTCCCCTTGCCGAACTCGGAGCCGAAGAGGAAGTCGATCCGCGCTTCCTCCAGGTAGCGGAGGAAGACCGCGTTGTTGACATGGCCGAAGGCGTCCATGTCCGACCAGCGCAGCGGGCAGGCGTAGATGTGGCGTGCCACGTCAGCCCCGGGTGAGCTTCTTGTAGGAGGCGCGGTGCGGACGCGCGGCGTCCGGACCGAGCCGCTCGATCTTGTTCTTCTCGTAGGACTCGAAGTTGCCCTCGAACCAGAACCACTTGGAGTCGCCCTCGTACGCCAGGATGTGGGTGGCCACACGGTCGAGGAACCAGCGGTCGTGGGAGACGACCACGGCCGCGCCGGGGAAGTCCAGCAGCGCGTTCTCCAGGGAGGACAGGGTCTCGACGTCGAGGTCGTTGGTCGGCTCGTCGAGGAGCAGCAGGTTGCCGCCCTGCTTGAGGGTGAGCGCCAGGTTGAGGCGGTTGCGCTCACCGCCCGAGAGCACACCGGCCGGCTTCTGCTGGTCCGGGCCCTTGAAGCCGAACGCCGAGACGTAGGCGCGCGAGGGCATCTCGACCTGGCCGACGTTGATGTAGTCCAGCTCGTCGGAGACGACGGCCCACAGCGTCTTCTTGGGGTCGATGTTGGCGCGGCTCTGGTCGACGTAGGAGATCTTGACGGTCTCGCCGACCTTGATGGTGCCGGAGTCCGGCTTCTCCAGGCCCTGGATCATCTTGAACAGGGTCGTCTTGCCGGCGCCGTTCGGGCCGATGACGCCGACGATGCCGTTGCGCGGCAGCGTGAAGGACAGGTCGTCGATGAGGACCTTGTCGCCGAACGCCTTGGAGAGGTTGCTGACCTCGACGACGACGCTGCCCAGGCGGGGGCCCGGCGGGATCTGGATCTCCTCGAAGTCCAGCTTCCGCATCTTGTCGGCCTCGGCGGCCATCTCCTCGTAGCGGGCCAGACGCGCCTTCGACTTGGCCTGGCGGCCCTTGGCGTTGGAGCGGACCCACTCCAGCTCTTCCTTGAGCCGCTTCTGGCGCTTGGCGTCCTTCTGGCCCTCGACCTTCAGACGGGCGGCCTTGTTCTCCAGGTAGGTGGAGTAGTTGCCCTCATAGGGGTGGGCGCGACCGCGGTCGAGCTCCAGGATCCACTCGGCGACGTTGTCGAGGAAGTACCGGTCGTGGGTGATCGCCACGACGGTGCCCGCGTACTTGGCGAGGTGCTGCTCCAGCCAGTTCACGGACTCGGCGTCGAGGTGGTTGGTGGGCTCGTCGAGGAGCAGCAGGTCGGGGGCCTCCAGCAGCAGCTTGCAGAGGGCCACGCGGCGCTTCTCGCCACCGGAGAGGTTGGTGACCGGCCAGTCGCCGGGGGGGCAGCCCAGGGCGTCCATGGCCTGCTCCAGCTGGGCGTCGAGGTCCCAGGCGTTGGCGTGGTCCAGCTCCTCCTGGAGCTTGCCCATCTCCTCCAGCAGCGCGTCGGAGTAGTCGGTGGCCATCAGCTCGGCGATCTCGTTGAACCGGTCGAGCTTGCCCTTGGTCTCGGCGACGCCGTCCTGGACGTTCTCCAGCACCGTCTTGGCCTCGTCGAGCTCCGGCTCCTGCATGAGGATGCCGACGCTGTAGCCGGGCGACAGGAAGGCATCGCCGTTGGAGGGCTGCTCCAGACCGGCCATGATCTTCAGGACGGTGGACTTACCGGCGCCGTTCGGGCCGACCACACCGATCTTCGCACCGGGCAGGAAGCTCAGCGTCACGTCATCGAGGATGACCTTGTCGCCGTGCGCCTTGCGCGTCTTGCGCATGGTGTAGATGTACTCAGCCAAGAGAAACCGTCCGGCATTCGAGAAGGGCCAATGTGCGGCTCCGCCGCGTGAGGGCAGACACACCCATCTTGCCGTACCGGCGGCCCGGGGCGAAAACGCGATTCGCCGCGGGCGGGGGCGGCACGCGGCCCCGCCACACCGGGAGGCGCGGCCGGTGCCCGCCCGCGCCCGCCCGGCGTCACTCGTCGGCGGCTCCCGCGGCGGCGTTCCTGCGGCGCCGCAGCAGGAAGACGGTCGCACCGCCGACCACCACCAGGCCCGCCCCGACGCCCACCGCCGTCGGCGTGCTGCCGCTGCCGCCGGTGCTCGCGAGATCGCGGTCCGCGGCGGGCCCGCCGGGGCCACCGCTCCCGGGCCCTGATCCGCCGCTCGACGCACCCGGCGCGGCCGTCGTGCCCGGCGTACCCGACGTGCCGGACGGGGAGGGCGGCAGGCCGGCGGCCGTGGCGTCCTTCGTCCCCAGGCCGTCCCGGCCGGCGGAGTCGCCGGTCCGGCAGTCGAACACCCCCGAGACGGTGGTAGAGGACCCGTCGGGTCCGTCGACGGCGATCCGGTACGCCTGGTCCTCGGCGACCTTGACCAGGACCGTCTCGGACGCGTTCGGCTTCACCGTGTGCGGCGCGCCGGCTATCCGGAAGGCGTAGGGCGCGTCGCCCCGGTTGGTGACGGTGATCTCGACGCCGCCCTTGGCGCAGTTCTTCCGGGCGGACACCGCGGGGGCGGCGCCCTTGTCCGCCCACACGGCGACGGCGCCGGCGGTGGCGGTGCTCCGGCTGGAACCGGCCAGGATCATGGTCTGCGTGCGGACCCGGTCGCCGGTGAACACCCGCCCGACGGGGACCTGCGTGTTGGCGGTGGCGGTGACCCCGGCCGCCCCGGCCCGGGCGCCGGCGGGCACCCCGAAGTAGAGCTGTCCGCCGTTGCCCAGCGTGGTGAGGGGTTTACCCGCCTTGTCCACGATGCGTATGTTCCGGGCCACCGCCTCCGCGGTGGGCGTGAGGGTGACGCTGTCCGCGGTGGTCCGGACGGTGACCGGACCGATCCGGCCGCCGGACCGGCCCGACACGGCGAGCGTGTCCAGGGAGAGGGACGCCTTGGGCTCCGCCAGGTCCTCGGCGTTCTTGTAGAGGTAGTCGGCGAGCTTCGCGGCGGCGGGATGGTCGGCGGTGACGTCGGTTCCGCCCGAGTAGCGCCAGATGGCGACCTGGGTGCCGGCGGCGGCGAGCCCGGGGTCGAGGGTGCCGGTCCCGGCCTTCTCGGCGAGCGCGGCGAGGTCGTCGACCTGGGGGTAGGAGTTCTGCAGGATCCACCGGATCCGGCCCGCGTTCCGGTTGCGCTGCAGCGAGGACTCGCTCCAGCTCACCTCCCGGTACTTGGCCCCGTTGACGGTCGCCGCCTCGGCGTCGACGCAGTAGGTCTGCACCGTTCCGCCGCCGTCGACCTTCATCTCGTAGAGCCCGGCCGTGACGGGGGTCGACGTGCCGCCCTTCTTGAGGTGCGCCCCGGATCTGGCGGGCATCTCGCCGCCCAGCACCGCGCTGACGCCCCCCGAGTGCTGCGGCGCCTCCGCCGCCACCGCCGCGTCGGCCGCGGACGCAGCGCCGGCCGCCGACACCGCACCGGCCAGGGCGAGGACCCAGGCCAGGACGGCCGCGGCGGAGCGCGCGGGCCACCGCCTCGTTTCAGAGCTCATGGACTTCCTTTCGGGCGCGCGCGAGCCGTCGCGGGGCTTCACGCGACACGCCGGGCCATTCAAAAGCGGCAGCCCCCGTTGGTACGTGTGGGGGATCCTATGAAGCGCCCACGACGCGAACGCCGCACACGCCTGCCGGGCGGACGATCCGAATCGGAATCGTTATCGGGACCAGGTTTTCGGTCCGGGTTTATCGACAAATCACCGGGGCAAACCCCGCACTTCAAGGGGCGCTTGGCACCAACGAGCCATCACGACTTCCCGCGCTCCCGGGTTCCGAGACACCGTCAGGAGGCCCAACGGCCTTCACCGCCCCGACCGGCAGCGCCTCCACCCCGCCCACGACCGCGCTCATCCGCGCCGCCTCCACGTCCGCGGCCACCTTCCCCATGGCACCCGCCAGGCGCACCGGTTCGACCGGCAGCGGCCGGGCCGGCGACACCCTGCGGAACGCCGATGTCCCGCGCGCGAGATCGTGCCCGATCGCCACCGCGTCGATGTCCGCGGACGTCCACCGTCTCCCGTCCCGCTCCTGGGTGTTGATGCGCAACCTCCCCTGGACGAGCACCGGTTCGCCGATCGTCACCGAGGCGACCACGTTGTTCGCCAGCGAGCGCCACGCCCATACCGAGTAGAAGCTCGTGTAGGCGTCGGCCCACTCCTCCCGCCCGCGGTCCCAGCGGCGCACCGTCGCGGCGAGCCGGAACCGGGCGAGGGCCGCTCCGTTGGCGGCCTCCCGGAAGTCGGGCTGAGTCGCCACATTGCCCACGACCGTCACCAGTGTCTCGTTCATCGCGCTGCCTCCCCCGTCTCCACGACAGCCAGGACCGTGCGCGCGGCACGGCACGCCCCCAGCACGGGCGGTGAAGCCGCCCGTGACCTCATCGTGCACGCGGCGGGGAAGCCCCGTCGGGGCCTGTGGACAACGAGCAAGCGCGCGGAAGAAACCCGTCACTCACAGGAGCGCACAGCCGCCCCTCTGCTCGCTCCCCTCCCCATGAAGCTCGCATCGACGGGCTTTTCCACAAGTCAGGCCACGTGGGCGCACCGCTCGAACCCATAACGCCGTCCGGGTCCCCCGGACCGACCACACCCCCGACCTCACCCCTCCCCCGCCGCCACCACGTACTGCCCCCGCAGTTCCCGATACCGCAGCAACTCCGCCGCGACCGGCTCCAGCACCCGTTCCCGACCGCAGGCCGCCGCGGCGTTCCGCAGCCGGCGCTCCGTCTCCAGCCCGTACCCCCGAGCCGGCCCACGGGCGGCCATCCGGCAGCCCCAGGACAGCAGCGGCGCCCCCGCCGCAGCACCCGCCGTCAGCCCGCCGGGGACCCACAAGGGCACCTCCGTGCCGCCGCAGAGCGCCGTCGCCAGCCACACCAGTCCACCCAGTTGCAGCAGCACCAGCATCACCTGGACAGCCGTGGCCAGGGCCCACCACCGGGGCCGCACCAGCCGGGGCGCGCCGCCACCGCGCGTCCGCCCGACACCCGTACGCCGTCCTCCGGTCCGCCGGCCCCCGGTCCGCCGGTCGCCGGTCCGCCCGCCGCCGGTGCCCCACCCGCCCGCGCCCTCGCTCGTCCCCCCGCCGGAAGCGCGCCGTCCGCCCGTCCTCGTCCCCTCCGCCCCGCCGGGGGAGGCGCCTCCCGCCCGTCGCCCGCCCGTCCACCGGACGCCGGACGCGCCCCGGCGCGCGGTGGGCAGGGAGGCCGCCGCACCGGCCTCGTCCAGGGCCTCGGGCAGCCCTTCGGCACCGTTGACAGCGGCCTCGCGGACGGCCAGGGCCCATGGTTCCGGCAGCCCGGCGGACGCCTCGTGCACCAGCGTGCGCACCGCCTGTTCGACGAGTGGCCGGGAGGCCGTACGCCGCTGCGGCGGCGCCACGTCCGTACCACTGCTCGCACCGGCCTCACCCGTCCGCGCCTCCCGGGTCTTCCGGTAGTGCCGCCAGGCGTGGCCCCAGACCGTCCCGCAGGCGCGTTCGGCGCCGCGCAGCCAGGT
Organism: Streptomyces mobaraensis NBRC 13819 = DSM 40847; assembly: GCF_017916255.1. Lineage (NCBI taxonomy): Bacteria > Bacillati > Actinomycetota > Actinomycetes > Kitasatosporales > Streptomycetaceae > Streptomyces > Streptomyces mobaraensis. Next base: position 2,628,541 of record NZ_CP072827.1, read on the forward strand.
CCGTTCGGCGCGCAGCCCGGACGCGCGGGCGCCGACGGCCTCCGCCAGCCGGTCCTCGAAGTCCAGCCGCGCCCCGTCCGTCAGCCCGGGCCGGCCCTCGGCGACGTAGACGGGGCGCAGCCGTGCCGAGGCGCCGTCGACGTCGGCGGTGAGGCGCAGTTCGGCGGCCTTCCTGCGGGTGACGAACTGGCCGAGGACTTCACGCAGTTCGCCGAGGCCCTCGCCGGTCAGCGCGGACAGGGCCAGGACCGCCGCCCCGGGTTCGCCGTGCTCGCCGAGGGCCAGGCCGTCCTCGTCGAGGAGCCGCCGCAGGTCGTCCAGGACCTGGTCGGCGGCGTCCCCGGAGAGCCGGTCGAGCTGGTTGAGGACGACGAAGGTGACCTCCGCGTAGCCGGCCAGCGGGCGGAGGTAGCGCTCGTGCAGCACCGCGTCGGCGTACTTCTCCGGGTCGACCACCCAGATCACCGCGTCCACCAGCGCCAGCAGCCGGTCGACCTGCTCGCGGTGGCCGGCCGCCGCCGAGTCGTGGTCCGGGAGGTCGAGGAGGACGAGTCCGCCGAACGCGGGATCGCGGGGGCGCGGCGGCCTGCGGCGCGCGCCCTCCGGGATCCCCAGCCGGTCCAGCAGCCCGTCCGCGCGGTCGGTCCAGGCGCAGGCCACGGGCGCGGAGGTGGTGGGCCGGCGCACCCCGGCCTCGGAGAGCTGGGCGCGGGCGAGGGCGTTGAAGAGGGTGGACTTGCCGCTTCCGGTCGATCCGGCGATGGCCACGACCGTCAGGTCGAGCGGGTGCCGCTGCCGGACGGCGGCCTCCTCCAGCACGCGTCCGGCCTCGTCGAGCGTTCTGCCGTCGAGCCGGGCCCGGGAGAGTCCGACCAGTTCGCGGAGGGCGTCGAGGCGGGTGAGGAGGGGGCCGCCGAGGACGGTGGCGACGTTCGGCGCCGGGCGCGCGGGGGCCGCCGCGCGCTCCCGCTGTTCCTGACGCGCCTTGTCCGGTTGCGCACGCTCCGGGCGCGCGCGGCGGGCGATGAGTCCGTCGTCCCAGGAACGGTCGACGGCGTCGGACGCGGGCGGCCTCCCCGGCCCGCGGCGGCTGTCGGCTGAGTGCACCGCGGTCACCTTTCCTTCTGCAACACGGACAGCGCGGCGATGAGTTCGACCTGGTGGTCGGGGGTCACGTCGAGGGCTTCCAGGGGGGCGGTCCGACGGTCGCGCTCCGTCTCCAGGACGCGCTCCACACACGCGTCGAGCAGCGCGCCACCGCGGTCGCGCAACCGGAGCGCGCTCCGGGCGCCGAGCGCCTCGGCGAGCGCCTCGCTCGCGGACTGCGCCCGCCGCCCGCCCAGCAGCGCGGCGGCGAGCAGCGCCGTCACCCGGTCCGCGTCGGGAAGACCACCGCGTTCGGAACCCGGTGCATGCCCGGCCCGCCGCACCTCCCGTGCCCCGCGAACCTCACGCACCTCCTCCTCCGCGTGCTCCTCCAGGCAGCGGCGCCAGTAGCGCACGGCCACCCCGATCCGGGCGGCGGCGCCTTCCGCGTCGCGCGGTGCCAGTGCGGTGGCGGCGGCCGGGTCGCCGGCGCAGGCGGTGGCGATCTCCTCGTCGGCGGCGTCGACGGCGCAGGTCAGCAGGGCGATGAAGGCGTTGGTGAGGGCGGTCAGCAGTTCGTCGGAGGTGCTGTCGCGCGGGTGGCCGCGCCAGTGCGTGAGCGCGTCGCCGGCCAGCGCCTCACCACCGGCCGCGTCCCGCCGGACCCGGTCCGCGGCCCGGGCGTACGCGTCCTCGACCCGCTGGAGCAGCCGCACCGCCGCCGAGTGCTGCCCCGCCGCCGCCCCTGCCAGCCCCGGCAGCCGCGAACCGAGCGACGCCAGCACGCCGTTGGCGGTACGGGCCCGGGCCACCGTCCGCGAGGCGGGGTCCTGGGCCCGCTGGATCAGCCAGGCCCGCAGCCCCGCCACGGCCGTGACCGGCAGCAGCCCGCTCCCGCCGGCCACCGACTCGGGCAGCTCGGGAATGGTGAACCGGGGGACGTCCCCCAGCCCCGCCGCCTCCAGCAGCGCCCCGAACTGCCGCGCCACCTCCCCCGTCACCTGGTGCGGCACCCGGTCCACGACGGTGACCAGCGTGACGTCGTACTCCTTGGCCGCCCGCAGCAGGTGCCACGGCACCGCGTCCGCGTACCGGGTGGCCGTGGTGACCAACACCCACACGTCCGCCGCGCAGATCAGCTGCGCGGCCAGTTCCCGGTTGCGCTCCACGAGGGAGTCGATGTCGGGCGCGTCCAGCAGCGCCAGTCCGCGCGGCAGCGCCCGGTCGGTCTCCAGCCGCAGCCCGGGCCGGTCGTCGTCCTCGTCACCCGTAGGGGTCACCTCTACGGGTACGTCGTCCAGCAGTCCGTCGCGCCCGGGCACCCAGACCCTCCGCAGCGCCGGCAGCACCCGCGGTCCCGCGAACCAGTGGTGATCGTCCGGATTGCAGACGAGCACCGGCACCCGCGTCGTCGGCCGCAGCACCCCCGCCTCCGTCACCCGCCGCCCCACCAGCGAGTTCACCAGCGTGGACTTCCCCGCCCCGGTGGATCCCCCGACCACCGCCAGCAGCGGCGCTTCAGGGGCGCACAACCGGGGCACGAGGTAGTCGTCAAGCTGCGCCAGGAGCTCGACCCGGTTGCGACGGGCGCGAACGGCGCCGGGAAGGGGGAGCGGAAACCGAGCGGCCTCGACGCGGTCCCGCAGTGCGGACAGCGCGTCGATCAGCCGGGGCCGTACGTCCAAGGTCGCCACATGTGCAGAATGCCCAATTCTGAGGCGTTTTTGAAGCGTATAGACCATGCCGCGCGGGGCGTGGCGAGTGGGGCCCGGGCATAACGAGTACACAACACCCGCCGCAGGAGGCGTCAAAAACGGTGCACGATTCGCACTCGCCTGCGATTATCAGGACCGCTTCACCGAACCTCCACATCGTGTCACGGAGGTGAAGCAACCGGGACGAGGTACGCGGAGCCCTATCCTTGTCCCCGGCAAGGTCACGGCACCACCGAGCCCGGGGCTTCAGCCGTCCGCGATACCGCCGTACCACACCGGCCCCCGTAGCTCAGTGGATAGAGCAGGCGCCTTCTAAGCGCTTGGCCGCAGGTTCGAGTCCTGCCGGGGGCGCATGGCGAGACCCTCCCGATGGGAGGGTCTTTTTGCTGGTCAGGGCTGGGGTGGCCGGGGGGCGGGGCGGCTGGGGTTTGTGGTCTGTGTCGGATTCGACGTGGATGGCGGACCCCAGGGGGCGGTCGCGGGCGCATACTGGGGGCAATGACAAAGCCTGCTGCACTGAAGCGTCATCTGCCCACCAGCCCCTTCGCGGCCAAGGCCACGCCGGCTCCCAAAGACTTCGCCCTGGGCGACCAGGTAACTCATGACATGTACGGACTCGGCCGGGTGATCGGTGTCGAGGACGGGATCGCGGTGCTCGTGGATTTCGGTTCCACGGAAGAGCGGATCCTGAGCCCGTACGCCAAGATGACCAAACTCTAGGCCGCTGTGCCGTGTTGCGGCACGCCGGCCCCCGGTGGGTCGGCAACGCAAAGGGAGATCTCTCATCGACTCGACCTCGCTGTTCTCCGCCCCCGAGGGGGCGGCCCGTCGCTCGGGCCTCGAACCGCCGCCTCCGACGACGCATCCCTTCCAGGCCCCGGACTTCGGGGAGGACGAGGCCGTCGCGCCCGACGATCCGTTCGCGAGCGCGCCGCTCTGACGTCCAGCCCCTTCTTCCGGCCTCACGCCCCTTCTTCGGCTTCTTCGACAGGAGGGGCGTTTCTTGTGAGGCGGACGAGCATGGGGGGGACCGTGCCCGTGAAGCCTCCCGCCCCTTCTCCGAGAGCGGGAGGCTTCCGGGATAGGTCAGGTGGTGTGTGGCAGCAGGGCTGCTCGTTGTTTGAGTGGCTCCCACCAGGCGCGGTTGTCCCGGTACCAGGCGACCGTCTCCGCCAGCGCCTCCTCGAAGTCGCGGACCGGCCGGTACCCCAGTTCGTCGCGGATCTTGCTCCAGTCGAGGGAGTAGCGGCGGTCGTGGGCCTTGCGGTCCTCGACGTGCCGGACGAGTGACGGCTTCGCGCCGACCGCCTCCACCAGCATGTCGGTGAGCTCCCGGTTGGTCAGTTCGGCGCCGCCGCCGATGTGGTAGATCTCGCCGGCCCGGCCGCGGGTGCGGACGAGCTCGATGCCGCGGATGTGGTCGTCGATGTGCAGCCAGTCGCGGACGTTGCGCCCGTCCCCGTAGAGCGGCACCTCCAGGCCGTCCATCAGGTTGGTGACGAACAGTGGTATCAGCTTCTCGGGGAAGTGGTGGTGGCCGTAGTTGTTGGAGCAGCGCGTGACGCGGACGTCGAGGTCGTGGGTGCGGTGGCAGGCGAGGGCGAACAGGTCGCTGGACGCCTTGGCCGCCGCGTAGGGCGAGTTGGGGGACAGCGGCGCGTCCTCGGTCCAGGAGCCGTGGTCGATGGAGCCGTAGACCTCGTCGGTGGAGATGTGCACGAAGACCCGGACACCGTTGTGCAGCGCCGCGTCGAGGAGTCTCTGGGTGCCCAGGACGTTGGTACGGACGAAGGCGTCCGCCTCCCGTACGGAACGGTCGACGTGGGACTCGGCGGCGAAGTGGACGATCTGGTCGTGCTCGGCGGCCAGCCGGTCGACCAGGTCGGTGTCGCAGATGTCGCCCTGGATGAAACGGAAGCGGTCGGAGTGGCGGACGGGGTCGAGGTTGGCCGGGACGCCGGCGTAGGTGAGCTTGTCGAGGACGGTGAGGTACGGGCGCTCCGGTCCGTCCCCCGCCAGCAGGGTGCGGACGTAGTGGGAGCCGATGAACCCGGCGCCGCCGGTGACGAGGATCCTGGGAGCGGCGGCGGTCTTCTGCGCGTCGGTGCGCGTCTCCGTGGTGCGCGTCTCAGTGCTCATGGGACACCTCTACCGTGCCGTGATCGCCCAGTACCAGGCGGTGGGCGGGCGGAGAATCGGGGCCGGTGCCTCCGGATCGCGGCGGTGATCTTCGATTTCACCGCACGGGAGAGGCGCTCGCGGCGATCGGGGAGGGGAAGTCCGGCGCGCTTGACGAAGCGCTGAATTCATGTCCCGGGAATTATCGCCCAAGCCATTTGACATCGCGGAGAAATTCGCTCTCGGAATGCCTTCGGATAAATTGCGGCCGAAAAGGGGCGGGATGGCCGGATTTCGACGACCGGCGCCTCCAGGCGTCTCCAGGTGTCTCCAGGCGTCTTCCGGCGACTCCATGCGTCTTCCGGCCTCTTCCCGGCGCCCCAAGGGCGCTGTCCTGCGCGGTCCATGCGGGGTGGGGCGGTCGCCGGCCATTCCGTCCGGCGACCCTCAGGGAGATCCCGACTGGCTACTGCGGACGCGCGGGAACGCGCCTTGAAACATCTTCCGGAATATGCCCATGATCGACCTCATGTGAAATTCCTGCATGGCGTGGTTATGCTGTCCGCTTCCTGAAGTCCGTATTACCGAACAGAGGGGACCGTTGTATGGGCACGCCGGAGTTTCCCGGCCGCTTGCAGGCGACGTTCGTTCCGGACACCGACGCGCCGGGGTGCGGGGCCATGGCCTTCTGGGGCACCCCCGACCCCGTGGCGGAGGCGGCGACCCTCGGTCTCCCGGCCGCCGCCGGCACCGCGGGCCCCCGGCTCCCGGCTCTCGCCACTCTTCCCACCCTCCTGCCGCACCGCGGCTCCCTGGTGGACGTGGACGTTCCCGCGCTGCTGGTCCCGGTCGGCGAGGCGGTCGGCGCCCTGGCCGCCCTGGCAACAGGAACCACAACGGGAATCGCCACGGGCACCACAACCGGAACCGGAACCGAGGACGACGCCGAGAACGCGGCGGAAGTCTCCGCCCCCGACCGTCCCTTGGGCCACTCCGTCCACGCCTGGGCCGTCGCCGCCCGGCTCGCCCTGGAGCACGTCACCGCCGGCCACCTCGTCCCCGTCCTGCGTGAGGCCGGCGAGGGCCTGGTCCGCGCCCACTGGCGGGCCGCGACCGACGGCGACCCCCGGCTGGCGGCCCTCGCCGCGGCGCTGCCCGCCGCCGCCCACGCCCTGCGCGTCCACGCGCCGGCCCCCATGGACCCACCAAGCGCACCCGCTCCGGCCGGTACCGACGCACCGACCGCCCCCGTACCACCCCGCCTCGACGCACCGCGCACCCCCGCACCCACCGCCGTCGACGCACCGCGCACCCCCGCGCCCTCCCGCACGGCCCCGCCGAGCACCCCCACTCCGGCCCGCATCAACACCCCGCGCACCCCCACCCCCACCGGCATCGACGCACCCCCCACCCCCACCCGAGTCTGGTCTGCCCCAGCCCTCCTCAGCGCCTTCTGCGACGCCGTGGCCGACGCCTGCGCCCGCGCCGCCGCTCCCACCGCCGCCGCTCCCACCGCCGCCCCGCCCACCTGGACAACCGCCCTCGTCACCGCCTCCGCCTCCCCCGCACTCCCCACCCCTACCGCCCCCGCCCCCGGTCTGCTCGCCGACTGGGCCCTGGCGGGCAGCGGCGACCGGGCCGCCGTTCGGCTCCTCCTCCGCCTCGGCACGCCCGCCGGGCCGGACGCGCTCTGGCCGCTGTCCTTCCACCTGGAGGCGGTGGACGAGCCGGGCGCCCTCGTCTCCGCCCACCGCGTCTGGGAGACCGGCTCGGCTCCCCTCTCCCTCGGCGGCCGGGTCCTGGACGGTCCGCAGGAGGCGCTGGTCGAGGGGCTGGGCCGCGCGGCCCGGGTGTTCCGGCCCCTCGCCGCCTGCCTGGAGGAGAGCCGGCCCACCCGGGTCCTGCTCAACCCCTTCCAGGCGGCCCGGCTGTTCGGCGACACCGCGACCGCCCTGCGCACCGCGGGCATCGGCCTCACCGTCCCGGACGAGCTGAGCGGCGACGAGCCGGACAGCAAGGACCCCACGGACCGCAAGAGCGGCAACGCCCTCCTCCCCCGCCTCCGCGTCGGCACCCGCCGGACCACACGAGGGAAGAGCGGCAAAAGCACCACCCCCCACCCCCGCACCGTCACCTACCGCTGGGAGGCCGTCGTCGGCGACGAGGTGGTGACCCCCGACGAGGTCGCCCTCCTCGCCTCCCGCGGTGAACCCCTCGCCCCCTGGCGGAACACCTGGGTCCGCCTCGATCCCGACCGGATCGGCGAACTGGCCGCCCTCGTCGGCACGTCGGGGCGGCTCTCGACCGCCGAGGCGCTGGCCATCGCGCTGTGCGGACGCCACCACACCGAGGAGTTCGGCGAGGTGGCGGCGGTGGCCGACGGCTCGGTCGCCGACCTCGTCGGCCGGCTGCGCGAGGCGGGCGGGCGCACCGAGCCCGATCTCACCGGCGTACGCGCCGACCTCCGCGACTACCAGCGGCGCGGCGTCGCCTGGCTGCAGTCCCTCACCGACCTGGGCTTCGGCGCGCTGCTCGCCGACGACATGGGTCTCGGCAAGACCCTCCAGACCATCGCGCTGCTCGCCGGCCGCACCGGCGACCGGCCCCGCCTCGTCGTCTGCCCGACCTCCGTCGTGAGCAACTGGGAGCGCGAACTGGCCCGGTTCGCGCCCGGTCTCACCGTGGTCCGCCACCACGGCGCACGGCGCGCCACCGAGCCGGCCGCGTTCCCGCCGGGCGCGGTCGTCGTCACGAGCTACGCCCTGCTGCGGCTGGACACCGAGTTGCTCGCCTCCGTCGGCTGGGACCTCGTCGTCCTGGACGAGGCGCAGCAGATCAAGAACCACACGGCGCAGACGGCCCGCGCGGCCCTGCGCCTGGAGGCCAGGGCCCGGGTCGCGCTGACCGGCACCCCGGTCGAGAACCGGCTGTCGGAGCTGTGGTCCATCGCGCACTTCGCCAACCCCGGTCTGCTGGGCTCGCACCGGCGGTTCAGGGAGCGGTTCGCCGGGCCGATCGAGCGCGACGGCGACCGGGAGGCGGCCGAGCGGCTGCGCGCCGTCGTCTCGCCGTTCGTGCTGCGGCGGATGAAGAGCGCGGTGGTGGACGAGCTGCCGGCCAAGCTGGAGACCACGGTCCCCTGCGACCTCACCGCCGAGCAGACCCGGCTCTACCGGGCCGCCGTCGCGGACGCGCTCGACGGCGACGACGGGCTCGGCACCGGCGTCCGGCGGCAGGGCAACGTCCTGCGGCTGCTCACCCACCTCAAGCAGATCTGCAACCACCCGGTCCAGTACCTGGGCGAGGACCCGGCGTCCGACAACGCGCTGGCGGGCCGCTCCGGGAAGCTGATGCGGGCGACCGAGATGCTGGGCGAGGCCGTCGCGGCGGGCGACCGGGCCCTCGTCTTCACCCAGTACCGCGTCATGGGGGAGCTGCTGGCCCGCCACCTCGCCGCCGAACTCGGCCTGGACGACGTACCGTTCCTGCACGGCGGCACCCCGGCCGAGCGGCGCGACGCGATGGTGGACGCGTTCCAGCACGACGACACGGCGTCCCCGCTGCTCATCGTCAGCCTCAAGGCGGGCGGCTTCGGCCTCAACCTCACCCGCGCCTCGCACGTCCTGCACTACGACCGCTGGTGGAACCCCGCCGTCGAGGACCAGGCCACCGACCGCGCCCACCGCATCGGCCAGACCAAGACCGTGCACGTGCACAAGCTGGTCACCGCCGACACCTTCGAGGAACGCATCGACGCGCTCCTGGAGAGCAAGCGCTCGCTCGCTGATTCCGTCGTCGGCACGAGCGAGACCTGGCTGTCCGAACTCGACGACGACGCCCTGCGCGCCCTCGTCCGCCTCGCCGACTCGGAGGAGTCCACGAGCGCGGGCGCCCCGACCCCTCCCGCAGCCACAGGAGAGACGGTATGACCAGCACCGCGACCCGCCGCGCCACGGCTCCCCGCCGGACAGCCTCCACCCGCCGGAAGCAGCCCGCCCCGGACAGCACCTGGTGGAGCAGGCGCTGGACCCGCGCCCTGGAGTCGCTGGGCGCCACCTACCCCAACCCCCGCCTCCCGCGCGGCCGTACGCTGGCCCGGCAGGGCGCGGTCCAGGGCCTGACGGTCCGTCCGGGCGAGGTCATCGCCCGGGTGGAACTGGCCAAGACCGGCTACGACGTGACGCTACGACTGCCGGTCTTCGACGACGACGAGTGGTCGGCCGGCGTCCGGGTGCTGGCCGGGCAGCTCCGGCACGCGGCGTCCCTGCTGGAGGGCCGGATGCCGGAGGACATCGACGACACCCTCGGCAAGGCCGGGCTCGCCCTCTTCCCCCGGCGCGGCGAACTCTCCTCCCACTGCGACTGCCGGGACGGCGGTTACCCCTGTTCCCACGGTGCGGCCGTCCACTACGCCTTCGCCGACGCCCTCCAGGACAACCCCTTCCTGCTGCCCGCCCTGCGCGGACGCAGCGGGGAGCGGCTGCTGGCCGAGCTGCGGGCCGCCCGTTCCGGCGGCTCCGCCGACGCGTCCACCGACGCCTCCACCGCGCCGGAGACCGTCACCGCCTCGGAACTCCCCGCCTCCGCCACCTACTTCACCGGCGGCGACCTCTCCACCGTCCCCCTGCACCCCCAGCCGCCCGCCGACCCGGCCCGTCGGCTGCGCCGGCTCGGCCCGCCGCCGGGCGGCTCTCCGGCCGACGCCGAGCTGCTGGCCGCGGCGGTGGAACGGGCCGCCGCCCACGCGTGGCGCACGGCGGAAGGGAGCGCCTGAACGCACGCGGAAGCCCCGGCCTCACTTCTCCTTCAGCTTGAGGTACCGCAGCACTTCCTTGTACAGCTTGTCGCCGTCCGCCCGCGCCTTGCCCTTCTCCGGCATCGTCACCTCCAGGTACCAGGCGGTGTCCTTCGCCTTGTCGACGATGACGCGGGTGCGGCGGACGGCCTTGGGGTCGTCGTCGCCGGAGCCGGACTTCCGGTAGACGGTCGTCATCTCCACCGACTCGCGGCCGTCGAAGGAGGGCGCGGAGCCGATCGACACCCTGGCGTCGGCGACCCCGGAGATGTCGCCCTTCTCCAGCCGCGTCTTGCGCTTGGCGGCCTGGGTGCGGGCCGACTCGACCTGCTTGTCCTTGTCGGACGCGTCGGACGAGCCGGCGGGCGGGTCGTTGTGGGTGAACAGGGAGACCTTGTAGACCCCGCCGGGGTCGTTGAAGAGCACCAGATGCTCGTCGGGCTTGATCTCCTTGACGTAGTCCTCCGGCACCGCCAGCGACGCCTTGACGACCTCAGGCTCGTCGACGACCTTCCAGTGCAGCGGCGTCGCCGGCCCGTACCCGAACGGGTTGATGGCGAACAGCGCCACGGCCGCGCCCACCACGACGGTCCCGACGCCCAGGGACCACTGCGTCTTCCGCTTGTGGTGCAGCACCGGCGGGATCCACCGGCTGCCGGTGACCGCCGGCGTCGGTGCCGTGTTCACCGGCGCCACGGGCGCCGGGCGCGCCACCTCCTCGAGGACCGCGCGGATCCGGGACGTCGTCGGCCGGGCGGACGGCTCCTTCCGCAGCAGCCCCATCACGAGGTCCGCGTACGCCGCCGGGCCCCGGGTCGGACGCGGCGGTTCCGCGGAGAGGACGGCCTGCATCGTCGCCTGCGTGTTGGAGCGGCGGAACGGGGACATGCCCTCGACGGCCGCGTACAGCACGACGCCCAGCGACCACAGGTCGGACGCGGGCCCGGGCCGCTGCCCCAACGCCCGTTCCGGCGCCACGAACTCGGGCGAGCCGATGAAGCCGCCGGTCTCCGTGAGGCCCTGCTCGCCCTCGATCTGCGCGATGCCGAAGTCGGTGAGCACCACCCGGTCGTGCCGCCCGAGCAGGACGTTGTCCGGCTTGACGTCCCGGTGCAGCACCCCGGCCTCGTGCGCCGCCTCCAGCGCGCCCAGCACCGCGAGACCGACGCGGGCGGCCTCGCGGGCGTCCAGCGTCCCCTCGTTCAGCCGGGCGCCCAGCGACTGCCCCTTGACCAGCTCCATGACGATCCAGGGCCGGCCCTCCTCCACCACCACGTCGTGCACGGCGACGACGGAGGGGTGCGCGACGCGGGCCGCGGCGCGGGCCTCGCGCTGCATCCGCAGGTGGATGTTCTGCCGCATGGAATCCGGCAGGTGGTCCGGGACGCGCGGCTCCTTCACGGCGACCTCGCGGTCCACGACCTCGTCGTGCGCCCGCCACACCGTGCCCATGCCGCCGTGGCCCAGCCGCGACCGGAGCAGGTACCGGCCGCCCACCCGCCGTCCGGCGCCCGGCTCCCCGGCAGCCGTCCCCGAACCCGCGGCCGCACCCGATCCCGTAGCCATCCCCGAACCCGCGGACGCCCCCGGCCCCCCGACCGGTCCCGTCCCGCCGGACGCCACGCCAGGCATCGCGCCGGACGCCACGCCAGGCATCACACCGGGAGCCGCTCCGGGCGCGACGGCCATCGCGGCCGGATCCTGGGTCACCGGCGCCGCCGCCGGGTCCGCGTACGGGTTCGGCCAGGCCGGGGCCGGCGGCCGCAGGTCGTAACTGGTGGGCTGATGCGCCCTTCCCCCGTCGTTGGTCATGCCCCCATCATCGGCCACGCGCGCCGAGCCCCGTAATCACCCGTGTATTACCCCTCGGCGCACCCTCACCGTCCGCCTCCGCCCCGGGACCACACGCCCCCGAGCCTCGCGCCCCACCCGCCCCTACCGTCCCGAACAGGGGTTCCGTCCGGCCGGACCGCCGTATTAGCGTGAGGGGCCGGGCGCGGGACGCGGGCCTGGAACGACGGAACGGCCGCCACCGGCCGGAAACCGGCGAGCAGTTCACGAGTACGACGGAACCCACGAGTACGACGGACGACGGACGAGCGAAGAGCGAAAAGGACCCAACCGTGCCCCACCCGCAAGCCGCACCCCCCTCGCAACCCGCGCCCCACCCGGCCGGAAGGCTGCTCGCCGTCAGCGACCTCCACATCGCCCACGCCGAGAACCGCGCCCTCACCGAGACCCTCCGCCCCACCCACGACGACGACTGGCTGATCGTCGCCGGCGACGTCGCCGAGCGGTACGACGACGTCGAGTGGGCCCTGCGGCTGCTCGCCGGCCGGTTCGCCAAGGTGATCTGGGCACCCGGCAACCACGAGCTGTGGACCCCGCCCAAGGACCCCTGCGACCTGCGCGGCGAGAAGCGCTACCTGCGCCTGGTGGAGCTCTGCCGCGAACTCGGCGTCGCCACGCCCGAGGACCCCTATCCGGTGTGGGAGGGCGACGGCGGCCCGGTGGCCGTCGCGCCGCTGTTCACCCTCTACGACTACACGTTCCGCGTCCCCGGCGCCGACACCAAGGAGGAGTCGCTGCGCCGGGCCTACGAGGCGGGCGTGGTCTGCACCGACGAGCACTTCCTGCACCCCGACCCGTACCCCACCCGTGACGACTGGTGCCGGGCGCGCGTCGCCTACACCGAGCGCCGGCTGGCGGAGCTCGACCCCGGCCTGCGGACGGTCCTCGTCAGCCACTGGCCCCTGGTCCGCGAACCCACCCGGATCCTGCGCTACCCGGACTTCGCCCAGTGGTGCGGCACCGAGCTCACCGCCGACTGGCACGTCCGCTTCCGGGCCGCCGCCGCGGTCTACGGGCATCTGCACATCCCCCGCGTGACCCGGTACGACGGCGTCCGCTTCGAGGAGGTGTCGGTCGGCTACCCGCGCGAGTGGCGGCCCCGGCCGCCCCGCGAGCCGCTCCGGCAGATCCTGCCCCAGCCCGTCGACGAGCCGGGAGCCCTCTGGTGATCGCCGCCCTCCTGCCCTCCTGGGCCGTCACCGAACACGCCTTCACCGACGCCCCGGACGACCCGGTGAGCCTCCTCTTCCCCGAGGAGGCCGCCCACGTCGCCCGCGCCGTCCCCAAGCGCCTGCACGAGTTCGCCACCGTCCGGGTGTGCGCCCGCGCCGCCCTCGGCCGGCTGGGCCTCCCGCCCGGTCCGCTGCTGCCCGGCCGACGGGGCGCGCCGAGCTGGCCGGACGGGGTGGTGGGGAGCATGACGCACTGTCAGGGCTTCCGGGGCGCCGCGGTCGCCCGGGCCGCCGACGCCGCGTCGCTCGGGATAGACGCCGAGCCGAACGGGCCGCTCCCGGACGGCGTCCTCGCCATGGTCTCGCTGCCGTCCGAGCGCGAGTGGCTCGCCGGACTGGCGGCCCGCCGGCCGGACGTGCACTGGGACCGGCTGCTGTTCAGCGCCAAGGAGAGCGTCTTCAAGGCGTGGTACCCGCTGACCGGCCTGGAGCTGGACTTCGACGAGGCCGAGCTGGCCGTCGATCCGGACGCCGGGACGTTCACGGCCCGGCTGCTGGTGCCGGGACCGGTGGTCGGCGGCCGTCGGCTGGACGGGTTCGAGGGGCGCTGGGCGGCGGGCGAGGGCCTCGTCGTCACGGCCATCGCCGTCGCGGCGCCGGCCGGTACCGCGGAGGAATCGGCGGAAGGGGCCGGGAAGGAAGCGACTGCGGACGACCGGACCGCCGTCCCGTAAACCGCCCCGAACACCGGCGTGGCGCCCGCCGACCGTGTCGGGGGCGCCACGAACGGGCGCCGGCCCGGCGGGCCCTCCGCCGTGCGGAGCGGAGGCCCGGCGCGGACGCGCCCGGTGTCGTCGGATACGTGCGTCAGTCGGCGACGCAGACGTTGCCGTTGGTCGAGTTGAGCAGCCCGACGATGTCGATGGTGTTGCCGCAGAGGTTGATGGGGATGTGGACGGGGATCTGGATGACGTTGCCCGAGACGACGCCCGGGGAGCCGACGGCCGCCCCCTTGGCGTTCGAGTCGGCGAGGGCGGTGCCGGAGACGCCGGCGAGCGCCGTGCCCACGGTGGCGGTGAGGGCCGCTGCCTTGGCGATTCGTGACATGGGGTGACACCTTCGTTCGGTCTGACAGGGTCGAGCTCACGGCCTCTGACGGCCGGGAGCCCGGATCAACGCCCGATCACCCCGAAGGTTTCGAATCGTGCGGCGGACGGGTGACCGGCGGCCGAACGGCCTCGCCGGGCCCCCGGAAGGTGCCATGACGTCCGTGCGCCATCTGTACAGCCCGGTCCCGCGCCGCGTACAAGGGACGGACGGACGGCCGGTGGACGGACGACCGGCGGGGAGGGGAGGCCATGAGCCGGATCGCGATCGTCGGGGCGGGTCAGGCCGGACTGCATCTGGCGCTGGGGCTGCTGGGGACGGGGAGCGGCTCTTCCCGTCACGAGGTGCTGCTCGTGTCCGACGGGACGCCGGACGAGATCCGCGCCGGGCGGGTGCGGTCGACGCAGCAGATGTTCGGCCCGGCCCGGGCCCTGGAGCGGGCGGCCGGACTGAATCTGTGGGACGCCGAGGCGCCCTGGATCACCGGCGCCCGACTGACCACCGCCGAGCCCCCGGGCACGGTCCTCCGGGCGTTCGGCGGGACGCTGGACGAGCCCGCGCAGTCGGTGGACCTGCGGCTGAAGACCGCCCGCTGGCTGGAGCTGTTCGAGGAGCGCGGCGGGCGGGTCGAGTACCGCTCGCTGTCCGCCGCCGACCTCCCGGACCTCGCCGCCGCCCACGACCTGACCCTGCTCGCCTCCGGCCGCGGCGGGCTCGGGTCCGTCCTCGGCCGCGACGCCGGGCACAGCCCCCACGACCGGCCGCGGCGCGCCCTCGCCGTCGTCTACCTGCACGGCGTCGCCCCGCACCCGGAGGAGCCGGGCCGGCTGCGGATGACGACCGTGCCGGGCGTCGGCGAGCTGTTCGCGCTCCCGGCCCTCACCCTCTCGGGACCCTGCACGATCCTGATGTGGGAGGCACTGCCGGGCGGCCCGTTCGACCGCTGGCGGGACTCCCCCGGCCCGGCGGAGCTCCTCGCCCGTTCGCTGGAGCTGATGCGCGAATACGTCCCGTGGGAGTACGAACTGTGCGCCGACGCCGAACCGACGGACGCGGGCGCCGCGCTGACCGGCGCGGTCACCCCCGTCGTCCGGCACCCGGTGGCGGAGGTGGCGCCCGGGGCGTACGTACTGGGCATGGCGGACGCCGTGGTGCTCAACGACCCACTGGCGGGGCAGGGTTGCAACAGCGCCGCGCACTGCGCCGACCGGTACCTGCGGGCGATCGAAGACCGCGGCGACCGGCCGTTCGACCACGCCTGGATGTACGGGGCGTTCGCCTCCTGGTGGGAGCACGCGCGGCACGCCGTCGCGTTCGGCAACCTGGTGCTCGACCCGTTCCCGGACCACGTGCGGCGCGTCGTCCACGCGGCGGCGGAGCACCCGGAGGTCGCGCACCGCTACGTCAACGGCTTCGCCGACCCGGCCGGCTACCGCGACTGGCTGCTGGACGCCGACCGGGCGGACGCGTACCTGGCGGCGGTCCTGGGCCGGCCGGCCCGGGACTGACCGGTGGGTCCGGCCGGTGGCGGCGGTCCCGGCGGGTGGCCGTCCGGCCCGTGCGTTAGCGTGACCGGGTGAGCACGACACCGGCCGCCCCGGCCACCGCACGGCACCGCCCCGGCCAGGGGCCCGTCGTCGCCGCGGTCTCCCTCGGCGGCGGGCTGGGCGCGGCGGCCCGCTACGGGGCCGGCCTCCTGTGGCCGACGCCGGACGGCGCCTTCCCCTGGACGACGTTCCTGGTCAACGCGACCGGCTGCGCGCTGATCGGCGTCCTGCTGGTGACCATCGCCGAACGGGGTTCCCCGCACCGGCTGCTGCGCCCCTTCCTCGGCACCGGAGTGCTCGGCGGCTACACGACGTTCTCCACCTACGCCGTCGACGTCCGGCACCTCCTGGCGGACGGCCGGACGGCGACCGCGCTGCTCTACCTGGCCGCGACGCCGCTCGCCGCGCTCGCCGCGGTGTGGGCCGCGTCCGCCGCGACGCGCCGGCTGGCACGGGGAGGCCGACGGTGATCCCGCGCGGTCCGGCGCTCCGGCTGACGGTGTACCTCGGCGAGTCCGACACCGCGCACGGCCGGCCGCTCGCCTCCGAACTCGTCCACCGCGCCCACCGGGCCGGGCTGGCGGGCGCCAGCGTGTTCCGGGGCGTCGAGGGCTACGGCGCCTCGTCCCGCGTGCACACCGCGCGGCTGCTGTCGCTGAGCGAGGACCTGCCGGTGGCGGTGGTGATCGTGGACGTGCCGGAGCGGGTACGGGCGTTCCTGCCCGTCGTCGACGAGCTGCTGGACGAGGGGTCCGGCGGGCTCGTCACCCTGGACGAGGTCGAGGTCCACCGGGGGTGACCTGGCTGTTCGTCGTCGCCGGCGCCATGGTCGGCGCTCCGCTGCGCTACCTCGCCGACCGGGCCGTCCAGGCGCGGCACGACTCGGTGTTCCCCTGGGGGACGTTCACGGTCAACGTCGTCGGCTGCCTGGTGCTGGGGGTGGTGACCGCCGTCGCCCCGGAGGACGTCCGGCTGGGGCTGGGCACCGGGCTGTGCGGGGCGCTCACCACGTACTCGACGTTCTCGTACGAGACGCTGCGGCTGGCGGAGGACGGGGCGCGGGGGCTGGCGGCGCTCAACGTGCTGGGGAGCGTGGCGGCGGGGCTGGGCGCGGCGTACGCGGGGGTGTGGCTGGGCGGGGCCGTCTGAGGTCATCCCGCCTCCCCCAGGTGCTCCAGCAGTACCCCCCACAACTCCCGTGCCGCGCGCGGCGGGGGCGTGTCCTTGCGGTGGGCCACCGCGACCGTCCGCCGCATCCGGTCGCCCTCGAACGGGGTGACGCGCAGCCCCGAGCGGGCGGCGACCATGCCGGGGACGACGGCGACGCCCAGCCCGGCGCGGACGAAGCCCAGGACGGCGTCCATCTCGCCACCCTCCACCGTGAACGACGGTTCGAAGCCGGCCGCCCGGCAGGCCGCGATGGTCATCTCCCGCAGGTCGTAGCCCCGCCGGAACATCGCCATCGGCAGCCCGCGCAGATCCTCGATCCGGATCCGGGCCCGGCGGACCGGCGGCGGGGCGGACGGGGACGAGACGACGACCAGGTCCTCGTGGAGCAGTTCGGTGGTGGTCAGGGCGGGGGCGCCGACGCCCAGCGGGGTGATGATCAGGGCCAGGTCGAGGGCGCCGGCGGCCAGGTCGCGGACCAGGTCGCGGGAGCCGCCCTCGTCGATGAACAGCTCGATCCCCGGGTAGCGCGCGTGGTAGGCCCGCAGCACGTCCGGGACCAGGCTGGCGCACAGGCTCGGCGGCGCGCCGAGCCGTACCCGGCCGCGCCGCAGCTGGGCGACCTCCTGGACCTCGCGCCGCGCGGTGTCGGTGTCGGCGAGGATGCGCCGGGCGAGGGGCAGCAGCGCCTCGCCCGCGTCGGTCAGCGTGATGTTGCCGCGCGCCCGGTGGAACAGGTCGGCGCCCAGCTCCCGTTCGAGCGCCCGGATCTGCTGGGAGAGCGACGGCTGGGCGACGTGGAGGGCCTCGGCGGCGCGGGTGAAGTGACGTACTTCGGCGACCGTCGCGAAGTAGCGGAGCTGCTGGAGTTGCACGCCGATCAGGATAGATAGGCGCCGCCTATGGAAACCAGGTCTGCCATGTCTTGGACGCATGAATCTTGCCGACCTACTGTCGGCGGCATGGCACTGGCGACCCGGACGGAGCGATCCCCGTCCCCCACCGAGCCGCCCACCGGGCGTTCCCCGTCCCTCCTGGGCCTCCTGTGGCGCTCGACCGTCGGCAAGAAGGCGGTCATGGCGACCACCGGGCTGATCATGCTGGCGTTCCTGGTCGGCCACATGATGGGCAACCTCAAGGTCTTCTTCGGCCCCGGGGAGTTCAACCACTACGGGCACTGGATCCGCACCATCGGCGAGCCCTTCCTGCACCGCACCTGGTTCCTGTGGCTGCTCCGGGTGGTGCTCACGGCGTCCGTGGTGCTGCACGGCGTGGCCGCCTACCAGTTGAGCCGCCGGGACCTGGCCGCCCGCCCGGCGAAGTACGAGCGGAGGCGGGCCCGGGCGAGCTACGCCACCCGGACCATGCGCTGGGGCGGGGTGATCCTCGGATTGTTCATCGTCTGGCACATCCTCGACCTCACCACCCTCACCGTGAACCCCAACGCCGAGGAGGGACACCCGTACCAGAACCTGGTGGCGTCCTTCGACCGCTGGTACGTGAGCGCCTTCTACATCGCCGCGATGCTCGCCCTCGGCCTGCACATCCGGCACGGCTTCTGGAGCGCCGCCCAGACGCTGGGCGCCAACTCGCCGCGCCGGGACCGGGTGTTCAAGGCGCTCGCCAACGGGCTGGCCGCCCTGCTGACCCTCGGCTTCCTCGCCGTCCCGATCGGCGTGCTGACAGGAATCGTGAGCTGACATGTCCCACCACGAGGACCACGGCGTCCGTCGGACCACCGGCGACGTCCACGCCCGCTGGACCACCGGCGACCCGATCGCCGACACCAAGGCCCCCGACGGGCCGATAGCCGAGCGCTGGGACCGCCGCCGGTTCGAGGCCAGGCTCGTCAACCCGGCCAACCGCCGCAAGCAGACCGTCATCGTCGTCGGCACCGGCCTGGCGGGCGGCGCGGCCGGCGCCACCCTCGCCGAACAGGGCTACCACGTCGTCCAGTTCTGCTACCAGGACTCGCCGCGCCGGGCGCACTCCATCGCCGCCCAGGGCGGCATCAACGCGGCGAAGAACTACCGCAACGACGGCGACTCCGTCCACCGCCTCTTCTACGACACCGTCAAGGGCGGCGACTTCCGGGCCCGCGAGTCCAACGTGCACCGCCTCGCCCAGGTCTCCGTCGAGATCATCGACCAGTGCGTGGCCCAGGGCGTGCCGTTCGCCCGCGAGTACGGCGGCCTGCTCGACACCCGCTCGTTCGGCGGCGTCCAGGTGTCGCGGACGTTCTACGCCCGCGGCCAGACGGGCCAGCAGCTGCTGCTCGGCGCGTACCAGGCGCTGTCCCGGCAGATCACGGCCGGGAACGTCGAGATGCACCCGCGCACGGAGATGCTCGACCTGATCGTCGTGGACGGGCGGGCGCGCGGCATCGTCGCCCGCGACCTGATCACGGGCGCGGTGCGCACGTACTCCGCCGACGCCGTGGTCCTGGCCACCGGCGGCTACGGCAACGTCTTCCACCTCTCGACGAACGCCAAGAACTCCAACGCCACGGCCATCTGGCGGGCGCACCGGCGCGGCGCGTACTTCGCCAACCCCTGCTTCACCCAGATCCACCCCACCTGCATCCCGCGCTCCGGCGACCACCAGTCCAAGCTGACGCTGATGAGCGAGTCGCTGCGCAACGACGGCCGGATCTGGGTGCCGAAGGCGAAGGGCGACACGCGCCCGCCGGCGGAGATCCCGGAGGACGAGCGCGACTACTACCTGGAGCGGATCTACCCGTCCTTCGGCAACCTCGTCCCGCGCGACATCGCCTCGCGCGCCGCGAAGAACGTCTGCGACGAGGGGCGCGGCGTCGGCCCGGGCGGGCAGGGCGTCTACCTGGACTTCGCGGACGCGATCCGGCGGATGGGCCGGAAGGCGGTGGAGGCGAAGTACGGCAACCTCTTCGAGATGTACGAGCGGATCACCGCCGAGGACCCGTACGAGGTGCCGATGCGCATCTACCCGGCGATCCATTACACGATGGGCGGTCTGTGGGTCGATTACGACCTCCAGACGACCGTTCCGGGGCTGTTCGCGATCGGCGAGGCCAACTTCTCGGACCACGGCGCCAACCGGCTCGGCGCGTCCGCCCTGATGCAGGGCCTGGCCGACGGCTACTTCGTCCTGCCGTCGACGATCAACGACTACCTGGCCCGGCACCCGCACGCCCCCGTCCCCGAGGACCACCCGGCGGTGACGGAGGCGGTGGGCGAGGCGACGGACCGCCTGGCCCGCCTCCTGTCCGTCGACGGCGACCGCACTCCGGACTCGTTCCACCGCGAGCTGGGCGAACTGCTGTGGGACGAGTGCGGCATGGCGCGCACGGAGAGCGGCCTGCGCAAGGCGCTGGACCGCATCCCCTCGCTGCGGGAGGAGTTCTGGCGCCGGATCAAGGTCCCCGGCACGGGCGAGGAGCTCAACCAGTCCCTGGAGAAGGCCAACCGGATCGTCGACTACCTGGAACTGGCCGAGCTGATGTGCCTGGACGCGCTGCACCGCACCGAGTCCTGCGGCGGCCACTTCCGCGAGGAGAGCCAGACGCCAGAGGGGGAGGCCGCGCGCAGGGACGACGAGTTCTCGTACGCGGCCGCCTGGGAGTTCACCGGGACGGGTGCCCCGCCGGTGCTCCACAAGGAAGAGCTGACCTTCGAATACGTCCACCCCACCCAGCGGAGCTACGCGTGAACCTCACCCTGCGCATCTGGCGCCAGCGCACCCCCGAGGAGCCGGGCGCCATGCGGACCTACGAGGTGAAGGGCATCAGCGAGGACATGTCCTTCCTGGAGATGCTCGACCACCTCAACGAGGAGCTGATCCTCGCCGGCGACGAACCCGTCGCCTTCGACCACGACTGCCGCGAGGGCATCTGCGGCGCCTGCGGCATGGTCATCAACGGCGCGGCGCACGGCCCGGAGCGCACCACGACCTGCCAGCTCCACATGCGCCACTTCTCCGACGGCGACACCATCGACGTCGAGCCGTGGCGGGCCGCCGCCTTCCCGGTCGTGAAGGACCTGGTCGTCGACCGCTCGGCGTTCGACCGCATCATCGGCGCCGGCGGCTACGTCTCCGTCCCCACCGGCTCCGCCCCCGAGGCCCACGCCACCCCCGTCCCCAAGCCGACCGCCGACCTCGCCTTCGAACACGCCGAGTGCATAGGCTGCGGCGCCTGCGTCGCCGCCTGCCCCAACGGCTCCGCCATGCTCTTCACCTCCGCGAAGGTCGTCCACCTCAACGTCCTCCCCCAGGGCGCCCCGGAGCGGGAGTCCCGCGTCCTCGACATGGTCGACACCATGGACGCCCAGGGCTTCGGCGGCTGCACCAACACCGGCGAATGCGCCACGGCCTGCCCCAAGGGCATCCCCCTGACGGCGATCGGCCGCATGAACCGCGAGTACTTGCGGGCTTCGGTGAAGGGGCGGGGGAGGTAGGGGGGAGCGGTAGGGGGCGGCGCCGGGTGGGCGAAACGGCCGCCGTGGCGCGGGTCCGTCCGACGGGCTTCCGGGATGCGAACCGGTTCGTTCGCCTCTTAGGGCGGCGGTGTGGGTCGCTTAGCATGGGTGTATGAGTGAGCTGCCGCCGGTCTCCGGCGATGACGGGTCCGTGCGTGCCTCCCACCGTGAGCGGGACGCGGTCGTGGAGCGGTTGAACGAGGCGGCGGCCGAAGGGCGGTTGGACTTCGCCGAGCTGGCCGAGCGGGTGGAGCGGGCACTCGGCGCGCGGACGCACGGCGAACTCGCCGCGCTCACCGCCGACCTGCCCGTCCTGCCGGGTGCCGACCCCGCCAGGCCGCTGACGCTCAAGGGCGGTCTCCACGGCGCCAAGCGCGAAGGGCGCTGGCAGGTGCCCGCGCGGATCGTCGCCCACGGCGGCATGGGCGGCGTCGTCCTCGACTTCACCGCGGCCGAGTGCCGGCTGCCGGAGGTCGCGGTGGAGGCGGAAGGCGGCATGGGCGGCGTCGTGCTCATCGTCCCCGAGGGCTGGGGCGTGAACACCGACGGCATGGAGGGCGGGGTCAAGGACAAGACCGCGACCACCCCTCGCCTTCCCGGGACCCCGCTGATCCGCGTCAGCGGGACGCCGGGCATGGCGGGCGTCGTCGTCCGCCACCCCAAGCGGCGCGAACTGCGGCGGAGCAAGCGGCGCGCGGAGCTTGCGCAAGGGTGAGGCCGCGCACGGTGCGCGGAGTGCTTCCCGTGACCGTGACCCTGACCGGGTGAGCTATGGCGTCGGCTCCGTGGCGCCTTCGGGGCCGGGTGATTCCCCAGCGGCCGGTGGGCCGGGCCGGGAACCCGGGGCCTTCCCCGCACGACTCCCTTGAAGTCCACTGATCGTCAAGGGGGTTGGTTCGGATGACTTCGGCAGTACAGCCGACGCGTCGCGGGGTGCTGGGGGCGGCGGGCGCGGGGGCCCTCGCCGTGGGGCTCACCGGGGCGGGCGGGTCGGCCGCGGCCGTCTCGTCGTACCGGGGGAACCGGGGCGACCGGAGCGACCGCGGCGATGGCCGTCCGGCGGACGGCGGCCGAGGCAGAACGGTCGCGATCCTGCTCTACGACGGCTTCACCGCGCTGGACGCGGTCGGCCCCTACGAGATGCTCTGCCGCCTGCCCGGCGTCCGTGTCGTCACCGTCGCCCACCGCCCGGGTCCCGTGCGCACGGACACCGGGCAGCTCGCCCTGACCGCCGAGCGGGCCCTCGCGGACGTACGCCGCGCCGACGTCCTCCTCGTCCCCGGCGGCGGCAACCGCGGCACCGTCGCCACCATGGAGGACCGGGCGGTCCTGAACTGGGTCCGCCTCCTGCACCGCCGTACGACGTGGACCACCTCCGTCTGCACCGGCTCGCTGATCCTCGGCTCCGCCGGGCTGCTGAAGGGGCTGCCCGCGACGACGTACTGGGCCTCGCGCCCCTACCTGGCGAAGCTCGGCGCCGTCTGGACGCCCGGCCGCTTCGTCGAGGCGGGCCGGATCATCACGGCGGCCGGCGTCTCGGCCGGTCTCGACATGGGCCTCCACCTCGCCGCCCGCCTCTGCGGCGACGCCACCGCCCGGGCCACGCAGCTCGCCGTCGAGTACGACCCGCACCCGCCGTTCGACTCCGGCAGCCCGGAGAAGGCGGACGAGACGACGCGGCGGCTCGCGCTCAAGCTGATCGACGACGCGGTGGTCCCGGCGGCCTGACCGGGGCATGGGCGCCTCAGGGGCAGGTGTGGCCCATGGGGCGGCGGCCGATGACGGCGATGCCGTGGACCGGGTCCTTGCCCGCGCAGAAGTTGACGTCGGGACCGCCGTTGCGGGTGGGAGTGCACGACAGGCCGACCGGAGTGTCCGGGTTCTGCAGGTGGACGCCGAGGGGCTGGAGGACGGACGCCACGTCGGCGTCCCGCGCGGTGCCGACGCTCCGGCAGCGCATGGGCGTCGTGGAACCGTCGGCCGCGAGCGCCTGCCCGGCGACGAGCGGGTGCAGGAGGAGTGCGGTGGCGGCCGAAAGGCCGGCGAGGCGGCCTGCGGTCATCTTCTTCTTCAGGTCCACGGGAGTCCTTCGAGCGGCGGCTGGGGGGGGTGACGCGTTCCTCGTTCAACCGTTGCTCCGCCGACAGGCAAACAACCCGCCCGTACGCGGGAACCACTCGATGGGGTAAACCCGGGGCTTCCGGACCGCCTCCCCGCATTTCCACCATAGGGCCGGAAGGGGGAGTTGCCGCAAGGCCCGGGCCGTACCGCACAATCGGCCGTCCGGCCACGTCCGTCGGCCGGAACCTGACCGAGCGACGGGGGGGCATCGCGATGCGCGTACTGCTGTCGACCATCGGGACGCGGGGCGAGGTGCAGCCGATGGTGGCGCTGGCCACCGCGCTCCGGGCGCTCGGCGCGGAGGCGCGCCTGTGCGTGCCGCCGGACTTCCGGGAGTGGGTGGAGGGGCTGGGGTTCCCCGTGGTGCCCATCGGTCCCGCGTTGCGCGGCACCGCCTCCGGCCACGGCTTCCGCCCCACGCCGGAACGGTTGCGGGAGCTGGCGGAGGGCACGGTCGTCACGCAGTTCGCCACGCTGCCGGAGGCGGCGCGGGGCTGCGACGCCGTCGTGGCGGGCGGGGGTCTGCAGTTCGCCGCCCGCTCGGTGGCGGAAGCGGCCGGCGTCCGCTACGTCCACGTCTCGTACTGTCCGGTGACCCTCCCCTCCCCGCACCACGCCCCTCCCCCGCTGGCCCTCCAGGGCAGGCCGCTCGCCCCGGACACCGCCGACCGCCGCGCCCTCTGGGCCGAGGACGCCGACCACGTCAACGCCACCTTCCGCAAGGCCCTCGACTCCGGCCGGGCGGAGGCGTTCGGCCTGCCGCCGGTCGGCGACGTACGCGGGCACACGCTCGGCGACCAGCCGTGGCTCGCCGCCGATCCGGTGCTGGGGCCGTGGCCCGGCGGGGACGTCCTGGGTACGGCGGGCCCGCCCTGGCAGCCGGGCGCCTGGCTGCTCCCCGACGACACCCCGCTCTCCCCCGCCCTGGAGGACTTCCTCGCCGCCGGCGAACCACCCGTCTATTTCGGCTTCGGCAGCATCCGCGCCACCCCCGGCCTCCCCGAGGCGATGATCGGCGCGGCCCGCGCGGTCGGCCGGCGGGCGCTCGTGTCGCGCGGCTGGGCCGGGTTGTCCCTCGTGGACGACGCCGAGGACTGCTTCCTCGTCGGCGACGTCAACCAGCGCGCCCTGTTCCCCCGCGTCGCGGCCGTCGTCCACCACGGCGGCGCGGGGACGACCACGGCCGCCGCGTCGGCCGGGGCGCCCCAGGTCGTCGCCCCGCAGATGTACGACCAGCACTACTGGGCCCGTCGCGTCCACGAACTCGGCGTCGGCGCCGCGCACCCGCCCGCCCCGCCGACCGCCGGCTCCCTCGCCGCCGCCCTCCGGCACGCCCTCCACCCGGACACGGCCGCCCGCGCCCGTACCGTCGCCGCCGCGGTCCGCGCGGACGGCGCCCGGCGCGCGGCGGAATGCCTGCTGGCGGGGGCGGAAGGGGAGTGAGGGGAGTGAGGGGCACGGGGTGCCGACTTCGGCCCGTTCCTCCCTTCCCCGGCTGAGACCGTGCCGGAAAGATTCACGGCATGTCCGTGACATTCTCCGAGAGAACCCCGGCCCTCCTCGCGCGCCGCCTCGGCGCCCTCCTGCTGGCCGGGATCCTCGCCTGCGCGCTGCTCCTCACCGGCGGCGGCCCCGCGGCCGCCGCCGACCCCGACACCCACCGCCTGGCCACCTGGAACATGCAGGTGGGCAGCGACCGTTGGAACGGTGTACGGACGCTCGCGCGCACCTTCGACGTCGTCGCCCTCCAGGAGGTGCCCGGCAGCGCACCCGGCGGTTCGCGCCTGATCAGCCGGAACGGCAACCTCCACTCGTACCGGTGGGACCTCGGCCGCGGGCAGGTCCGCTACCTGCACATCCTCATCCAGGGCTCCCGCAACCTCGGCCTCGTCACCTCGTTCTACCCGGACTCCGTCCGGGAGCTGAGCGGCGGCTACCGCTCGGCGCTCGCCGCCGTACGCCGTGAGGACCGGACGGTCTTCGCCTCCGTCCACGCCGCGTCCAACGGCGGACGGCCCAACGACGCGGCCTCCCTCATCCGCCGCGTCGCCGGGTACGCGTCCGGCAACGGCATCGCGAACTGGGTCGTGCTCGGCGACTTCAACCGCTCCCCGCAGGCCGTCGCCAACGACGGCGTCCCGCTGAACACCCGCATCTACAACAGCGGCCAGGCCACCCAGCAGAGCGGCAACGAACTCGACTTCGCCGCCTCCAACGTCAACACCCAGAACTGGCACGCCGCCGTCAACCCCAACTACGGCAGCGACCACTGGCCGGTCGGCTTCTCCGCCCTGCGGGCGTCGGGAAGCCCGCGCGACCTGACGATCCACGCGGACAACAGCGACCGCCTCCTGGACGTCTACAACGGCCAGAACGCCAACGGCAGCCACGTGATCATCTACCACGCCAACGGCGGCGCCAACCAGCGCTGGCGCCTGCTGCCCGTCGGACGGCCCGGCGACTCCGGACAGCCGCTCTACCGCCTCCAGAGCCTCAGCAGCGGCAAGTGCCTGGACGTCAACCGGGGCCAGAAGAGCGGCAACGGCGACTTCCTGAACATCTGGGACTGCCACGGCCCCAACGGCGAACCCGACCCGGGCGGCTACCAGCACGACACCCAGAACTTCACGCTGGAGCACCCGAACTGGCGCTTCCCCAACCTCACCGTGCTGCGCGACAACGGCACCCACCAGTTCGTGAACGTCGACCACAACCGCACCGGCGACGGCACCTGGCTGATCCAGTGGCCGTACCAGCGGAACCCCAACGGCACGCCGGTCATCAACGAGACGTTCTACTTCCACCCGCGCTTCTGAGCGGGGGTCGTCCCGTGGGCAAGGGGGAGGCGCCGGCCGCGAGGGAGCGGCCGGCGCCTCCCCCGCCGCCGTCCCGCCGGGCCCGCAGCACGCCCGTCCCTCGCGCGGACGCCGTCGGTCCGGACACCGCCCGGCCCGGCACCTCGCGCCACAGCGCCGCGTACGCGGTGAACCGCCGCACCCCGCAACGGCAGCAGGTCGCGACCCCGCTCCGGGCCACCACCCACTCGGCGGCCGGATGCCCGCACCCCGTCGCCGCCATCAGTGCACCCACCGGTGGTGCCGCCCCATCGCGACGATCCACCCCTGCGCGGCGCCCCGGTCCCCCTGCCGCGAAGCGGCGTAGTACGCCTCCCGGATCCGCCGGCATTCGGCACAGGGCACCGGGCGGCGCGAGGCGGGCGGTGGGGGGACGGCGGTTTCGGGCATGGGGTACCCCTTCCGGAGGCCAATTACCTGGTGTGCTTTCAGGGTTGCGCTCCGCGAGTACGCTCCGGAAGAGGAGCGGCCATAACTCCGCGAGAGTTATGCACGAAGGGGATATATCGGGCATGACCACAGAAGACGACTCCCTGCCGGACCCGACTTCGTCGATGCTCGCCTTCTTCGGCTCCGAACTGAACCGGATCCGCAGGAAGGCGGGGAAGTCGCAGACCCAGGCAGCCGAAATGGCCCACACGACGCAGGCGATGATCAGCTACGTCGAGCGGGCCAAGCGGGTGCCGTCGGAGCCGCTGGCGCACGATCTCGACTCGGCGTTCGGGACGGACGGGCACTTCGGGCGGCTGCATCCGCTGGTGATCAAGTTCGCTTATCCGAGCTGGTTCCTGCCGTACGTGGAGATGGAGCGCGAGGCCGTCAGGCTGGACATTTTCAACAACCAGCTGATCCCCGGTCTGTTGCAGACCGAGGAGTACGCCAGGGCCGTGCTGGCCGGAGGGAGGCCGGACAGCCTGGAAGACCTGGTAGCGGCTCGCATGACCCGCCAGGACATCTTCGAGAAGGCAACGCCGCCGCACGCCTGGTTCGTGCTGGACGAATACGCGCTCGCTCGGCCATACCCGGGGCCCGCCGCCATGAGGGAGCAATTGCAGCACTTGCTGACGGCCGGGGAGCGCCCACGCACTGTCATCCAGGTCATCCCCCGGGATGCCCCGCCGCATCCCGGCCTGGACGGATCGTTCGACATCCTGAGTTTCGAAACCGGGGCCAACATCCTGCACGTCGATGGCGTCTGCCAAGGCCACATGACCGCCGACCCGGTCCAGGTGCTCGCCGCTTCCCGCTCCTATGATCTGATCAGGGCAGTTGCGCTCTCACCGCGGGAATCCGCTGACATGATCCGAACGTACCTGAAGGAGCTGGCGAAGTGACACCCAGGCGCGCTCTACCGATCAGTTGGCGGAAGAGCAGCTACAGCAGCAACAACGGCGGCGCATGCATAGAAGTGGGCGACTTGATACGCACTCCCTGGATCAAGTCCAGCCACAGCGGCCCTAATGGCGGCGACTGCCTGGAGTGGGCTCCCACCCATGCCCGCACAGGCGCCGTCCCCATAAGGGACAGCAAGAACCCCGAGGGCCCGGCCCTCCTCCTCCCCGCCCCCGCGTGGACCGCGTTCCTGCGCCTGGTCGCGACGCCGGGCGACTGAATTCAAGGCTCGGCGTCCCAGTTATGCCCAGCGCTCGGCCAGCAGACCATAACCAAGGGACACAGGGCGGTGCTTGCTGACGACATTGAGCAATCGGCCTCACCCACCTAGGGTCATATCGTCGTAACACTGATATGCCATGACAGAGGTGGGGAAGTTGGGTGTCGTCCTACCGGGCAAGTTGGCCCTCGCGCTGGACCTGATCGGCGTCAACTGGCCAAATGTGGACGAAGACGACTACCGTGATATGGCCAGATCGCTCCGCAGCTTCGCCAGCGACGTGGATGCCGGTCGCGGCAATGCCAACGTAGCGCTCAACCGCCTCCTCTCCACCAATCGTGGCGCAATGACGGAAGCGATCGAAGCGCATGTCAAGAAGCTCAACGCGAAGCATCTGCACAATCTTGCCGAGGGCGGCCGCTTACTGGCCGGTGGCCTGGACGCAGCGGCAGCAGTAGTCGCAGGCGCCAAGGGCGCGGCCATAATCCAGCTTGGCCTACTGGCCAGCGAGATTGCCGCTGCCCAAGCGGCCGCACCCATCACCCTCGGCTTCTCTGAACTCGGTGCGCTGGGCGGCGTCGCTGCTACGCGAACGGCCGTCAAGCGCATCCTCAAGGAGGCCGCCGAGGCCGCCGCGCAGGAAGTCCTGTCGATCGTGACCGGTCCGGTCTTTGCGGCCCTGGACGCCATGACCACGGACCTCGTCGTCCAGGTCGTCTCTGACGGTCTCGGGGCCCAAGACGGCATCCACCTCGGACAGACGCTCCAAGCAGGTAAAGACAATTTGCGGATCGCCTCGGCAAGCGGCACGAGCGGCCTCGTGCTGGCCGGCGCCAGCGGAGGTGGCCCTGGCGGCGACCTTGTCTTCGACGAGCACGAGCACAACACGTTCACGAGCAAGGTGCATGAGCACTCGATGCACTTGGGTGAGAAGGGCGGCAAACGACTACACGTTACCCGGAGCCACTTCAACCGCACACGAGGCCGCGGCTCCCTCGCGAAGGTCATCGAAGAGGTTACCGAGAGAGCGATGAGCTCTCTCGACAAGGCACAAAACGAGCTGACGAAGCATCTGGGCGACGTCGGCAAGGGCTTGGCACAGGCCGGCCGTGCACAGAAGAAGCAAGACCAGCACGAACGCGACAAGTTCCGGCACACCAAGAGCAAGGACTTCGGGAGCGCCCCGCACACGAGCGGAGGAACGGGCCCTGCTTCAGGCATCAAGCCCGATCCGCTTCGTCATGCCAAGGGTGACGCACGTCGCCACAGCATCCCGCTTGACAAAAAGACGTGCGTCACAGACCCAGTGGACGTGGGCACAGGAGAGTTGGTCCTCGCCCAGACGGACCTGTCCCTTCCCGGAGTGCTACCGCTGATCCTACGTCGCACGCACCTGTCCAAGTACCGCTTCGGTCATTGGTTCGGGCGCAGTTGGGCGTCCACATTCGATGAACGTTTGGAGGTCGACACGGCCGACGGCAGTGCACTGTGGGCACGCGACGACGGGTCGATCCTCATCTACCCGCGGCTTCCACGCATTGCAGAGGAAACGATCCTGCCATCGGAGGGTACCCGCCTCCGTCTCACCCAGGATGCGCACAACGGCCCGGACACCACGTACCGAATATCTGACCCTGATTCGGGAATATCGCGATTCTTCACCTACAGCCCTTACGGAGGTTCTTCCTCTTACTGGTTGACCGGCGTCGAGGACCGCAATGGGAATCGCATCGAGTTCGGCCGCCAGCCTGACGGGACACCGATTGACGTCTTGCACAGCGGTGGGTACCAGGTTCAGTTGATCACCACCAGCGGGCGAATACGCCGGTTGTCTGTGCGTACGGCCGACGGATCAGCCACCGTAAGCAGTTACGGGTACGACGGAGCGGGAAATCTCGAAACGGTTATCAACTCCTCGCAGACGCCCCTGCGTTTCACCTACGACGTCGAATCCCGCATAACTTCCTGGACGGATCGCAACAATTCCACCTACAGGTACATCTACGACGCTGACGGTCGGGTAGCACGAACGGTGGGGCCTGACGGCTTCCTTTCCGCCACCTTCGAATATGAACGGGAAGGCTCATCCAATCCGCTGGTCACCCGCTACACCAACTCCCTCGGTGCGACGACCTCCTTCCATCTGAACTCCAGGCACCAAATCGTCTCTGTCATCGATCCACTGGGACGCAGCACACACGCGGATTACGACACCTCCAACCGGCTACTGTCATCAACCGACCCTCTCGGGCGAACGACGCAAGTTGTGTACGACGAGAGTGGCAGGCCGATCGAGCTGATACGCCCCGATGGCCACAGGAGTACCGTCACCTACGACAACCAGGGCTTGCCCGAGTCCTTTACCGGACCTGATGGCGCCACTTGGTTGCATTCCTACGACGATCGCGGGAACAGGACCGCCGTAACCAACCCGGCAGGTGAGACAACCACTTACTCATTTGACGCCCGAGGCGCCATCGCCTCCGTCACAGACCCACTCGGTCAGACCGTTCGCATAACCAATTCGCCGGCAGGCCAGCCTCTCACTCTCACCGACCCCTCCGGCTCGGTAACGCATTGTCAGTACGATGCATTCGGTCGAACGATCAGCATCACGAATCCAGTCGGAGGGAAGACCACTCTGACCTGGTCCGTGGAGGGACTTCTCACATCCCGCACCAACCCTGACGGAGGCACAGAGCACTGGGAGTACGACGGTGAAGGAAACTGCACGTCCTACACCGATCCGCTAGGTAGGACCACTGCTTACGAGTACACCCATTTTGATCTCCCCCTGAGCCGAATCACCGCAGACGGAGTCCGTTATACGTTCACCCACGACACCGAGAGACGACTCACGCAGATCATGGGCCCGGATGGGCTCGCCTGGGACTACTTCTACGATTCCGCCGGACAACTGGTCTCAGAAACGGACTTCGACGGGCGTACCCTCTCCTACGGTTACGACGCGGCTGGGAACTTGACGAGTCGCACAAACGCCGAAGATCAGACCACGACCTACTGTTACGACAGCGTGGACAACCTGCTGGAAAAAACAGTGGAAGGTCAAGTATACCGTTATGAACACGATCCGTGCGGTCGTCTACTAAGGGCCAGCGGGCCGAATTCCCTCCTCGCCTACACCTACGATGAGATCGGCCGTGTCGTAGGTCAAAGCATCAATGGACGGATGCTGACCACCACTTGCGACAGCGCCGGCCGCCGGACTCGACGAGTCACCCCGGCAGGTGTCGTCACGACATACGCCTACGATGCGGCCGGCCACCCGGTCAGTCTCACCTCGGCAGGTCGCACGCTCAACTTCGAACATGACGCGATCGGGCGCGAGAACACCCGCTACCTTGCCGGCGCTTTTGCACTCAAGCACGTTTGGGGACCTGCGGGGCAGCTGATTGAACAGTCCCTCGACACTCCTTCGTCTCCACAGCCGGTGCTGCATCGAAACTTTACTTATCGCCCCGATGGGCGTTTGACCTCAATCGCCGACCGTCTGACCGGCCGCCGCACCTTCACGCTGGACGCCTCCGGGCGCGTCGCAGCAGTCGACGCAGCCGGATGGCAAGAAAGGTACGCCTACGACGAACTGGGAAATCAGACTTATGCCGCGTGGCCGGACACTCATCCCAGCGCTGCAGCCCGCGGGCAACGGGCATACAGCGGCACCCGTATCAACCGCGCCGGGCGAGTCCGCTACGAGCACGACCGCGAAGGCCGTGTGGTCATACGTCAGAAGATCCGGCTCTCACGCAAACCTGACACCTGGAAGTACACCTGGGACGCCGAGGATCGACTCATAGGCGTCGTCACCCCTGACGGTATCCAATGGCGATACCACTACGACCCGCTCGGTCGCCGCATCAGCAAACAAAGGCTCGCCGCTGATGGAGAAACGGTTCTGGAGGAGACTCGTTTCACGTGGGACGGCAGCAGCCTTGCGGAGCAGACGACCTCCGCGTCGCGCGCTCACGAGGACCTGACCCTGACTTGGGACCAGATGGGCACCATGCCGTTGACGCAGGTGGAGACCAAGTCCCTTGCAAACGCTCCGCAGAAAATCATCGACCAACGTTTCTTCGCGATGGTCGCCGATCAGATTGGCACTCCTACCGAGCTCGTCGACGAATCGGGCGATATTGCCTGGAGAGCCCGTTCCACACTTTGGGGCAGTACGGTCTGGAACCGGGACGCCAGCGCCCACACTCCCATACGTTTCCCTGGACAGTACTTCGACGCGGAAACGCAGCTTCACCACAATTACTTCCGTTATTACGACCCGGAGACTGCACGGTACCTGTCTCTCGACCCATTGGGCTTGGCTCCCGCACCCAATCCCGCCACTTACGTAGACAACCCCCACACCCTGTCCGATCCTCTTGGGTTGGCGCCGTGCGATGAGAACGACGTCACATGGGGCGGCAGGGTGCGGTACGGCGCGCTGGGACCTGGCAGACGGGCCACCTCCGTGCACGCCACCATCGAGCCGGACATGACGGGCGGAACGACCCGACCTTATCTGCGACCAGAGATTGCCGGCTGGCAGAGCGGTAGGGGATACAACAGAACTCACCTGTTGGGTGCACAAATTGGCGGGTCGAACAGGGACCACAGGAACTTCGTTACAATGCATCGACAAGCCAACGCACCGGTGATGCTGGCCATCGAAAGCCAAGTACGAGCGGCAGTGGATCGAGGGGAGACCATAGAATACAGCGTCACACCCCTATATCGCACGAACGATCCGTCCGACACGATTCCCATCGCTCTGCACATCACAGCCCGAGGGAACCGAGGATTCCAATTCCACCCCTATGGGTCCGATAGCGGTGGCGTCAATGAGGTAACAATCCTGAACGTCCCGAAAAGGAAACCGTAGAATCGGCAGGCTAGGAGGCCACATTGAACGCGTCAATCGCCCACCTGATCCAGTCCGTCCCGCCGCCACAGTCTGCCCAGCCCAAAGACTGGCGCCGTGTCGAAGAGCAGATGGGCACAACACTGCCGACGGATTACAAACAGCTCGTCGACACCTATGGTGGCGGGGTCTTCGATGATGCCATTTGGCTGTTGGAGCCTTGGTGTCCCAACGAGTTTTATGATCTGCTCACCGAGAACGAGGATCGGGCGGACATCCTCGCCCAATTGTGGAAACTAGGGGAGCCGAAGCCCGCCGCGCTCGAAGAAGACGGCAACCGCGTCATCGCGTGGGCTCTCACAGAGAATGGGGACTACCTGTACTGGCTGGCCCGCCCCGAACAAGACCCTGACGAATGGACGGTCATGGTCAAGGAGGGGCGGGGCCCGCTCTGGGAAAGCCACCCCATGGGTTGCGCGCAGTTCATCGAGGCCGCTTTGTTGACCGGTAGCGCGCGGAGCGAAATCTTCGCTGACTATCCACTGGATGAACACCAGTTTCGCTCGAGCGAATCGTTCCTCTAGGAGACCAGCAGGTTCACCCCGGATCCCTGTGATCCAGGTGTGGCCCGGGCAGGACCACATGCCCACCCGATCAGCCCGGCCGGTATCCCCGGAACGCCTCCGGCCGGCCTCCGCTTTATTTCGAACGGTTGACAACCTTGCCGCTGCCGGAATAGGACCCGGCGGGACTGGAGGACAGCAGGCCATCCCGGTGCTCGCTCACGCTGAGCAGCACCCGGCTCCGCTCGTCCGGGAGGTGCGAAATGGCGCCAAGTGCCCCGCGAAAGAGGGTTCCTCGCGAACTGTGCCGAGTTAACGGAACACCCGTGCGGCAGGTGGTCAGCGTGCTGCCTCATCGAGAAAGTGGACCATCAGCTCCAGCCACTCCTGCGGGCGTTCGAAGAACGGCACGTGGCCGGTGGCGAGTTCGGTGAGGTGGGCGCCGGGGATGCCGTCGGCGAGTTGGCGGTGGTGGAAGGGGGTGACCAGGGCGTCCAGGGTGGTGGATATGACGAGGGTGGGGACGGTGACGCGCGGGAGGTCGGCGAGGACGTCGACGCGGTCGGCGAGGTCGAGGTGGTCGGGGGTGCCCGGGGGGACGGAGTCCCAGCCGGCCGCCAGCATGCCGTCGACGTCCGCCTGTGAGAACGCGTCCGCCGTGGGCGCGGCGAAGCCGAGGAGGGCGCCGAAGGCGGTGATGCCGGCCGGATCGTCCGTCTTCTCGATCAGGTCGCGCCAGAGGCGGGTGGCGAGGGCCAAGCGAGGGTTGGGGCGGGCGAAACCGGCGGTGAGGACGAGGGCGGTGACGCGGTCGGGGTGCCGGGTGGCCGCCCGGACGGCGACGGGGGCGCCCAGCGAGTAGCCGGTGACGGCGAACGTCTCCAGCCCTTCCGCGACGGCGGCGGCGACGAGTTCGTCGGCGAGACCGTCGAGGGTGAGGGGCGCGTCCGTGCGCGGGCTGCCGCCCGTACCCGGGTAGTCGGGGCCGACGACGGTGAAGTGCTCGGCGAGACCGTCCATGATCGGGCCGTAGTTGGGCTGGATGCCGCCGCCGGCGCCGTGGGCGAGGAGGAGGCCGGGGCCCCTGCCCCGTACGGTGCGGGCGAGGGTGGGGGTGGGGAGTTCTGTGCGGGACATGATTCCTGCTCTCTCTGGGTGTGGGTGGTTCAGGACGTGGGGTGCGTCGTCGGCCGGGTGAAGGCCGCGAGGGCGGCGGCGGCCGTGACGACGAGCGCGCCGAGCCAAGGGAGGTCGTGAAGGCCCAGGCCGGAGCCGAGGGCCTGGCCGCCGAGCGCTGAGCCGCCGGCCGTGCCGAGGTTGAAGGCGGAGGCGGTGACGGCGGTGATCAGGGTGGGCGCTCCGGGGGCGGCGGCGAGGGCGCGTTCCTGGAGCAGCGGGATGAGGACGGCGGTGACCAGCCCGAGGAGGGGCACGGTGAGCGCGGCGGTCGGGCGGGTGTGGCTGGTCAGGGTGAGGGACGCGAGGACGGCGGCGAGGACGAAGAGGGTGGTGCGGAGGGCGCGTTCGGGGGCGCGGTCGGCGAGCCGGCCGCCCAGGACGTTGCCGAGCAGCGCGCCCGCGCCGAAGGCGGCGAGGAGGAGGGTGACCGCGTTCGCGGAGAAGCCGCTCACGTCCCCGAGGAGCGGGGAGATGTAGGTGTGGACGGTGAAGAGTCCGGCTTGCGCGAGGACGGTGACCGCCAGGACGCGGGCCGGTCCGCGGCCGAGCAGCGCGCGGACCTCCGCGCGGGGCGCGGGGCGCGTCCCGGGGTCGGGGGGACGGACGAGGGTGGCCACCGCGAGCAGGACGAGCGCGCTGAGAACGGTGATCCCCCAGAACGTCGCCCGCCAGCCGTACCGGCCCCCGATCCAGGTGCCGAGCGGGGCACCGAGGACGGTGGCGAGGTTCCATCCGGCGGCGACCACGGCGATCGCCCTGCCGCGGTGGGCGGCGGGGGTCGTCGAGACGGCGATGACCAGGGCGGTCGCGAAGGCGGTGCTGTGCGTGAGGGCGGTGGCCATGCGGGCGGCGGCGAGGGTTCCGAGCCCGTCGGCCAGGGCGGCCGCCGCGTTGCCGGCGATGAACAGGCCGAGCAGCGCGAGCAGCGCCCGGCGCCGGGGCAACCGCAGCACGGCGACGGTGACGACCGGCCCGGCTACCGTCACGACCAGGGCGTACCAGGTGACCAGCGAGCCGACGGCGGGAAGCGGCTGCCGCAACTCGGCGGCCAGCCCGGGCAGCAGCCCGACCATGACCCACTCGCTGGTCCCTACGAGGAAGACGCAGGCGGTGAGGGTGGCGAGGACGGCGGCGGGGTGGGGCTGGGAGCGGCGGCTGTTTGGGGGCTGGACTGGTGGTGCCGGAGTTGGGTGAGGGACCGTCCCCGGTGGAGTGCTTGGGGCCATGTCGCGACGCTAAGGTCTGACATCGGTGTGAGAGTCAAGTGCGGGTGGGGGAGGCAGGGGGATGATGTGTCGCCGACTTCATCGGAATAGGCGCGCCGCGCGGTATGACGGTTCTGCCGGATCCCGAGCAAGTGAGTAAAAAACCGGGCCTGACTGGCTAAAACACCAGGTGGCGCCCTGCGGTCCCCGCGTGCGCGGGGGTGGCCCCGGCCGCCGGCCCAGGAACCGCCGGGTCCCGCCGTGGTCCCCGCGTGCGCGGGGGTGGTCCCAGCCCAGGAGCCTGCTCCGGGTCACGGACGACATGGTCCCGCCCGCGCGAGGCCAGCAAGTCGGCGCCGCCGCCCGGCCCTCGGATCCAGCAGGCAGGCGGCGGCACCCTGCGCGGTCGCGGGCACGTGCCCGCGACCGCACCGCGATCGACTACTTCAGCGCCGCGTCAGCCGTGCTGGAGACGCCCGACGTGGCGGACTGAGCCGTGGAGTTGGCCGTGTCCTTCAGGGCGGTCACCGGGCCCGGCTCAGGGGTGGAGGGGGCGGAGGAGCCGGAAGACGGCGGCTGCTCCTCCGAGGAGGACGAGCTGGACGAGCCGCCCTTGGGGTCGTACTTGTAGGTGTCGGTGACCTTGTGCTCCTTGGTGATCTGCCCCGGGGCCGGGGAGACGATCGCCACGGGCAGGGAGCCCAGGCCGTGGCCCTCGTGGTGGCGGCCGTGGTGGTCGTCCGCCATGGCCGTACCGGCCTGGCCAAGCACCATGCCACCGGCCAGCAGGGCCAGCGCCACGCCAACAACGCGGTTGCGCATCGACATCTTCGGATCTCCTTGGGAGAGGGGGGACGGTGACGCCGCCCCGAGACGGAAGCGGCGCCGTGTGCTCGGCGGGGCACTGCGGTGTTCCCGGGCCGGACGTGGCCCGTGCCACCGGGGGTCGGATAAATGGCACGGGCCACCGGCCGGGAAGGCCGCCCCTGCCGAGGCAGCAGAGAACTATCGGTGTGATCAGCAGCCCGTCAAAACATCCGACCGGAAAGCCGCACCCACACGTCGAACATCTCAGTGAGTGGTGAACGACCATTCCCAGCACCGTCGTTGTCGACGCCTCTCCTACGTCCCGTACGTCACTTCAAACGCGCGCCGCACCCCCCGATGCGGTGACCCGCATCCGTCCCTCCTGACGGCTGCCACCTGAACGGAGGACGATTTCCCGCCGACCGCTCCACTCCCCGTATCGGCAGCGCCCGCGCGTCATCGAGTTGACCACCCGCCCACATCTCGGCGCCGTGGAACGCGTCGGGGCATGGGCGGGGAGGTCACGCGGTGGCGAAACGTCACCGCGCCCCGAAGACCTGCGTCCAACGCGGGCCGCCGGGCGCGTTGTTGATGCCGACGCCTATCTCGTCGAACGAGCAGTTGAGTATGTTCGCCCGATGCCCGGAGCTGTGCATCCAGGTGTCCATCACGGAGGCGGGGGTCTGCTGGCCGTACGCGATGTTCTCGCCGTACGTGCTCCACCGGTAGCCGACGGCGGTGATGCGGTCGCCGGGGCCCTTGCCGTCCGGGTTGGTGTGGTCGAAGAAGTTGCGGGCGGCCATGTCGTCGGAGTGGCCCTGGGCGGCCTGGGTGAGCAGCGCGTTGAGGCGTACGGGCGAGCAGCCGGCCTTGGCGCGCTCGGCGTTGACGATGGCCGTCACCTGCTGCTGGAGCGAACCGCCCACGTCACCCTTGGAGGGGGCGGGAGCCTTGGCGGCCGACCTGGCGGTCGTACGGGCGGAGTCGGACGTCCGCGAGCCGTCCTGCCGCCCTCCGGAACCGGCCCCCGATCCCGAGCCGGAGCCGGAGTCCGATGCAGACGAGGAGGGAGCGGCGGAACGTTCCTGCGTCGCCGTCTCCTCCTTGCCCGCCTTCTCCTTGTCCTTGCTCTTATCCCCTTCCTTCCCCTTGTCCTTCTTCTCCTTCTTGTCGTCCTTGCCGTCCTTCGTGGCCTTCGCCGAGGCGGACGGGCGGGCGCTCGGGGAGGGATCGGCGGTGGCCGCCCGGTCGCCGAGGGGGACCGCCGCGTCGCCGGTGGTGACGCGGGTGCTCGCCTCGGTGCCGGAGGACGAGTCGGAGAAGAACTCCGTCCCCCCGATGATCGCGCCGCCCGCCACGACGGCGAGGGCGGCGGCGCCGATCGCGACCCGCTTGCCCTTCGTGCCGTGCTTCGCCTTCGCCCTGGGGTTGTTCCGCTTCGCGTGGGTCACGCCGTGTTTGCCTTTCGTCGTCATCGGGTTCGCCGGATGGCTGTGCTGCTGCGCGGTGTTCGTGGTGCCGCCGCCGCCGACGCGAGTGTCGTGAGCGGTGCGCGGTGCGCCGGCCCCCTGGCCGGAGAGCCCGCCGGCGTCCGGGCCGGGCACGTCCCCGTACCCGCCCGGGCGCACGGCGGCCACCGCCTCCGTCCGCAGCACGGTGGCGCTGCCCCACCAGTCGAGGAGGGCCCCGGCGACGGGGACCAGGCCGAAACCGACCAGCAGCCCCTCGGCCGGGACGAGCGACGTCCACGCGCCGCCGCAGGCGCCGCACCCGCGCGCGTGGCGGGCGACGCGCTTGCGCCAGAGGGCGGAGGGGGTGCCGTCCCACGTCGCGACGAGCCCGTCGAGAGCCGGGCAGCGCGGCGAGGCGCCGAGGGCGCGGACGACACCGCGGGCCGTGTCGAGCCGCTCCTTGATGCGCTGGACGCGGACGGCGGTGTGCTGCGGCGTGAGGCCGAGCGCGGCGGCGACCTCGGCGCGGGTCAGTTCGCCGGCGGCCTCCAGCCACCACAGGGAGAGCACCTCGCGCTCTCCCTCGTCCAGCCAGCGCGTGGCCTCGGCGACCTCCTTGCGCTGGCCTTCCAGGCCGAGCCGCTCGATGGTGACGGCGACGAAGTCGGCCGCCGGGTCGGGGACGTCGGCGCCGGTCCCGGGGAGCCCGTCGAGGGGGGTCTCCGGGCGGCGCTCGCGCCAGTGGGTGCGGAGCTGGTTGGTGGTGATCGCCACCAGCCAGGAACGGAAACCGGCCGGGTCGCGCAGCTCCCCCAGCCCGTTGATGACGCGCAGCATCGTCTCCTGCACGACGTCGTCGACGTCCGCGTGCCCGTTGAGGGCGCGGCCGACGATGTTGTAGACGAGCGGCAGGCAGGCGGCGACGAGTTCGTCCTGTGCCGCCGTGTCCCCGGCCCGCGCGGCCTCGACCAGCGCAGCGTTATCGGTTCCCACGCCTCACGCACCTCTCTCCGTTCGCATCCGACACCTGGGAGACGGGGTGCTCCCGACCGGATAACAAAAATTGCAAGATTCTTGCATCACGGGAGAGGGACCGGGTGAGGGCGGGGTGGGTCGGTGTGGGCGCGGCTCGCCTCAGCGGTGGCCGAGGACGTTGACCACCCGGCCGTCGGGGTCGCGGACGAAGAAGCGCCGCACGCCCCACTCCTCGTCCTGCAGGACGTGGACGATCTCCGCGCCGCTGTCCCGCACGGCCGCGTAGGCCGCGTCCACGTCGTCCACCTCGATGCTCAGATCGGGAACGACCGGGGCGGTCTTGTCCCGGGCCATGAAACTGACCTGCGCCGCCGGGTCGGAGGCGGAGGCGAGCGTCATGATCCAGCCGTGGTTCATGACCTCCTCGAAACCCAGGAGGCCGTAGAAATCCCGGTTTTCCTGTACGGACTCGGTCTGGACGTTGGGGACGACGCGACGCACGGCCATCGATGACTCCAGGTGCTCCAGGTGGGGACGGGCTGGTCCTTCCGGCCCCCACAAGTACTACGGCGCGACCGCCCCCGCACTCGTTTTTGGGTCCCTACCGCCCCTCCCCCACCGGCACCAGGAACTCCCGCAGCATCCCGGGGGTCGCCGCGTTCGCGAAGGCCGCCGCCTCCGCGGCCGCCATGTCGCGGATGCGGTACGCCTCCTCGCCGGCCGCGACGGCGGCCGTCGCGGTGACGACGCCGGCGCGCCGGGCGAACGGGGTGCGAGTGAAGGTCCAGGCCAGGACCGCGCCGCGGTCGAGGAGGACCGTGTCGCGGGTGAGGCTGCCGGAACGGATGACAAGCCAGCGGCCGCGGAGGGCGTGGCCGAGGGCGCGGTAGGCGTCGTCGGCGAGGGCGCAGGCCACCGGCGTGGAGACGAGCAGCCAGCCCAGCGCGCAGTACAGGAGCACCGGGGTGAGCAGGGCGCCGAGGACGGCGAGGACGACGGTCGGCGGCAGGACGCACCACAGCAGGACGCGGACGACGCGGCGGCGCCGGGCGACGGGTGGGTGCGGGCGCAGGCCGTCCGTGTCCACGTGTTCGCCGAGGACGCCGGCGCAGACGCGTTCGCCCTCGGAGCGGGGGGCGGGCGGGAGGAGGGTGCTGCGTTTGCGGTTCTCCTCGCGGTCGCCGAGTCCGCCGGCGACGGCGCGTACGGTCGCGCCGCCGCCGGTGCGGAGGAGCAGCGGTTCGCGGAGGACGACGCCGCGCAGGCGGGCGCGTTCGATGGAGACGGACCGGGTGGTGAGCAGGCCGTGGCGGACGCGGAGGGTGTCCGCGTCCGTCCGCTCCAGCCGGTACCGCCACCACGTCTCGGCGTAGAGGACGACGGACCCGATCGTGCCGAGGACGGTGACGGCGAGGATGAGGAGGGGGACGGTGACCCAGAGGGCGCTGTTGCCGAACTCGTCGAACGCGCGCCGGACGAAGCCGATCCGCCACGGTTCGACGCCCATCCCGTCGAGCACCCGCCAGACCGCGCCGGCGGCCGCGAGGACGCCGCCGAACACCCAGAAGGTAAGCGGCGCGTACCGCAGCCAGCGGGGGTCGGCGGTCGACAGGACGGGGTCGTCGGCGTCCGTTCGCCCGGCGCGGGCGAGGAGTTCGGCGCGCAGCCGTTCCGCGTCGGCGCGGGACAGGGCGTCCAGCGACACCTGACCGTGCCCGCCGGTGCCGGCACGCAGCACGACGAGGCCGAGGGCGCGCTGGACGGGGTGAGCGGTGAGGTCGACGTTGCGGACGCGGTGCAGGGGGACGGACCTGGTGCGCCGGGTGAGCAGGCCGGTGCGGAGTTCGAGCGCGTCCGCGGTGACGCGGTAGTGGGTGCGGAGCCAGGAGAGGGAGCCGAGGGCGGTGAGCGTCGCGAAGACGACCGCGACGACCGCGAGGCTGATCCATACGCGGGCGCCGGGGCGGCCTCCGGTGGCGAGCACGGCGAGGACGAAGGAGCCGAGGGGGGCGCCGAGCCAGGAGCAGTGGGAGAGAAGGGTGCGGGGGGACGGGCGGTGCCACGTGTCGGTGGCGGGGGGTGAGGAGGGGGGCGTGTCGCGGGCGACGTGGCGGCCTGAGGGGCGGGCGCCTGGGGCCGGTGTGTGGGGGTGGGGCGTAGGGGGGTGGGGCGTACCGCCGTCGTGCCCGCCGGGGTTCCCCTGCCGCCACCGTCCGTGGTCTCCGTCGTGCCTCATGCCGCGTCCTCCCGGACGTGGCGGACGGCACGGCCGACGTGTTCCGCCATCCTCCGGGCGTCGTCCTGCGCCAAGCCGGCGATCTTCAGGGCACCCGCCGTGGAGGCGGTGGTGACGACGACGGTGGCGAGTCCGTAGCGGCGCTGGAGCGGGCCGATCGCCGTGTCCACGGTCTGCACCCGCGAGAGCGGCGCGATCCGGCTGCGCTGCCAGAACCAGCCGTTCGCCGTGTAGACGGCGGTCTCGCCGACCTCCCAGGCGTGGATCCGGTAGCGCCAGGCGGGCATGGCGAGTTGGTAACCGAGCGCGGGCGCGACGAGCACGACCGCGAGGAGGGGGACGAGCCAGGGCAGGGCACCGGGGAAGAAGAGCACCGACAGCACGAGCAGCGTCGCCGCCGTCAGGAGCAGCGGACCGCTGACGGTCAGCAGCGCCTGCACCGCCCACCAGCGGCGGGCCCGGGGGTCGACGCGGTGGCGCGGTGGCCGGAGGGTGACGGGCGGGCCGTCTCCGGCCGTGCCTGCGGTGTGCATGGAATGCCCCCTGGGACCGGGACCTTTCCAGGTCAGTCGTTTCAGGTCAGTCGTATTGAGACGTCACCGGTAAGGTATGGCAATACGACCGACTTGTAAAATGGAGGTGACCGTCGCGGTGCCGAAGCGGGTGGATCACGAGGAACGCCGACGCCTGATCGCCGAGGCGCTCTGGCGCATCGCGAGCTCGCGCGGGCTGGAGGGCGCGAGCCTGCGCGACGTCGCCGCCGAGGCGGGCATCTCGCTGGGGCAGTTGCAGCACTACTTCTCGGGCAAGGACGAGATGCTCGTCTTCGCGCTGGAGCACATCACCGTTCTGGCGGAGGCGCGGATCCGGGAGCGGATCATGGCCCTGTGGAGACCCGGGGGCGGCTCCGGGGCCGGCTCCGACGGTCCCTCCCCCCGGACCGTCCTGCGCGAGTGCGCCGCCGAGATGCTGCCCCTGGACGAGGTGACCCGTACCGGACTCCTCGTCGGCATCGCCTACTTCGTCCGCGCCATCAACGACGAGCGCATCCGGCGCCACGCCAAGGAGGGGCAGCCGAAGCTGCGCGCCTTCTTCGCCGAACAGTTCCGGGAGGCCGTCGAGCGGGGGGAGGCGGTGCCGGGGCTGGATCCGGAGATGGAGGCGATGCTGCTGATCGCTTTGACGGACGGGTTGACGAGTTCCGCGTTGATGGAGGTGATCACGCCGGGGGAGGCGATGGAGTTGGTGGATCGGCATTTGGGGCGGTTGTTCGTGCGGTGAGTTTTGGTGTCGGCGGGGGTGCCCCGGACCCTCCCCCAGAGGAGGCACCCCCATTTCACCGTTTCCGCGGGGGGTGCCCCGCGCCCCCTTCACGCGTACGCGGCCGGGGGTCCGCTGCCGACTCCCACGCGCCGGAGCCCGTCCGG
Source organism: Streptomyces mobaraensis NBRC 13819 = DSM 40847 (assembly GCF_017916255.1). Lineage (NCBI taxonomy): Bacteria > Bacillati > Actinomycetota > Actinomycetes > Kitasatosporales > Streptomycetaceae > Streptomyces > Streptomyces mobaraensis. The sequence goes on from NZ_CP072827.1 coordinate 2,670,857, forward strand.
GCCGTCCAAGTCAGAATGGCCCTACCGAACCACCCCCGGGAGGGACGAAGTGCACCGACTCACCTACGGCGACATCGAGTCCGCCGGTCGCCGGATCGCCGGGCGCGTCCGCCCGGTCGCCCTGGCACCGGCGGACCCCGACGCGGCCGACCCGGCCGGGCAGCCCTGCGAGCTGTGGCTGGCGCTGGAGTTCATGCAGCACACCGGCTCGTTCAAGGCCCGCGGTGCCCTCAACTTCCTCCAGGCCCACCTCGACGCCGGCTCCCTCCCCGACGCCGGGGTCACCATCGCGTCCGGCGGCAACGCCGGGCTGGCCTGCGCCTGGGCCGCCCGGCGGCAGGGCGTGCGCGCCACGGTCTTCCTGCCCGCCAACGCGCCGGCGGTGAAGGTCGCCAGACTGCGCGGGTACGGGGCCGAGGTGCGGCTCGTCGGCGACGAGTACGCCGAAGCGGCTTCCGCCTGCGCGGAGTTCGCGGCGACGACCGGGGCGCTCGCCTCGCACGCCTACGACCATCCGCTGATCGCCGCCGGTGCCGGCACCCTGCTGGACGAGATCCGCCACCGGATCCCCGACCTGGACACCGTGGTCGTGGCGGTGGGCGGCGGCGGCCTGTTCGCAGGAGTCGCCACCGCGGCCCGGGAGCACGGCATCCGCACGGTCGCCGTGGAACCGGAGCACTCCCGCGCCCTCGCCGCCGCCCTCGCCGCCGGACGCCCCGTCGACGTCCCGATCGACTCCGTCGCCGCCGACTCCCTCGGCGCCCGACGCGCCTCCGCTCTCGCCCTCCAGGCGGCGCAAGGGGGCGACGTCCACTCCGTCTTCGTCCCGGACAGCGAAATCGTCCGCGCCCGGCAGGGGTTGTGGGACGAACGCCGCATCGCCGTCGAACACGGCGGGGCAACGGCGCTGGCGGCGATGACGGCGGGGGAGGCGGACTCCGACCGTTACGGATACCGGCCGGGGGAAGGCGAGAAGGTGTGCGTGGTCCTGTGCGGCGCCAATACGGATCCCGCTACGCTCGCGGGACTGGCGGGCTGACTGTCGCGGGGCGACGGCTCTGTGGGCGGGCCACCGCGTTGCCGGTAGCGACTGGGGTTGCCTGGCAACTGCCGCCGAACGGAGGGGGGTAGAGGATGCCCGGCAAGTCCGCTTTGCCGGTTTCCGTGGAAGCGAATAAAAACGCCACCCCCTACGGATAAACCCGCAGGTCGCGCTGTGTGGTCCCCGCGCACGCGGGGGTGGTCCGAGAACTCGGCCGTCACGTCCCGCGGATACCAGGTGGTCCCCGCGCACGCGGGGGTGACCCCGGGCCGAAGGACCGCGCGCTGTGTGACATCACGCGTTCCCCGCCCCACGCGGGGATGGTCCCGCCTCTCGCATGCGCTCAGCCACAGTGTCCTCGTGCTCCCCGCGATGCGGGGGTGACCCCGGCACTCCGGCGCTCGACACGACCGTCGGAAGGAACGCCGTTACCCCGGCCCATCCCAGGCGCCAACACCAGCACCACCCCTCACCCCGCCCTCCGAGCCGCCCTGTTCCTCCCGCCCGGCCCCGGCGACAGCGCAGCCGCGAGCTCATCCAGGGCATCCGTCAGGAGCTCAGCTCCCCGCACCGTCACCCCCGTGTCCCCCTCCTCCGCGGCCCAAGCCGCCGCCCGCAGCCTCAGCGGCGTCCAGTCCAGGGGGCGGCGCTCACGCAGCGCCTCGACCGCGTCCGGCAGCAGCTCGCGCAGCGTGGCCGCGAAAGCCGCGGCCCCGGGAGACGGCGGAGCGTCCGGCTCCGGCAGGTGGGCTTCCATGAGCATGGTGACGCGGCCCATCGTCGCCAGGGCGGACTCCGCCGCCCGTTCGGCGCTGCGGGAGAGGCCGCGGTGGCGGACGGGTTCCTTCTGGGCTCGTTCGGCCGTGTCCTCCCATTCGCGCCTCGCCGCGCGCGCGTCCAGCAGCGCCTCGCGGACGTGGCGGGGGCTGCGGCCGGCCGGTTCCGCGTGGGCGGTGAGGACGGCGAGGGTGTACTCGCCGTTGGCGCGCAGCCATTCGGCGAGGCGGTCGCGGAGGCGGCGGGTCTCCCAGACGGGGAACAGGGCGTACGCCGCCATCGCCAGCAGCCCGCCCAGCAGCGTCAGCGCCACCCGCGCCTGGACCGTCTGCGACCAGCCCTCCCCCACCACCCCCAGCAGGAACACCACATACCCGCCGATACACGCCGACGCCACGATGTAGCCGGTCCCCGTGAACAGGTACAGCAGCCCGACGCAGATCACCGCCAGTGCGGCGCACACGTACGGGTCCGGGTGCAGCAACGCCGTGATGGCCGCGCCCGCCAGGACGCCCACCACCGTGCCGACGAAGCGGGCCACGCCCCGCGAGTACGTCTGCGCGAAGTCCGGGCGCATGATCATCACGGAGGCCATGGGGGCCCAGTAGCCGTGTCCCCACGGCAGCGCCGTGCCCACCACGTACCCGAGGCTCGCCACCGCCGACACGCGGACCGCGTGCCGGCCGATCGGCGACGACCAGCGCGCCTCCCGCCGTACCGCCCGGACGGCGAGCGGGATCAGCCGCTGGACGGTCGGGCGGAGGAGGTGGCGGTACGGCTCCGGCGGGCGGTCCACGGGCGGGGTGTCCGTCGCGCGGCGCGCCTGCCGGACCGGCTCGTCGCTGCCCTCGACCGCGTCGCCGAGCAGGGCGATCAGCCGGTACGCGGAACGGCGCGCCGGGCCCGTGAGTATCGGGCCGGACTCCGGCACCCGGAGCACGTCCAGCGCCTCGGGCGGCAGCCGGACGGGGCCGCCCCGGCGGACCGAGCGGGCGACCGCGTCGAGGACGGTCGCGGCCGCGCCCAGCAGGTCGCGGACGCGGTCGCGTTCCGGGCCCTCGGGCGGCGCGCCGACGACCGGGTCGGCGAGCGCCGCCAGCACCGGACGGAGTCGTTCCGCGAGTCCGCGCGGACCGCCGAGCTGGCGCGGGCGGTTACGGGCCTGACGCGGCGTGACCGCGGCGGCGCTGCGCGCCTCCATCAGCGGCTGCGGATCGAAGTGCGCCACCGGGTCGTGCCGCAGCCGGCGCGCGTAGTCCGCCTCGGCGGCCAGCGCGTCGGCGAGCGCGTCCCGTTGCCGCCCCCACGGCCTGATCGGGAACACCACGATGAGCAGCGCCTGCACCAGGCCGCCGACCGCGATCAGCCCGGCGTGCTCGGCGGCCCCGGCGACGGACGTCGGCAGGGTGACGGTGATCAGCATCACCGCGACCGTCTGCGTGGCCACCAGCCCCGACACCGGCCCGACCGCCCACGCCATCCCCGCCAGCAGCGTCCAGGCGGCCAGCAGCAGGAGGAACAGGACGTGGCTATAGGCCGCCAGGTAGCCCAGGAACGTGCTGGCGGCCAGCCCGACCGCCACCCCCAGCGCCAGCACCGGCCGCGGCCGCCAGCTGCGCTGGAACGTCGCGAGGCCGGCGGCGAAGGCGCCGAACGCGGAGGAGACGGCGAGGGCGGGGCTGCCGAAGGTGAGCATGAGGGCCATGACGATCGCCACACCCGCCGTGCTGCGGACGGCCAGGAGGGGTTCCGGGGCCGCCCGCTCGATCGTCAGGCCGGCGCGGGCCGTGTCCTTGAGGGCGCTCAACCAGGGCATGATCTTGAGCTTACGTTCCGGCGGAGAATTCGGAAGGGCGGGTTCCGGGGGGCGCGTCCGCTCCCGCTCGGCAGCCTCAGCTCCCCCCGCCCCCCAGCGCCTCCTCCGGCAGCACCCGCAGGGCCCGCAGCGCGGCGCCCAAGTCGGCGACCGCGCGCGGATCCTGCAGCGACCGGCCGGTCAGCTCCTCCAGCCTGCGCAGCCGGTAGCGCACCGTGTTCGGGTGGCAGTACAGCCGGCGCCCGGTCTCCGCCGCCGACCCGCCCGCCGCGAACCACCGTTCCAGCGTGCCGAGGAGCCGCTCGCGCTCGTCCGCCGGCAGGGCCAGCACCTCGTCGAACACGGTCCTCGCGATGTGCCCGGCCTCCGCCGGCGCCGCCGCGACCAGCATCGCGAGCGGATCGTCGTCGAAGTGGACGACCCCGGCCCCGGCCCTGGGCAGCGCGGCCAGCGCCAGCCGCGCGTACCGCAGGGCCTGCGGGGTGTCCCGCAGCGAGTCGTACGGCGGGCTGACGCCCACGCGCGCCTCGCTCCGCGCCAGGATCGCCAGCGCCGCGGACCGGACGTCCGGCAGCAGCACCGACATCACCCCGATCTGCTGCCCCGGCAGCAGCCGCCAGGCGGACGGCACCCGGCCGGCCCGCAGCGTCGCCTCGATCCGGGGCAGCGCCGAACGGCCCGGCGCGGGGACGTCGGCGGCCACGACGATGAACGGCCCGCTGCCCGGCAGCCCCAGCGCGCGGGCCGCCTCCCACATCGTGCTCCGGTCGGTGATCGCGCCCGTCAGCAGTGCCTCCACCAGGGCCGACCGCTCGTGCTCCCGCTGGGCCGCGAGCTCCGCGGCCGTCTCCCGGTACGCCGCGGCCATCGCGTCGGAGTACGCGCCGGCCAGCCGCCAGACCTCCGACGACAGGGTCAGCAGCGTGTCACTGGTGATGTCGTGCGCCCGGCGGGCCTCGGCGGCCAGCTCCGCCCACAGCAGCTCGAAGCCGATCCGGAAGGCGTGCAGCGTACCGGCCAGCGGCACGTCCTGGAGGGCCCGTTCCCGTCCGGTCTCCCGCGCCGACGACAGGTCCGCGGGCCCGGCCCGGCCCGCCAGGCACAGCAGCGGAAGCCGGAGGTTCTCCACGCACGACCGGTGCAACGGCGCGTCGGGAAGCAGGCGTTCGTCCCCGTACGGCTCGACCTCGGCCCGCACCCGGCGCGCCAGCAGCCCGCCCAGGGCGGAGACCCGCTCCAGCAGGGTTTGCGCCACCGGGACGATCTCCTCGCTCGGCGCCGGCCGGTTCATCCGCGCAGCGTACTGCGGGGTCCGCTGTGCGCGGGGACAAGGCGGCGGGCTCCGGGCTGTGCGCCACACCATGCCCAGCGCCGCGCGAGAACGACCGCGCGGAAGCGACCACGGGCAACCGGCCGCAAGCCAGGCCGTACGACCACGGTCCGACCCGCAAGTGTGGACCACGCTCCGACGACGCGGCACGCGCGCCGGCGGCATCGTTCCCCCATGACCCCCATGACCCCCATGACCGCCGCTCCTCCGCCGACCGCCACTCCCCGCCCCGCCTTTCCGGGCCGCTGGGTGGGCGGCGCCTCCCTCGTCCTCGGCCCTCTGCTGCTGCTCACCGGCGTACTGCTGCGCCTGCGCTTCGACTTCTTCTTCCCCGCCCAACTGGGCGCCTACGAACATCATCCGCACCTCATGACGGCCTCGTACGGCTGTGTGTCCGCCGGGTGGGTGCTGCTCTGGCCGGGAGTCGCGCTGCTCGCCGCCCGGATCGGGGAGAGGTCCCCGGAACTCGCCCTGTGGGGCGGCGTACTGACCGTCCTCGGCCTCTTCGCCCGCACGTTCCACGCCGGCGTGGACCACCTGGCCTTCCGGCTGGCGGACGTCCAGGGTGCGGCGTCGGCGACGCGGACGGTGAGCGAGACCTACGGCGCGTTCCACATCTTCAGCACGCTCAACGCGGCCGTCATGGGGGGCTGGCTCCTGCTGGCCGTCGGCGCCTGCCGCTCCCGTGTGCTGGGGCCGCTGCGCGCGGTGGCTTTGGCTGCCGCGTCGGCGATGCCGCTGGGGGTACTGAAGGGCACGACCCCGCTGTCGGTCGCCGCGGCCGCGGGCCTCTGCGCCGCGCTCGTCCCCCTCGGCGTGGCCGCGTTGCGCGAGGGGCCGGCCCCACGGGCGGCCGCGGTCTCCGGAAGGCTCCTCCTGACGGTCGCCGCGGGTACCGCGATGTACTTCTTCGGACAGGCCGGATGAACGGGCGTCGGTATCGTCGGACGATGCGCGGACCGAAGTGGCACCTGCGGACAGGCCCCCACCTGCTGGCGATCGACGCCTGTGTGGCGGCCGTCGTGACGGCCGGGTACGCGGCCCTGGCCGGCCAGAACGCCTCGGACGGCCTGCCGGGGTTCTCCGGCCCGTGGTGGCTGGGCCTGCCGGTGGCCGCCGGCGTCGGCGCACCCCTGGCCGTCCGGCGCCTGTGGCCCCTGCCCGTCCTGGCCGTGGTGCTGGGCGCCTCGGCGACGGCGACCCTGCTCGACATCACCCGCGACCCCTACGTCTCCGTGGCCCTGGCCGGCTACGCGGTGGCGCTCACCGAGCCGGTCCGCCGGGCCTGGCCGGCGTTCGTCCTGACCCTCACCGTCTCGGCGGCCGCGGTCGTCACCGGGGAGGCGGTCCTGACGCCCTCCGGACCGTGGACGGAGGCCGCCGGAAAGGCTGTCCTCGTCTGGCTGGCCGTCGGGGCGGCGTGGACCGCCGGCCGGGTCGTCCGGGCGCGGCGGGCCCGGGCGGCCCGGAGGGACCGCCGCCTCGCGGAGGAGGCCCTGGCCGAGGAACGCCTGCGCATCGCCAGGGAGCTGCACGACATCGTCTCGCACAGCCTCAGCGTGATCGTCGTCAAGGCGGCGGTCGCCGACCATGTGGCCGAGGCGCGCCCCGAGGAGACGCGCGACGCGGTCCGGGCGATCGAGCAGACCGGCCGGGAGGCGCTCACCGAGATGCGCCGCGCCCTGGGCGTGCTCCGCGGCGACACCCCCGGACGGCATCCACGGGCACCCGGCTCGGCGGAGACGGCTCCCCCGCCCGGCCTGGACGACCTGCCGGACCTCGTCCGGCGCGCCGAGCGGGCGGGGATCCGCACCGAACTCCGTACGCGGCCGGCCGCCGGCCTCCCGGCGGGGACGGCGCTGACCGTCTACCGGATCGTGCAGGAGTCGCTGACGAACGTGGTCAAGCACGCCGGCAACGGGACGCGCTGCCAGGTGGCGGTCACCGTCGACTCGGACGGAGGCGTGCGCGTGGAGGTGGCGGACGACGGGGCCGGGGACGCGGTCGCGTCCGAGCGGGCGGAACTTCCGGGCGGTCACGGGCTGGTGGGGATGCGCGAACGCGTGATGATGTACGGCGGGGTGCTGGCCGCCGGGCCGCGGCCCGGCGGCGGGTTCGCCGTGTCGGCCCGTCTCCCGCCCACGGCCGCGCCCGCGTCCACGCCCGCGCCGGAACACGAACACGTAACCGCACCCGCACCCGCACCCGCACCCGCACCCAGCATGCCCCCCGGCCTGGAGGAGAGAACCGCGTGACCGAACCGATCCGGGTACTCGTCGCCGACGACCAGCCCCTGCTCAGAGCCAGCTTCCGGGTGCTCATCGACACCACCCCCGGGCTGACCGCGGCGGGCGAGGCCGGCACCGGGGCCGAAGCCGTCGAGAGCGCCCGGCGGCTCCGCCCGGACGTGGTGCTGATGGACATCAGGATGCCCGGCATGGACGGCATCGAGGCGACCCGGCACATCGCCGGCTCCCCCGAGACCGCCGGGACGCACGTGCTCATCCTCACCACCTTCGACCTCGACGCGTACGTGTACGGCGCGCTGCGTGCCGGGGCGGCGGGTTTCCTCCTCAAGGACACCTCTCCCGACGTGTTGTTGGCGGGCGTTCGCACGGTCGCCGCCGGGGAGTCCCTGCTCGCCCCGTCGGTCACCCGCCGTCTGATCGCCGAGTTCGCGCGTCTTCCCCATCCGCGCCATGCGCCGGACCCCTCCCTGGAGGACCTGACGGAGCGCGAGCGCGAGGTCCTCGTGCTCGTGGCGCGCGGCCTCTCCAACGCCGACATCTCCGCGTACCTCCACCTCAGCAACGGCACCGTCAAGACCCACATCGGCCGGCTGCTGAGCAAGCTGCGCGCACGGGACCGCGCGCAACTGGTGATCAGCGCCTACGAGTCGGGGCTCGTCAGCGCCGCGCCTCGGCCGGCCGGGGGCTGAGCGGGATCAGCGCGTGCACCAGCTGGACGCGTGAGCGGATGCCCAGCGCCGCGAAGACGTTCCGCAGGTGGTGGTCGACGGTGCGGTGGCTGAGGGCGAGGACGGCGGCGACCTCCCGGTTGGTGAGGCCCTCGGCGACGTGCCGCGCCACCCGCAGCTGCTGCGGCGTCAGCGCGGACAGCGGACCCGGGGCGACGGCGGCCACCTCCCGAGCGTCAAGAGCCATCTCCCGGGCCTCAAGAGCAACTTCCCGAACCTCTGGAGCCACCTCCCGGGCCTCAGCCACCTCCCGAACCTCAAGAGCGGCCGCCCGGGCCTCCAGCTCCGCCGCCCGGCGCGTCAGCCCGGCGCACCGGGCGTGACCGGCCGCGGCCGACAGCCGGGCGGCGCGGGCGGCGCCGTCCTCCGCCCGGTCCGCCGCCCGTGCGAGGGCGGCTGAGCAGCGCAGGTGCAGTCGCTGTACGGGATCGCGCACGGTTCGTCCCTCCTGGTGCCGACGGGTCCGGGCGGACGGCGGCTCCGTGCCCGGGCAGCGAGGAAGTTACCGGCCGGTCAGCCTCTCCGACAGGGGAGCGGCACGCGCGCCCGGCGGCGCGGCCCGCCCGGCCCGGAGGCCCGCGGGCGCCGGGGTCCCTGGTGGCGAGGGGGTCGGCGACGCGCCCGTGGGCCGCTGTTGTCCGGCCGTCCGGTTCCACGGCGGCACGCTTTGTCCGTGGCGACAACCCGTCGGAACACCGGTGGTTTCACCGATGCGCGGACACCCACCGCGACCGCATGCTCCCCGCAGCCGGACGTCCCGGCCGCCGTCGGCACCCGCCGCTCCCGGCGCCGGTCCCACCCTCGGAGGTACGCACATGAAGCGCAGGATCGTCGGCACGTTCGTCGCGGCGGCCACCGCGACGGCCACCGCGGCCGCTTCCCTCGTGGCCGGGGGCACGGCCACGGCCGCCCAGCCGGCCGCGCACCGGGCGCCGGTCGTCTTCGTCCACGGCTACCTGGGGTCGGATCCCATCTGGGCGCCGGCGAAGGCCGCGTTCCTCGCCAACGGCTACCGGAGTGACGAGCTCTTCGGCTTCGTCTACGACTACAACACGTCCAACGAGACCAGCGCCCGCGGCCTGGCCGCCTTCGTCGAGAAGGTGAAGAAGGACACCGGGGCGCCGAAGGTCGACATCGTGAACCACTCCATGGGCGGCATGGTCTCCATGTGGTACGTCAAGGAGCTCGGCGGCTCGTCGAGCGTCGGCCACGTCGCCTCGCTCGCCGGCGCCCACCACGGCACGGACGTCGCGGCGCTGTGCACCGTCATGTCGCCGTCCTGCGAGGAGATGAAACCGGGTTCGGCCTTCCTCAAGAGACTGGCCTCCGGCGACGAGACGCCCGGCGACACCCGGTACCGGACCTGGTACTCGCCGTGTGACGGCGTCATCAGCCCGTTCTTCAGCACCCGGCTGAGCGGCGCGGAGAACACACTGGTCCCCTGCGTCAACCACGTCGCGTTCCTCACGGACGGCGGCGTGCTGTCCCAGGTGGCCGCCTTCACGAAGGGGGAGTGAGACCGCGCGCGGTTCCTAGAGGCCGGCCCGCACCCCCCGGGTGCGGGCCGCCCTCCGGGAACCTACTTGTGGCTCGGGAACCCCAGATCCACCCCGCCGTCCTCCGGGTCCGGCCAGCGCGTCGTCACGACCTTGCCCCGCGTATAGAAGTGGACGCCGTCGTTCCCGTAGATGTGGTGGTCGCCGAAGAGCGAGTCCTTCCAGCCGCCGAACGAGTGGTAGCCCACCGGCACGGGGATCGGCACGTTCACGCCGACCATCCCCGCCTGCACCTCCAGTTGGAAGCGGCGGGCGGCCCCGCCGTCGCGGGTGAAGACGGCGGTGCCGTTGCCCCAGGGGGAGGCGTTGATCAGGGCGACCCCCTCCTCGTACGTCTCCGCGCGCAGCACGCACAGCACCGGGCCGAAGATCTCGTCGCGGTAGGCGTCCGACTCCGGGGACACCTTGTCGAGCAGCGACAGGCCGATCCAGTGGCCCTTCTCGTACCCCTCGACCGTGAAACCGGTGCCGTCGAGGACGACGTCCGCGCCCTGCGCCGCCGCGCCCGCCACGTACGAGGCGACGCGGTCGCGGTGCTCGGCGGTGATCAGCGGGCCCATCTCGGACGTGGGGTCGGAACCCGGCCCGATCTTGATCTTCTCGGCCCGGTCGCGGATCTTCGCGACCAGCGCGTCGCCCGTGTCGCCGACCGCCACCACGGCCGACACCGCCATGCAGCGCTCCCCCGCCGAGCCGTACGCGGCCGACACCGCGGCGTCGGCGGCGGCGTCCAGGTCGGCGTCGGGCAGGACGAGCATGTGGTTCTTGGCGCCGCCGAGCGCCTGGACGCGCTTGCCGTGCGCGGAGGCGGTGGCGTGGATGTGCCGGGCGATCGGGGTCGAGCCGACGAACGAGACGGCGGCGACGTCGGGGTGCTCCAGCAGCCGCTCCACCGCCACCCGGTCGCCGTTGACGACGTTGAGGACACCCTCCGGAAGCCCCGCCTCCGCGGCCAGTTCGGCCAGCAGCAGCGCCGCCGACGGGTCCTTCTCGCTCGGCTTGAGCACGAACGTGTTCCCGCACGCGATCGCCAGCGGGAACATCCACATCGGCACCATCGCCGGGAAGTTGAACGGCGTGATGCCCGCGACCACGCCCAGCGGCTGCCGGATCGCGGCGACGTCCACCCGGTTGGACACCTGGGTGGACAGCTCGCCCTTGAGCTGGGTCGTGATGCCACAGGCCAGTTCCACGATCTCCAGGCCGCGCGCGACCTCGCCCAGCGCGTCCGCGTGCACCTTGCCGTGCTCGGCCGTGATCAGCCGGGCCAGCTCCTCGCGGCGCGCGTCGAGCAACGCGCGGTAGGCGAACAGGACGGACGTGCGGGTGGCCAGCGAGGACGTCCCCCACGAGGCGTACGCGTCCTTCGCCGCCGCCACCGCGGCGTCCACCTCCTCGGCCGACGCCAGCGCGACCCGGGTGGTCACCTCGCCCGTCGCCGGGTCGGTCACCGGCCCGTACGCGCCCGAGGCGCCCTCGACGGCCCGGCCGCCGATCCAGTGGCCGACGGTCCTCGTTTCCGACGTCATCTCCACGTCTCCTTCTTCGTCTTCGGGCGTCCCTCGACAAACCGATCCGGCCCGGTCCCGACGCGCCTCACAGATGGCGGCGGCGCCCCGCGGCCCCCCGCTCGTACTCCTCCAGGGCCCGCACGGCGGCCGGGCGGGTCGCGGTGCGGGCGACGGGCACATCCCACCACGCCTGGGCGGGCGGCGCGCCCGGCACACTGTCGGGCGTCGCGGTCTCCACGTGGACACATGTGGGCCGCGTCGCCGCCCGCGCCGCCGCCAGCGCCTCGTCCAGCTCCCCGGCGGTGCGGACGCGGAGGACGTCGAGCCCGAGGGAGGCGGCGTTGGCGGCGAGGTCGACCGGCAGCGGGTCGCCGGTGTACGTGCCGTCGGGCGCCAACTCCCGGTACGCCGTGCCGAATCCCTCGGCCCCCACCGCCCGCGAGAGACCGCCGATCGACGCGTAGCCGTGGTTCTGGAGGATCACCACCTTGATGTCCAGCCCCTCCTGCACCGCCGTCACCAGCTCCGTCGGCATCATCAGGTACGTGCCGTCGCCCACCAGCGCCCACACCGGGCCGCGGCCCGCCAGCCGGACGCCGATCGCGGCCGGGATCTCGTAGCCCATGCAGGAGTAGCCGTACTCGACGTGGTAGTCGCCGCCGCGCGGGCGCCACAGCCTGTGCAGGTCGCCGGGGAGCGAGCCGGCCGCGTTGACCAGCACGTCCGTCCCGTCGGCGAGGCGGTCGAGCGCGCCGAGGACCTGGGCCTGGGTCGGGCGGGCGGACGGGTCCGGGGGCGGCGCGAAGGCCCGTTCCACCTCCCGGTCCCACGCCGCGCGCCCCTCGGCGTACTCCCGCGCGTACTCGTCCGGCACCCGGTACCCCTCCAGCTCCCCCGCCAGTGCCTCCAGCCCCGCCCGCGCGTCGGCCGTCACGGCGAGGCCGGCGAGCTTGTGGGCGTCGGCGGACGAGAGGTTGAGGTTGACGAAGCGGACGCCGGGGGCGGCGAAGAGGGTGGACGAGGCGGTGGTGAAGTCCGTGTAGCGGGTGCCGACGCCGACGACCACGTCCGCCGTCCGGCCCAGCGCGTCGGCGACGGCCGTACCGGTGTGCCCGATGCCGCCGACGTCGGTGGGCGTCTCGTGGTGCACGGCTCCCTTGCCGGACTGGGTGAAGGCCATCGGGATGCCGGTGGTCTCGGAGAGCGCGCGCAGCGCCGCCTCGGCGCCGCTGTGCCGGACCCCGCCGCCGCAGACCAGCAGCGGTCGCCGGGCCGACCGGATGACGTCCGCCGCCTCCGCGACGGCCGCCGGGTCAGGGGCCGGCCGGCGGACGTGCCAGACCCGGTCGGCGAAGAACTCCTCGGGCCAGTCGTGCGCCTCCGCCTGCACGTCCTGCGGCAGGGCGAGGGTCACCGCGCCCGTCTCCACCGGGTCCGCGAGCACCCGCATCGCCTGGAGCGCGGCCGGAACGAGCGCCTCGGGCCGGGTGATCCGGTCGAACCACCGCGACACCGGCCGCAGGCAGTCGTTGACGGACACGTCCCCGGCGCCCGGGTGTTCGAGCTGCTGGAGGACGGGGTCGGCGGGCCGGGTCGCGAACGTGTCGCCCGGGAGCAGGAGCACGGGCAGGTGGTTGACGGTGGCGAGGGCGGCGCCGGTGACGAGGTTGGTGGCACCCGGGCCGATGGAGGTGGTGACGGCGTGCGTGGACAGCCGGTCCGCGGTCCGGGCGTGGCCGACGGCCGCGTGGACCATCGCCTGTTCGTTGCGCCCCTGGTGGAACGGCATCCGGTCGCGGCCGGTCTCCAGCAGCGCCTGCCCGACGCCGGCGACGTTGCCGTGCCCGAAGATGCCCCAGCAGGCGGCGATCAGGCGGCGGCGCTCGCCGTCCCGTTCGGTGTACTGGTGGGCCAGGAACTCCACGAGGGCTTGGGCGACGGTCAGCCGTCGGGTCCCTGAAGTCTTCATCGGGCGTCTCCCGCCGGGTAGAACGGCAGCCGGGGGTCGGCCGGCTGCCGGGGCCAGGTGGCGCGGATCCAGGCGTGGTCGGGGTGGTCGCGGATCAGCCACTCCCGGGGGCCGGGGCCCGCCATGACGTTGAGGTAGTACATCGGGTGGCCGGGCGCGGCGACGGACGGGCCGTGCCAGCCGTCGGGGATCAGCACCGCGTCGCCGGTGCGGACCTCCGCGAGGACATCGGTTCCCCCGGCGCGGGAGGGCGACACCCGCTGGTAGCCGAGACCGGGTTCGCCGCCGGGGCCCGGGGCGATCTCGAAGTAGTAGATCTCCTCCAGCCGGGACTCCTCCCCCGGCCGGTCCTCGTCGTGCTTGTGCGGCGGGTACGAGGACCAGTTGCCGCCCGGGGTGAGGACCTCGACGGCGATCAGCCGGTCGCAGGCGAACACGTCCGCCGCCGCGAAGTTGTTGACCTGCCGCGAACAGCCGCCCGCGCCGCGCAGTTCGACGGGGACGGCCGGGGCGGGCCCGTACCGGGCCGGGAAGCGGTGCTCGCACCGCGCCCCGGCGAGCGCGAACCGCCCGCCGGCGGGTGCGGTGACGGTGACGCGGGCGTCCCGTGGGACGTACGCGAAGTCGGTGACGGCCGTGAACACACTGTCCCGCCCGCGGAGCGTGAACGTCCCCCCGTCGAGGACGCGGACCGTGCAGCCGCCCGCCAGCGGCAGCACGATCCACTCGCTGCCGCCGGTGGCGAAGGCGTGGCTGCCGCCGGGCGGGAGGCTGAGGACCCGCAGCGACGACCGGTCCCAGCCGGCGCGGGCGGGATCGACGTCGAGGGAGTAGGGGCCGCGGGCGGCGCTGCCGGCGGGGAGGTGGGTCATGGCGCGGGCTCCTGCGGGGTCTGGGGCGGGGCCGGGCGGGATCTGGTGGGATCTGGCGGGATCTGGCGAGGCGGTATCGGGCGGGACGGGATCGAGCGGGGCGGGATCGGGCGGAACGGGCCGGGTGGAGCGAGGGCCTGGGTGTTCCCGGCCTCCCCTCCTCCCTTCCCCGGGCCGCGGACGGGGACGCGTGGGCACGTGGGACGGGGGTGATGCAGGGGCCGTGCCCCCGCACCCCCGGCAACCCGAGCACCGCGCGGTCGTCCTCAAACACCGGGCCGGCTGGTTCGGCACGTGCCGGCGGGCGCGCGGCCTCATCCGCATCCGACCAGCCCCGCCACCCGGTCCACCGCCCCCGCCACGTCCCCGTCCGGCGGGTAGAGCAGCGCCCGTCCCGCGACCATCCCCCGTACCCCCGGCAACCCGAGCACCGCGCCCCACCGTTCGTAGGCCCGCTCGGCGTCGTCGGGACGGGTGCCCGCGTCGCCGCCGAGGAGGACGACGGGGAGGGTGGTGGCCCGCAGCACGTCGGCCATGGCGTCGGCGTCCTCGGTGACGGGGACCTTGAGCCAGGTGTAGGCGGAGGTGGCGCCGAGGCCGGAGGCGATGGTGAGGGAGGTGGTGACGGCCTCGGCGGTGAGGTCGGTGCGGAGCGGGCCGCCGGGGTCGCGGCGGCACAGGAACGGTTCGACGAAGACCGGCAGCCGGCACGCGGCCATGGCGTCGACGGCCCGGGCGGCGGACTCCAGGGTGCGCAGCGAGCCGGGGTCGTCCGGGTCGATGCGGAGCAGCAGCTTCCCGGCGTCGAAGCCGCGTCGGGCGAGGTCCTCTGCGCTCGGACCGGTGAAGCGGTCGTCGAGCTCGAAGGAGGCGCCGAAGAGGCCGCCGCGGTTCATCGACCCCATGACGACCTTGCCGTCGAGGACCCCGAGCAGCAGCAGGTCGTCGAGGATGTCGGAGCTGGCGAGCACGCCGTCCACGCCCGGACGGGAGAGTGCCACGCAGAGACGTTCCAGCAGATCGGCGCGGTCGGCCATGGCGAGGCGGCGGCCACCGGCGGAGAGGGCGCCGCGCGCGGTGTGGTCGGCGGCGACGACCAGCAGCCGCCCGGACGGCCCGAGCAGCGGGCGGCGGGGGCGGCGCGCGGCGGCCTCGGCGATGGCCTCGGGGTGCCGGCTGCGGACGGTGGTGAGCTCGGAGATGCGCACGCGCGGGGTCACGGCCGTTCGTCCTCTCGCGTGGCGGGCCGGGTCTCTTCGGACCCGTACGCCTCGGACCCGTGCGTCCCGGACCCGTACGCCTCGGGACCCCGCGCCTCGCGCCCGTGCGCCTCGGAACGGACCGCCTCGGGCCGAGGCCGCCCCACCATCCCGTAGCCGTCAGACCGAACCGCCTCGACGCGGCCCGCCAGCAGCGCCTCCACCTCCTCCGGCCGCGGCATCGCCGACGAGCAGGCGAGCCGGGAGGCGACGAGGGCGCCGGCGGCGTTGGCGTAGCGGAGGACGTCCGGCAGGGGGCGGCCGGCGAGGAGGCCGTGGCAGAGGGCGCCGCCGAACGCGTCGCCGGCGCCGAGGCCGTTGAGGACCTCGACCGGGACGGGCGGCACCTCCGCGCGGGTGCCGTCGCGGTGCAGGGCGAGGACGCCGTCGGGTCCCCGCTTCACGACGGCGAGTTCGGCGCCCGCGGCGAGCAGCGCCCGCGCGGCGGCCTCGGGTTCGCGCTCGCCGGTGGCGACCTCGCACTCGTCGAGGTTGCCGACGGCGACGGTCGCGTGCCGCAGGGCCGCCGCGTAGTGGGGGCGCGCGGCGCCGGCCGCGGCGGCGCCCGTCCGGCCACCCGCGCCGGAGGCGCCGCCCTCGCCGCCCCAGAACAGCGGTCGCCAGTCGAGGTCGAAGACGGTGTGGCCGCGCCGCTCGCGGGCCGCGAGCGCGGCGAGGGTGGCGGACCGGCTGGGCTCCTCGCACAGGCCCGTGCCGGTGACCCAGAGGATCCGGGCGGCGCGGATCGCCGCCAGGTCCAGCTCCTCGGGCCGGATTTCCAGGTCGGGCGCCTTGGGGCGGCGGTAGAAGTACAGCGGGAAGTCGTCGGGCGGGAAGATCTCGCAGAACGTGAGGGGGGTCGGATAGGCGGGGACGGGCGTCACCCAGCGGTCGTCGACGCCGAAGCCGCGGAGTTCGGTGTGCAGGTAGGCGCCGAAGGGATCGGCGCCGGTACGGCTGATCAGGGCCGTGCGGCGGCCCAGCCGGGCTGCGGCGACGGCCACGTTGGCCGCCGAGCCGCCGAGGAACTTCCCGAAGGCGTCCACCTCCGCCAGCGGAACGCCGGCCCGGAGCGGATAGAGGTCCACGCCGAGCCGTCCCATGGCGATCAGGTCGTAGGCGTAGGGGGGCTGCGGTCCGTCCGGCTCGCTCATGGGGTCAGGTGTAACCGGGGCCGCCGAACACTGTCAAGGATTTGTCCTTACATATTGACGTGCCATGCGGACAGCTTGACGTTACGTCCGTATGTCCTGTCGAAGCCTTGACACCCCCTCACCGGCCCAGGAAGCTACGGACATCCCCCGGTGAGACCTCGTCCGACTCGTCCGAGAGGAGAGCCGCATGCTCGACCGGATCCGCGTCGGTTCGGCGCCCGACTCCTGGGGCGTCTGGTTCGCCGACGATCCCGTGCAGGTGCCCTGGCGGCGCTTCCTGGACGAGGTCGCCGACGCGGGCTACCGCTGGATCGAGCTCGGCCCGTACGGCTACCTCCCCACCGACCCCGTCCGGCTGCGCGACGAGACCGCCCGGCGCGGCCTGAGCGTCTCGGCGGGGACGGTCTTCACCGCACTGCACCGCGGCCCGGCCGTCTGGGACGCGACGTGGGAGCACGTCTCCCGGGTCGCCGCCCTGGCCCGCGACACCGGCGCCCGCCACCTCGTCGTCATCCCGTCCTTCTGGCGCGACGACCGCACCGCCGAACGCCTGGAGGACCCCGAACTGACGCCCGAGCAGTGGCGCCTGCTGGCCGCCGGCATGGAGCGGCTGGCCCGCGAGGTCCGTGACGCGTACGGGCTGGAGATCGTCGTGCATCCGCACGCCGACACCCACATCGACACCGAGGAGCACGTCACCCGCTTTCTGGACGCGACCGATCCGGATCTCGTGCGGCTGTGCCTGGACACCGGGCACTACGCCTACTGCGGCGGCGACAGCGTCCGGCTCATCGAGACGTACGGGGAGCGGATCGGCTACCTCCACCTGAAGCAGGTGGATCCCGACGTGCTCGCCGACGTCGTCGCGCGGGGGACGGCGTTCGGGCCGGCGGTACGGCAGGGGGTGATGTGCGAGCCCCCTCGCGGGGTGCCCGCTCTGGGACCCGTGCTCGCCGCCGCGGCGCGGCTCGACGTCGACCTGTTCGCGATCGTCGAGCAGGACATGTATCCCTGCGCGCCGGACGCCCCTTTGCCCATCGCCCGGCGGACGCGCGCGTTCCTGCGCTCGTGCGGCGCGTAGCGCCGCGGTGTTCGAGCCCCGGTCCCACCCTTTCACCGTTTCCTGGGGGCAAGCCCCCAGACCCCCATGTCCTCAAACGCCGGACGGGCTGAAATCAGCCCGTCCGGCGTTTGAGGACAGCGCCCGCAGGGCGCTTCGGGGGTGCGGGGGCGCAGCCCCCGCAGGAAACGGTGGAAGGGCGGGACCGGGGCAAACCCACCCACCCACAAGGAAGCACCATGAGAGACCTCCGCATCGCCCTCCTCGGCGCAGGCCGCATCGGCTCCTTCCACGCCGCCACCCTGGCCCGCACGGACGGCGTCGGTGACATCCTGATCGCCGACGCCGACCCGCCCCGCGCCGCCGCCCTCGCCGCGCGGACCGGCGCGAAAGCCCTCGACTCGCCAGAGGAGGCGTTCGAGGCGGGCGTCGACGCCGTCGTCATCGCCACCGCGACCGCGTCCCACGCCGACCTGATCACCCGAGCCGCCCGCGCCGGCCTCCCCGCCTTCTGCGAGAAGCCGATCGCCGTCGACCTCCCGGGCACGGCCCGGGCCCTGGCCGAGGCGGAACGGGCGGGCACCCTGCTCCAGATCGGCTTCCAGCGCCGCTTCGACGCCGGCTACCGCGCCGCCCGCGAGGCGCTGCGCGCCGGGCGCCTGGGCCGGGTGCACACCATCCGGGCCGTCACCTCCGACCCGGCGCCGCCACCGGCGGAGTTCCTCCCGCTCTCCGGCGGCCTCTTCCGCGACTGCATGGTGCACGACTTCGACACCGTCCGGTGGCTGACGGGACGGGAGGTGACCGAGGTCTACGCCCGGGGCACGGACGCGGGCGCGCCGGCCTTCCGGGAGCACGGTGACGTGGACACCGCCTGCGCGCTGCTCACCCTGGACGACGGCACGCTGGTCTCGGCCACGGCCACCCGCTACAACGGCGCGGGCTACGACGTCCGTACGGAGCTGTGCGGGGACCGCGACCAGTGGGCGGTGGGCCTGGACGCCCGGACGCCGCTCACCTCCGCCGAACCGACCGGCCCGGGAGGCCCGGAGCACCCCTGGCCCGGGTTCCTCGAACGCTTCGAGAGCGCGTACCGCGCCGAGCTGGACGCCTTCGCGCGCGCCGTGCGCGGCGCGCTGGACAGCCCGTGCCCCGGCCGTGAGGGCCTGAACGCCCTGCTGATCGCCGAGGCGTGCGAGCTGTCCCGCCGGGAGAACCGGCCGGTGGCACCGGCCGAACCGGCCGCGGCGGCCGGGCTCGGCTGACCGTACGGGCGCACGGCCGCCCGAACACCACGTCGCCACCGGGTTACGAGCGTCACGGCCCGGTCAGTCTTCCTCGACAGCCATTCCACAGCCCCGCCCGCCCGGGTGGCCCGGGCCGCCGCCCGGGCAAGGCTGCTTGATCGAGAACGGCAGCGTCGCGGACCCCCCGACGGAACCCCCTCCGTGGCCGCGGCGCAGTGGAGAGGCGCGAGAGATGACCGACCGTCGACTCTGGTCCTACAAAGAGATCGCCGCACACATCGGGGTGCAGACCGATACGGTGCGGTCCTACCGCAAGCACGGTCTGCTGCCGTCGCCCGACCTCACCGAGAACGGGAAGCCGTACTGGTTCGCCGACACCATCCGGTTGTGGGTCGCCGAACGCCCCGGCAACCGGGCCCGGCGCGCACGCCGGGGCTGAACCGCCCCGGGGGCCCGCCCCAAGCCCGATCGGATACCCCGGGGGGGTACGATGGCGGCGCAGTCGCCAACCGGTCCACTTCACCGAGGAGCACAGCATGACGCACGGAACGACCGCCGGGACCACCACCGTCTACCAGGTGACCGGCATGACCTGCGGCCACTGCGAGAGCGCGGTCGGCAGCGAGCTCTCCGCGCTCGACGGGGTGACCTCCGTCAAGGCCGAGGCGTCCGCCGGCCGGGTCACCGTGGTCTCGGAAGGCCCGCTGGACGACGAGGCCGTCCGGGCCGCCGTCGACGAGGCGGGATACGAGCTGGTGGGCCGCGCCTGATCCGGCTCCCGAGCACAACCCCGACAAGGGCCCTGATTTCCGTTCAGGGCCCTTGCCCTTTGCCGCCCCCTTTGTCACCGCCGACGCCACCCGAAAACAAGAGACCTAGATCACAGCAATTCCGGGGTAACCATTCCGTGCATGGATTGGTCTAACCAGGCAGTGCTGGATCGTCTTGGGGGACGGGCCGGCCACGCGTGGCCGGGACACGTACCCGGGGAGCTTTGAGCGGCCCTCCCGTCCGTACGTTGTCCCGGCAGATCGCGTCCGAGGGGCGGCGCACCCCGGTGCGCCGCGGGAACGGTGAGCGCGCGGCGCGCATTCGGACTCCCGGGCGGATCCCGTGGGGGGAATCCGCTTCGGGACGGAAAGCGCCCCGCTCCGACCCGTGGGGGGATCGGAGCCGGGGCGCTTTTCATTGATGCCATGTACAACTTCCTGCGTTGCCATGTACATGTGCTACGTACATCATTTTTATTAGGGGTAACCGCCGGTATCACCTTGACAGGCCGGTGACGTCCGATTCGACCCCTGATACGCCAACGGCGCCCCCGCCGTCCCCCGAAGGGGAGGCGAGGGCGCCGTACGCGCGGACCGGACGGGCCGGCGTGAGGGTCAGCGGGCCTCGACGGGCACGAAGTCGCGCTCGACGACGCCGGTGTAGATCTGGCGCGGGCGGCCGATGCGGGAGCCCGGCTCCTTGATCATCTCGTGCCACTGGGCGATCCAGCCGGGCAGCCGGCCGAGCGCGAACAGCACGGTGAACATCTCGGTCGGGAAGCCCATCGCCCGGTAGATGAGACCAGTGTAGAAGTCGACGTTCGGGTAGAGGTTGCGCGAGACGAAGTAGTCGTCGCTGAGCGCGTGCTCCTCCAGCTTGAGCGCGATCTCCAGCAGCTCGTCGTCCTTGCCCAGGGCGGAGAGGACGTCGTGCGCCGCGGCCTTGATGATCTTCGCCCGGGGGTCGAAGCTCTTGTAGACGCGGTGCCCGAAGCCCATCAGGCGGACGCCGTCCTCCTTGTTCTTCACCTTGCGGATGAAGGCGTCGACGTCGCCGCCGGAGTTCTTGATGGACTCCAGCATCTCCAGGACGGCCTGGTTGGCGCCGCCGTGCAGGGGGCCCCACAGGGCGTTGATGCCCGCGGAGATGGACGCGAACAGGTTGGCCTGCGAGGAGCCCACCAGGCGCACGGTCGAGGTGGAGCAGTTCTGCTCGTGGTCGGCGTGCAGGATGAGCAGCTTGTCCAGGGCGCTCACCACGACCGGGTCCAGGTCGTACTCGGCGGCCGGCACCGAGAAGGTCATGCGCAGGAAGTTCTCGACGTAGCCGAGGTCGTTACGCGGGTAGACCACGGGGTGGCCGACGGACTTCTTGTACGCGTAGGCCGCGATCGTCGGCAGCTTGGCGAGGAGCCGGATCGTGGAGAGATCGCGCTGCTTCTCGTCGAAGGGGTTGTGGCTGTCCTGGTAGAACGTCGACAGGGCGCTGACCACGGACGACAGCATGGCCATCGGGTGGGCGTCGCGCGGGAAGCCGTCGTAGAACCGCTTGACGTCCTCGTGCAGCAGGGTGTGCCGGGTGATCTCGTCCTGGAAGCGCGACAGCTCGTCGGCGGTCGGCAGCTCGCCGTTGATCAGCAGGTACGCCGTCTCGAGGAACGTGCTGCGCTCGGCCAGCTGCTCGATGGGGTAGCCGCGGTAGCGCAGGATGCCCTGCTCGCCGTCCAGGTAGGTGATGGCGGACTTGTAGGCCGCCGTGTTGCCGTAACCGGAGTCCAGGGTCACCAGACCGGTCTGGGCGCGCAGCTTGCCGATGTCGAAGCCCTTGTCACCGACGGTGCTGTCGATCACCGGGTAGCTGTACTCGCCGTCCCCGTAACGCACTACTACAGAGTTGTCGCTCACGTCATCCCTCACCGACGTTGTGCCTCTTCTTCGAGGTGCCCTGACTACCCCTACCTTCCCCCATTTGGACGCGGTCCGTGCACTCGGGGTCGGCCATAGGGCCCAAGAGCGGCACTGAGTGCCGTCCAGCGTGCCATCCTGCCCCCTTCGCCCCGATTGGTAAACCGCTCAGAGACGAACACCACCTCCCGTGGCGAGCCGGTGATCGAGCGCGGTGCAGCGCCGGCCCGCGCCGACGGTCCGCACGGCCTGACCGAGGGCGCGCCGCGAGCCGACCAGCACGACGAGGCGCTTTGCCCGGGTTACCGCCGTATAGAGAAGGTTGCGCTGGAGCATCGTCCAGGCGCTCGTCGTCACCGGGATGACCACCGCCGGGTACTCGCTGCCCTGCGAGCGGTGGATCGTCACGGCGTAGGCGTGGGCGAGTTCGTCGAGCTCCGCGAAGTCGTAGCCGACCTCCTCGTCCTCGTCGGTGCGGACGGTCAGCCGCTGCTCGACCGGGTCGAGGCCGGTGACGACACCGACCGTGCCGTTGAAGACGCCGTTCGCCCCCTTCTCGTAGTTGTTGCGGATCTGCGTCACCTTGTCGCCGACCCGGAAGACCCGGCCGCCGAAGCGGCGCTCGGGCAGGTCGGGGCGGGCCGGGGTGACGGCCTGCTGGAGGAGCGCGTTGAGGGCGGCGGCCCCCGCCGGGCCGCGGTGCATCGGGGCGAGCACCTGGACGTCCCGGCGCGGATCCAGGCCGAACTTGGCCGGGATGCGGCGGGCGGCCACGTCCACGGTGAGCCGGCCGGCCTCCTCGGTGTCCTCCTCGGCGAAGAGGAAGAAGTCCGCGAGGCCCGTGGTGAGCGGCGGGACACCGGAGTTGATGCGGTGGGCGTTGGTGACCACGCCCGACTGCTGCGCCTGCCGGAAGATCCGGGTGAGGCGCACGGCGGGGACCGGACTGCCCGCGGCCAGCAGGTCCCGCAGCACCTCGCCCGCGCCCACCGACGGGAGCTGGTCGACGTCCCCGACGAGCAGCAGGTGGGCACCCGGGGCCACGGCCTTGGCCAGCTTGTTGGCCAGCAGCAGATCGAGCATGGACGCCTCGTCGACGACGACCAGGTCGGCGTCGAGCGGCCGGTCCCGGTCGTACGCGGCGTCGCCGCCGGGCTTGAGCTCCAGCAGCCGGTGGACGGTGGACGCCTCGGCCCCGGTGAGCTCGGCGAGGCGCTTGGCGGCCCGGCCGGTGGGCGCGGCGAGGACCACCTTCGCCCGCTTGGCGCGGGCGAGTTCGACGACGGACCGGACGGTGAAGGACTTGCCGCAGCCGGGGCCGCCGGTGAGGACGGCGACCTTGCTGGTGAGCGCCAGCCGGACCGCCTCCCGCTGCTCCGGCGCCAGTTCGGCGCCGGTCCGGCCGGCGAGCCAGGTCAGGGCGCGGTCCCAGTCGACGTCGCGGAAGGCGGCCAGCCGGTCCTCGTCGGCGCGCAGCAGCCGGGACAGCTGGGCGGACAGGGAGAGTTCGGCCCGATGGAAGGGGACGAGGTAGACGGCGGTGACCGGCTGCCCGTCCTCCGGCCCCGGGACCGTCTCGCGCACCACGCCCTCCTCGTCGGCGGCGAGTTCGGCCAGGCACTCGATCACCAGACCGGTGTCCACCTGGAGGAGCTTCACCGCGTCGGCGATCAGCCGCTCCTCGGGGAGGAAGCAGTGCCCCTGGTCGGCGGACTGCGAAAGGGCGTACTGGAGGCCCGCCTTGACGCGCTCGGGGCTGTCGTGCGGGATGCCGACGGACTGGGCGATCCGGTCGGCGGTGAGGAAGCCGATGCCCCACACGTCGGCGGCCAGCCGGTACGGCTCCTTCTTGACGACGGAGATGGAGGCGTCGCCGTACTTCTTGTAGATGCGGACGGCGATGGAGGTGGAGACCTCGACGGTCTGGAGGAAGAGCATCACCTCCTTGATGGCCTTCTGCTCCTCCCAGGCGTCGGCGATCTTCCGCGTCCGCTTGGGCCCGAGGCCGGGGACCTCGATCAGCCGCCCGATCTCCTCCTCGATGATCCGGAGGGTGTCCGTGCCGAAGTGCTGGGTGATGCGGTCGGCGAAGACCGGGCCGATGCCCTTGACCAGGCCGGACCCCAGGTAGCGGCGGATGCCCTGGACGGTGGCGGGGAGCACCGTCGTGTAGTTCTCCACCGTGAACTGGCGGCCGTACTGCGGGTGGGAGCCCCAGCGGCCCTCCATCCGCAGCGACTCGCCCACCTGGGCGCCGAGGAGCGACCCGACGACGGTGAGCAGGTCGCCGGCGCCGCGGCCGGTGTCCACCCGGGCGACGGTGTAGCCGTTCTCCTCGTTGGCGTAGGTGATGCGCTCGAGCACCCCTTCGACCACTGCCGGTTGTGCCATGGGGTGACGGTACCGCCGGGGTCCGACACTCCCCGTCCCGCCCCGGGCCCGGGCCCGATTCGGTGCCCGGCGCGAAACGGCCCCGGGCACGATTCGAGGGGCCCGGTCCCTGACCGAGCCCCTCGTTTCCCCCCGGCCGGCTCCCCCTTGATCCCCCCGGATACCTCCCCCGGGAAGCCGGATGCCACATACGACAACCCTCGGGCCCCGGAGGTTGCGGCCCCTTCGAAGCGTTATCGATCCGTTACCGGAAGTGGCGGGAAGTCCGTTACGCACGGGGAAGCCGGTTCTCTGTGAAACTCGCTTTCTCCACTCTCGGTGTCCCCGGTCTCCCCCTCCCCGACGTCTCCCGGCTCGCCGCCGCGCACGGCTGGGACGGCGTCGAGCTCCGCGCCCATCCCGAGGAGCCCCTCCATCCCGGCAGCGGCCCGGCCGAACGCGCCGACGCCGTGCGGCGGTTCGCGGCGGACGGGGTGCGGATCCTGGGCGTGGCGGGCTACGCGCGGGTGGCCGGCCCCGGACCCGACGAGCCGGTGTTCGACGAACTGGACGCGCTCGTCCGGCTCGCCGCCGACCTGGGCGCGCCGTTCGTCCGGGTGTTCCCCGGCGCCGGGGAGCAGCCGGCGGAGGAGGCGGAGGCCGCCGCCGCGCGCCGGCTCGCCTGGGTGGCGCCGCTCGCCGCCGACCTGGGCGTCCGGGTGCTGCTGGAGACCCACGACTCGCACCCGCGCGCGCAGGACGCGGTCCGGGTGCTCGGCCCGGTCGGGCACCGGAACGTCGGCGCCCTCTGGGACCTCCTGCACACCTGGCGGAACGGCGAGCCCCCCGCCGTCACCCTGCCCGCCCTCGCCCCGCACCTCGGATACGTCCAGGTCAAGGACGTCGTCTCGGCGGAAGACCTCACTCCGCTGCCGCTGGGCGCGGGCGCGGGCGCGGTGCCGATCGCGGCCTGCGTGGCGGAACTGCTCGCGGCCGGCTGGGACGGCTGGCTGTGCTGGGAGTACGAGAAGCGGTGGCACCCCGAGGCGCCGGACTTCGCGGGGCTCGCCGGGCCGGGGCGGGAGTACCTGGCCGGGCTGCTGCCGCGCTGACGGGCGTTCAGTCGGCCGCGACCGTCACGGCGATGCCCGCGAGGGCCGTCCCCGTCACGTACCGCTGCACGCGCAGCCAGCGGGGGCGGCGGCCGAGGAACGAGGCGACGGACCCGGCCGTGACGGCGATCAGGCCGTTGACGGTGAGCGCCACGGCGACCTGCGTGAGCCCGATCAGCAGGCTCTGGAGGGGGACGGAACCCCGGTCCGGGTCGACGAACTGCGGCAGCACGGAGACATAGAGGATCGCGATCTTCGGGTTGAGCAGATTGGTGACGAAGCCCATCGCGAAGAGGCGGCGGGCCGGGTCCGGGGGCAGCGGCTTGGGGTCGAACGCCGACGTGCCGCCCGGCCGCAGGGCCTGCCACGCCAGCCAGCCGAGGTAGCCGGCGCCGGCGAGCTTCACCGCCGTGTAGACGGCCGGGACCAGCGCGAAGAGGGCGGCGATCCCGGCGACCGCGGCCAGCAGGTACACGACGAAGCCGGCGGCGACGCCCAGCAGCGAGATCAGCCCCGCGCGCCGCCCCTGCGTCACCGAACGGGACACCAGGTACATCATGTTGGGCCCCGGGGTGAGCACCATGCCCAGGGCCACCAGGGCCATGCCCGTCACCGCGTGCCAGGTGACCACGGAGAACTCCTTTTCGCGCAGGGGGTCAGGGGATCACTGAGTGGCGCTTGAAGGGGCGGCGGCCGGTCCGCCCCCGCCCGTCCGCGCCACCCGGCGGAAGGCCGGCCGTCCCGCCCCCGCCAGGGACGCCACCGCGATACCGCCGACCAGCAGCACCGCCGCGCACCACCGCAGCGGGCTCACGTCCTCGCCGAGCAGCAGAGCCGCCGACGACATCCCGAAGACCGGCACGAGGAGCGAGAAGGGCGCCACGGCCGACGCGTCGTAGGTGCGCAGCAGGTGGCCCCAGAGGCCGAAGCCGAGCACGGTGCTGATCCAGGCGACGAACAGCAGCGCCCCGACGCCGCTCCAGTCGAGGGAGCGCAGCGCCTCGGCGTCGGCGCGCGGGCCCTCCACGACGAGGGAGAGGAGGAGCAGCGGCAGCACCGGGACGACGCTGACCCAGACGATGAACCGGAAGGCGTCCGGCGCGGCGGCCTTGCGGGTGAGGATGTTGGAGACGCCCCAGAAGGCCGCGGCGGCGACGACGAGGGCGAAGCCGAGGAACGGCCCGGACGGCCCCTCGTCGACCGCCGCGACCACGATCCCGGCGACCGCCACGGCGAGGCCGGCCGCCCGCGCCCCGCGCAGCCGTTCGCCCAGCGCGACGACGGCGAAGAGGGCCGTGAACACCGCCTGCGCCTGGAGGACCAGCGAGGACAGCCCGGCGGGCATCCCCGCGCGCATGCCCACGAACAGCAGCCCGAACTTGCCCACGCCCAGCGCCAGTCCGACCCCGGTGATCCAGCGCCACCGCACCGGCGGCCGTCCGACGAGGAAGACCGCGGGGACGGCGGCGGCGAGGAAGCGCAGGGCGCCGAAGAGGAGGGGCGGGAAGTGGTCGAGGCCCACGTCGATGACGACGAAGTTGACGCCCCACAAGGCGGCGACGAAGACGGCGAGGAGGAGGTGGTGCGGACGCATGGGATCAGCATCACGGGCGGGAACCGTGCAGCACCAGTTCACCTTCCTTCACTATGGGATGGAGCGATGCTTCAACGTCGGAGGTGGGGAACGTGCTGGACCTGTCCCGGATGCGTGCCCTGCACGCCGTGTCCGTCCACGGCTCGGTGAGCGCGGCGGCGATCGCCCTGGGCTACACCCCGTCCGCCGTGTCCCAGGCCATCGCCAAGCTGGAACGGGAGACGCGGACGCCGCTGCTGGAGCGGCGCGGCCGGGGCGTGGTGCTCACCGACGCCGCCGTACGGCTCGCGGACACCGCGCGGGAGCTGCTGGCCCTGGTCGAGCGGGCGGAGACCGAACTGGACGAGCGCCGCGGGCTGCCCACCGGGCGGCTGACCGTCGCGGCGTTCCCCACGGCCGCCCGGGACCTGCTGCCGGGTGTGCTGGCGCGGCTGGCGCGGGAGCATCCGACCGTGGACGCCCGGATGTCGGAGGTCGATCCGCACCTGTCGGTGGGGCTGGTCGCGCGCGGGGCGGTCGACCTGGCCGTGGCCCACGACTGGGACATCAACCCGCTGCCCGCGCCGGAGGGCATGGAACGGGCGGCGCTGGGCGAGGACCGGTGCGACGTGATCGTCCCCCGGGGCCACCGGCTGGCCGGCCGGGACGTGATCGTCGCGACGGACCTGGTCCACGAGCACTGGATCTGCCAGCCGCCCGGCACCGTCTGCCACGACTGGCTGGTACGGACCCTGCGGGCGACCGGCCACGAGCCGGACCTCGCCCATCAGGTGGCCGAGTTCCAGACCCAACTGGCCCTGGTGGACGCGGGGCTGGGCATCGCGCTCGTCCCCCGGCTGGGCCGCGGGGTGCTGCCGTCCGGTGTGGTGGCGCTGCGGCTGGACCCGGTGCCGGTACGGCGGTTGTACGCGTACTGGCGGGTCGGCGCGGCCCGGCGGCCCGCGATCACCGAGACGGTACGGCTGCTGCGCGCGGCGGCGGCGGGCGCGTAGCCCGGGAGCAGGGCGAAGCGGCGGAAGGCGCCGAGCCCCGGGAACCAGGCGACCGGTCGGGCCGTCCAAGGGCCGTGCCGTCGGCGAGTCCCCGCGGTGTGGTGCCGGGGCCGTCGCGCGCCGCGTCGTCCGGCCGCCCTCCCACCGGCCGCGGCCGCGGCACGCCGCCGCCTGTGCGCGCCCTCCCGAAGCACCGGCGGCGGCACCCGGGGCCTTCCGGAACGCGACGGCGGGCGCCCCTCGCCGGGAGCGCCCGCCGCCTTACGCACTGGGTCCCTACGGACGCAGCGCGCTCTGCTTGTCGTTCTTCACGCGGTCGAGCTTGGCGTCGAACGGCGCGAGCGGCTTGGCGGCCTTCTCGTCCTTCTGGACGGCCTGCGGCGCCACACCGGCCCACTTCAGGACCTCGGCCGTGGCCTTGGCCCGCTCGTCGGCCACCAACTGGGCGATGTTGGAACCGTGGTTGCCGCCCGGGGCGTAGAAGCGGTAGTCGTGCCGGGCGGCGGCGCCCTTGCCCAGGCGGAACGGTTCACCGCTCCACGGGTCGTTCTGCCCGTACACGAAGAGCATGTTCCGGCTGTCCTCGCGCACCCAGCGGTCGACGTCCGCCATCGCGCCGGGGCGGAAGGTCATCGGGATGTCGCGGGGGACGTACGAGCGCGGCTGGTTGATGCCGGGGTACCGCAGCACGCCCTTGAGGTGCGGGTTCTTCACCGTAGGGGCGCCGAGCTGGGTGCCCGCCTGGTAGTAGTACGGGGTGAAGCGCTCCAGGCCCTGGTCGGTGTAGCCGTCGAAGCCCGAGATGTCGTCGATGAACTTGTACAGCTCGTCGGTGGACGCCTTGGTGGCGGGGACGGAGGCGCAGTCGCTCTGCAGGTGGTACTGCCAGAAGGACCAGACCAGGTCGAGGACGACGTTCTCGTACGCCTTGTCGGCGCTGCCGACGACCTTGAACGTCTTGCCGTTCTCCTTAGCCCACTTCTCGTAGCGGGCGACGATCTCGTCGCGGCGGACGAGCGCCTCGCGCTGCACCGAGTTGAGCTGCGTGCGGCACGCCTTGTCGCCGACGTTCTGGAAGAACTTGTCGTACGCCGAGTCTTCCTTGTCGTTCACGTCGTTGGGCGCGACGTAGGCGACCGTGCCGTTCATGTCGTTCGGGTAGAAGCGGCGGAAGTAGGTGGCCGTCATGCCGCCCTTGCTGCCGCCCGTGGCCAGCCAGTTCTTCCCGTAGACCGGCTTCAGCGCCTGGTACAGGCGGTGCTGGTCACTCGCCGCCTGCCAGATGTCCAGCTTGGACCAGTCGGCGGGCTGCGGCCGGGACGGCGTGAAGAACCGGTACTCCATCGACACCTGGTTGCCGTCCACGATGCGCGTGGGCTCGCTGCGGCTGGGGTTGGTGGAGACGTTGTAGCCGGACGTGAAGAACACGGTCGGCCGGTCGGTGTCCTTGTGGAGCAGGGTGAAGCGCTGCTCGAAGGTCCCCTTGCCGGGATTGCGGTGGTCCACCGGCTGCCGGTACGTCATCACGAGGTAGCGGTAGCCCTGGTAGGGCTTCTCCTCGACGAACTTCATCCCGGGAATCTTCAGGATGCGGTCCTTGATGTCGGCCTGCGGGGCGGTGATCGACGCCGCCTCCGCCGTGGCGCTGCCGGCGCCGATCGCTCCTATGAGCATCGACGCCGCCAGCAGCGATCTGAGAGCCTTGCGCATGCGCCCTCCCCTGGGTTCGCAAAGGTCGCGGCGAACTTATCTGGGGTGACATGCGTTGCGCCAGACCCTTTGTCCTCGCAGTTCACACGGCTTGGGCTCTTTTCGGGCCTTTCACGGCCGCACGAGCGGCACGGGCCGACCGGGCTCGTCCAGCCACACGCGCTCGCCGTCGGCGTCGACGGTCAGACCGAACCGATCGAATCCGGGCCGCCCCTGAGCGTCCCACCAGTGGTAGGCCGCCCTCACCTCTGCCCACAGCTTCCGGGGCCCGGACTGCCACACCTCGTACTCGTCCCTCCCCGGCTCGTAGTCCACCGTCGCCCACGACGTCACGGCGGTGTCGCGCAGCCACAGCGTGTAGGAACCGTCTCCGTACACCTCCGCCCACGGGAACGCTCCCGGCACCTGAACGCCGATCGCGAACATCACGTGCCAGTCGGCCACCGCTTCCGGAGACAGGTCCGTGACGCTGCGCACGCCGTCCGCCGGCCACTTCCGGCCCCCGAGGTACTCCCGGACGTGCGTCCGAGCGGTGCGCTGCGCGCGCAACCGCATGAACGCGGACGACCCGACGAACCGGCCGGACGCCGTCCCGTCCCCCGCGACGGTGAGGCGGACCACCGCTTCCCCTCCGTAGACGGGCCCCCAGGGGGCGACGATGACGCCGCCGGGCTTCGTCTGCCCGATCCACGCCCGGGGCAGGCTGCCGACGGAACACGTGGCGATCACCCGGTCGTACGGCGCCCGGCCGGGAAATCCCTCGGCTCCGTCCCCGACCACGGTGAGTGGCTCGTACCCCGCCGCGTCCAGCCGGGTCCGCGCTGCCCGCGCGCTGGTCGCGTCCACCTCCACCGTGACGACGTTCGCGGCGCCGACGCGGTGGGAGAGCAGGGCGGCGTTCCAGCCGGTTCCGGTGCCGATCTCCAGCACGCGGTGCCCTTCTTCGACGCTCAGCGCGTCGAGCATCGAGAACACCATGGTGGGCATCGAGTTGGAGCAGGACGGCACCTTTCCCTTGCCCGGCCCCGTGTACGTACCGTCGTCCCACTGGGTGGTGATCGGCGCGTCCCGATACACGGCGGCCCACCAGGCTTCGGGCTCGTCACTCCGAACCACCCGGTCACTTTGCCGGTTCATGCCGGCGCGGCCGGGCCAGATGACGTCAGGCACGAAGAAGTGCCGGGGCACGGCCTCGAAGGCGGGCAACCAATCGCTGGTCAGCGCTCCGGACGCCAGGAGCGCGGAGGCGAGCCCCTTCGGACCCGCCTCCTCCATACCATCGGCGTTCACTCAGCTGCCGTCCGCCGGGTTCTTGCCGTCGTTGGTGTTGCCGCCCTCGTCGGACCCACCGCCGCCGTGCTTGTTGCCGCTGTCGCTGTCGTCTTGCGGGTTGCCGTCGACCATCGTCTGCCACCGGGGCATGGGTCCTCCTAGGGTGAGTGGTGCGGGTGGGGTGTCTCCCCACGCCGCCGTACGGTTGCGCTCCCGTCCGGCCGGACGGGAGTCTGCGGGGGCCTACGCGCCCCAAGGGGTCGAAGGGCCCCAGTGCGTTGCGTACAGGTGCAGCCCGCGAACGGCCATCACCCGTTCGCCCTCGCCGCGATCTCCGGCGCCGAGCGCCCGCCCGAACTCGACCTTCAACCGGGCGCACTCGGGGCACTCATTGCGGACCCAGCCGCTCGGCGCGCTGCTCACCGGCGGGGAATCACCACCGCTCCCTGCGGCGGTCACCATCCCCGCCGCCCCTCCCGATTCAGCTCGCTCACGCGGGCGCGAAGCTTGTCGGTGGTGGTGGCGCGGCGGTAGCGCGTGGGCCGCCAGGTCCGGCCGCCGCCGAGGGGGCGGAGGGTGATCTGCCGGGTGTCCTGATCCCACCCGACGACGACGCCGAACCGGTCGAGCTCGGTGTCGAGGATGAGTTCGAGCGGTTGAGGAATCCAGTCGTCAACCACGGTGCACCTCGTCCCCGTGCCGCAGCCCCTCCCGACGCAGCAGTTCCACGCGCTTCCATTCACCCACGCGCTCGGCGGCATACCGCGCGTCGGCGATCCGCGTGCATGCCGCGCACGGCACGCGCGGGTTGGGCACGAGCGCGGGCCGCGCTCCGACCCCGAAGGGCATGTGCGTCATACGTTCGAACCTCCGCAAGACCTGCTCGTGGGCGCTCATCAAACGACAGAGTCACCGTCGGTGATCGGGCACTGTCAGGTTGGACCTGTGTAACGTCGGAGGACAGGGGTTTGGGGTACCCAGCGGGTACCCAAACGCCTTGCCAGGGGCGCCCGTTGTTGGATCATGGCAACGGCGAACGTCGATTCGAAAGCCGGGCAATATGAGCGCGATCATTGAGGTTCCGGGGCCGGGAGCGAACGTGAGGATGCTCCGGGACGAACGCGGCTGGAAGCAGGAGGAACTGGCACGGCGCGCCGGGCTGTCCAGGCCGCATATCGGAAAGATCGAACGCGGCGAGCGGACGCTGACCCAGGGCGTGGCTGCCGCGCTGGCGCGCGCATTCGGCGTCAGCCTTGAAGTGGTCCTGGGATCCACACCGGTTGTCGGCGCCGAGGACTCACTGAAGGCCCTGAATTCGGCAATTCGACGATTCGATCTCCCGGCCGAGTCCACTGCGAGTCCGGAGCAGCTCAAGGCAGCGTTGGCCGAGATGGCCGAGATCCGCGGGAAGGCCGACCTGACCCAGGTGTTGCTGAAACTCCCGCCGCTTGTGTCGGAGGTGACGAACCACGCGCACAGGATGGGAACTCCGGAGGCGTGGGCCATGGTGGCGGAGGCATACTCGTGCGTCTACTGGCTTGCCGCACGTCACCGTTGGATGACCCTGGCCGACCTGGCGGTCACCAAGCAGAAGATCGCCGCACAGCAAGCCGACCCGGTGACACTGGCGGTCGCCGCCAGGGACGAAGCCGGGGTCTATCTGAATCACGGAGAATTCGAAGACGGCCTGGCCGTCGTGGACCGCGCCATCACTCAAGTGGAGCGGGGAGACGCCACCGGGTTCGAGCGCTCCTACGCGCTGGGAACCCTGCACCTTCGGGGACTGACACTGGCCGGGCGATTGGGAGACAAGCGTACGGCCGACCGCCACATCGACAGCGCTTGGGTTCTCGCCGAGGATTTCGACCGGGATGTCTGCCGCGCCGGCGGGATCGGCGGGATCCACTTCGGCCCGCAGAACACCGCCATCCACGTCGTCGCGACGTGCAGTGACCTCCGGAGGTACGCCGACGCCATCGCGGTCATGCGGGACCTCACCAAAGACCCGGCACGACGGCCCTTGAGGCTTCCCGCCACGCGCACCAGCCCGATGTACATGAACACCGCTCGCTCCAAATTGGCGTTGGGCGACCGGGACGGAGCCCTTGAGGACCTGGAGAAGGCTTGGAGCATCGCTCCCCAGATGGCGAAAGTGCACCCCACCAGCCAGGAACTCATCCGAGTCCTGACGACGCTGCACAAGCGGAGCAACCCGCGGCTCGTCAGGCTCGCTCAAAAGGCCGACATCGAATTCTGACCGCCCCGCGGCGGACTCACGAGCCACGTAGACCCTCAACCCACGACCGAAGGGCATTCCATGCGGCGCCAACTCGCAGCGGGCCAACGTGCAGTTCAGGAAGTGCACAATGAGGCACAGGCGAACTCGGCCGTTCTGCGCGCCTGGGAATCGTCCTGGATCGTAGGAGTCCTCCAGACGCCCGACTACGCACGAGCCATTCTGACCAGCTTCACCGAACTCCACCGGTCCCAGCGCAACGTCGAAGAGGCGGTACAGGCCCGCATGAATCGACAGTCGGGGCTCTACGACTCGGGCAAGCGCTACCACGTACTGCTATGGGAGGCGGTACTGCACACCCGAATCTGCCCGCCCTCCGTCCTTGCGGGCCAGCTCGACCGGCTCCTGGAGGTCGCCGGACTCGACACGGTCGAACTCGGGATCGTGCCTCTCAGAGCAACTCTGAAGGTCCCGCCCGGGGTCGGTTTCTGGATCTACGATGACCGCCAGGTGATCGTAGAGACCTGGGACGCGGAGCTATGGCTGGACGACACCGACAGTCTCACCACTCACCTACGCACCTGGCGCACGCTGCGTGAGTCCGCAGCGTTCGGATCCGACGCGCAGCGGCTCATCAGTCAGGCGCGGCACGCCCTGAGCACGTGATCGCCATAGCCGCTCGGTGCCCATCCGAGCGTACGAGACGCCTCCTGCGACCGAGCTGAAGGCAGAGGGGCGGTATCACTACTTCCCAAGGACGACGGCCGCAAGGGCTCCGCGCGGTTGTCCTCGAACGCCGGGCGGGATGAATCGTGCGCCCAGGCGCAGGATTCACCCCGCCCCGGTGGGCGCGGCAGCCGTCTCGTCCGGTGGGGCTACCCGGCCGACGCGGCCGGGGTCCGGGGTGCCCGGATCAGGGCGGAGAGTGGGTTGCCCGGCTTCTTGGGGGCCGTTGGCGAGGCCGTGGCCTTGTCTTTCGATGGAGGCCGCGGCGCGATCACGCAGTTGGACTTGCCGGACTCCGCTTCGCCGTTGATGGCGGTGACGCAGAATTCGTAGTTCCAGACGCCGGGGAACAGGTAGGCGATGCCCCGGCTGGTCTCGTTGGTGACGTACTCGTCGGCCTTGGACGGGCTGTCGCTGTTGATGTTACGGACCCAGACGCGGTAGCCGGCGGCCTGGCGGGACCCGGCCCAGGTCAACTGCACGGTGGTGGGGTCGGTGGAGGTGACCTTCAAGTCGCCGGGGGCCGGTGGTGTCCCGGCGCCGACGGTGACGGAACGGGCGACGCCCGGCATCCCACCGCCGGCGGCGTTCCACGTGACCACCGCGACGAGGTAGTGGTGGCCCGGGATCAACCCGTCGATGTGCGCTGAGGTCCCCCTGACCGCGGTGCTGTTGATGAACGCCCCGGGGGTGTCCCTGTCCCAGGTGATGATCTCGTACCGGTCGATCGAGTCGGTGTACGGGCCGGTCGGCGCGTCCCAGGAGACGTCCACGCCGGTGGCGGCGGCGCGGGTGACGATCTTCTTCGGCGCCGGGGCGGTCTTCGGGTGCGCGGTGGCGCTGAACGTCCCGGACCACCCGGACTTCCCGTCGTCCGCGTTGTCGGTGCGGACCTGGTATTCCCACTCCCAGCCGTCGAGGGTCCAGGTGGTGTCGAAGCGGGGCGCTCTGACCGGCGTCTCGTTCCAGGTGCCGGAACCCTTGATCCGGTGCCGGACGGTGTAACCGCGGGCGCCGTAGACCGGTTTCCAGTTCAGGGTGATTCCGCTCGGTCCGGAGTCGATCCAGATCGTGCCCGGCGCGAGCGCCGGCCGTTCGGGGATGTGCGTGGGGAAGCTGACCAGTTCCCTGCCGAGACCGTAGCTGTCGTGCAAGGTGCGCACGAATGCCTGGGCGATCTGGTATTCGCCCAGGGCGTTGGGGTGCAGCCCGTCGTAACCGGCATGGCATCTGTCCCTGTCGCAGCTGTAGTTGCGGGCCCAGTCGACCAGGGCCACGCGGGACTTGTCGGTACTCCACTTCGGGATCGCGGCCGCGAGCATGCTGTTGTATTTGTCGGTGTTCACCGGCAGGTCGTCCCGGCCGCCGATGAACGTCCGCTGCGGAACATTGGCCAGGGCGAAATTGAGATCCGGTTTGACGGCGCGGGCCTGGTCGACCAGCGTCCGCATACTGTCCAGCGTGCCTTCCGGGCCACTGACGAACCAGCCCATGTCATTGAATCCGAGCCCCACCAGCAGCATGTCGGGCTGGTATTTCGCCACCTGCTCGGCGATCAGCTTCTTGTCCTGCGCCGCCTGACGGCCCCAGACCGCGAAGTGGTCGGTGTCGAAGTCCGGCGCGACCCCGGCGGCGTACCCGCCCGTAGTGATCGGAGCGCTCTCGGCCGGCGGCTGGGGTTCCCCCTGGAGTCGCGGCACGGACGGGGCCTTGGGGGCCTCCTGCGGCCGGGTTCCCTCGTACGGGCCGACGAAGTCGACGTCGATGTGCTCCTTCTTGAACCATTCCCACAGGCGGTAGCGCCAGGTCCAGTCCCCTTCGTAGCCCTGGGTCATCGAATCGCCCACCACCATGACCTTCAGCGGCACCTTGGACTGTCCGACGCCGCGGGAAAGCCTTTGCAGGTTCTCGAGCAGTCTCGGCGCCATGCCCTCGATTCGGTCGGCCATGAAGCCGAGGACATTGCCCATGTTCCCCAGCTTCGTCATCAAGCCTCGCAGGCTTCTCTGCGCATTCGTTATCAGGGAAGTGGTTCCCGTGGAGGCCCATTTCAGCAGCTGGCCGCCGAGGCCGCCGCTGACGCCGCCCCACATCGCGACGGCGAGCGCCTCCATCCACACGTCGGCGTCGCCCAGCGAACGGCCGTCGAAATAGGCGTTCATCAGCTCACCGACGAGTGAGCCCAGCGCCCCGCTCACCGCTCCGCATACCGGGGCCGCCGCCGGAGCCCCCACGTTGAACGCGAGCAGGCACGCGGCTCCGGAGACAATGGTGACGCCGAGAGCGACACCACTGGCTATCCATTTCTGCCACCAGTTCGCCGTGGTACCGACCTTGTCCCTGGCGATCACGAACACGAGGCTGTCCTCGACGGAGACCACGCGCCCGTCGAGGTCAGTGGTGGCGCTCCAGTCCTTCGGGGGGTAGATCCCCACGCTGTTCCGCTGGAGCCGCTTGGCCACCGACTGGCCCACGGTCATGCCCGCGTCCTGGTCGGCACGGATCGAGTCGGCCCAGTCCGACTTGACCTTGTCCAGCCGATCCTGGCCCTCGGGGGGAACGTGGAAATCGAGGGCGATGATCAGGTCGTCATCGTTCTTCCCCAGCGTCCGGAGCATCCCGGCGTCACGGGCGCAGCCCATCCGGAGCGTCACGGGCGCGTTCTGTTCGACGGTGAAGGACGTGGCGTGCGCGCCGCACGCCTCACCGGATGTCTCGGCGCGCCCCAGCGCCACGGCGGGTTCCGCGGCCCCGCCCACTATCAACGCCATCGC
This sequence comes from Streptomyces mobaraensis NBRC 13819 = DSM 40847, assembly GCF_017916255.1. Taxonomy (NCBI): domain Bacteria; kingdom Bacillati; phylum Actinomycetota; class Actinomycetes; order Kitasatosporales; family Streptomycetaceae; genus Streptomyces; species Streptomyces mobaraensis. The sequence goes on from NZ_CP072827.1 coordinate 2,706,888, forward strand.
CAAGGCGAACGCGACGAGGTAATTGCCGCGCAAGCGTCTGTGCCGTCCGCGCCCGCCGGGACGTGTTCTCGCCGTTCCTAAACCGCGCATGCTGCCCATCACTCCTCATCAGCGAAGGATTCCCGGAGACACGAAGTCGCGTGTCAGGGCGGCGCTTTGGGACCTCCGCACCGCCTGAGGGGCGAAGAGCGCCCATTGGGCGATCATGGCGTACCGACAGAGTGCCTACAAGAGGTGAATTGCCGGGCCTGTGCCCCACCCCCGATCCACGATCTCCGGTAATCCTGCGGATAGTTCGGAAGACGGGCCTCCGCTTCCCCGGCTCGTCGCCCTCAGGCGCCGGCCAACCTCCGCATGGTCGCCAGGAGTTCCTCCGGCGGTCGGATCGAGAACTGCCGTGTGTCGTGGTCGATCACGGTCAGCGAGGTCAGGACGCCGTCCCGCCACCAGTAGACGCGCGGCGAGAGGCACGTGTCGGGGTTGTCCTGGTACGCGCCGAGGCCGAAGGCCGCCAGGTCGTTGACGGCGCTGACCACCGTCCCGTCCACGACCGGGTGGAAGGCGAGGTTGTGCCGGCTCGGCACGGTCACCAGGACGCCCCCGGGCGGCGGCGCCTGCCCGGTCACCTCGCGGACCAGTTCGTCCAGGACGAGGATCTTGCTCGCGGCGTGCGGCGAACCCGCGCCCACGATGTACAGGACCGTCCCGTCGGGGCGGTCCAGCCGGTCGTGGCCCATCGGGAGCGCCGCGAGGTTGGCGCGGGCCGCCGCGCGCAGGGCCGCCGGGTCGCCGTCCGCCGCCACGCCCTTGTCGTCCAGGAGCACGACCGAGTCGGGGGTGTCGAGGGCGATGCCCTCCACCAGCCCCTCCGCCACCGGGCGGAGGTACCCGAAGGCGTGCCGGACTTCGGCGGGGACGTGGGTGTCGGACAGCAGGCGCAGCAACGGCTGGTGCGGGTGTGACGTCATGGCGTCAGCCTAGAGGCGACGCCATGACGCCCTCCGATCCATAGAGGCCGTCAAGCCCGTCAGGCCCCCACCCCCAGCGCCTCCTCCCGGCCCGCGCCGCCCGCGAACGTGCGCCACAGCTCCGCGTACCGGCCGCCCAGCGCCAGCAGTTCGGCGTGCGTGCCGTCCTCCACGACCCGGCCCCGGTCCAGGACGACGACCCGGTCCGCCCGCGCCGCCGTCGTCAGGCGGTGGGCGACGACGAGCGTCGTCCGGCGCCCCGCCAGGCGGTCCGTGGCCTCGTTGACCAGCGCCTCCGTGGCGAGGTCGAGGGCGGCCGTCGCCTCGTCCAGGAGCAGGATGTCCGGATCGACGAGTTCCGCACGCGCCAAGGCGATCAACTGGCGCTGACCGGCGGACAAGTTGCGTCCGCGCTCGGCCACCGGATGCAGATAGCCGCCGTCCAGTGTCGCGATCATCGGATGGGCGCCCACCGCCCGTGCCGCCGCCTCCACCTCCGCGTCGGTCGCGTCCGGCCGGCCGTAGGCGATGGCGTCCCGGACCGTGCCGGGGAAGAGGTAGGGCTCCTGCGGGACGACGCCCAGCCGGTGGTGGTACGCCACCGGGTCCAGGTCCCGCAGGTCGTGGCCGTCCACCAGGACCGCCCCCGACGTCGGATCGTAGTACCGCGCGACCATCTTCACCAGCGTGGACTTGCCCGCGCCGGTCTCGCCGACGAACGCGACGGTCTGCCCGGCCGGGATGGTCAGGCGGATGCCGCTGAGGGCCTGCGCCCTCTCACCGGTCCCGTCCGCCGAGCCGTAGCGGAAGTGCACATCGTCGAAGGCGATCTCCCCGCGCAGCCTCCCCACCGGACGCGGATCCTCCGCCGCCGGCGTGGACGTCCGCTCCCGCAGCAGCGCCTGGATGCGGCCCAGCGAGACCGTGGCCTGCTGGTAGCCGTCGAAGACCTGCGAGAGCTGCTGCACGGGGGCGAAGAAGAGATCGATGTAGAGGAGGTACGCGACCAGCGCACCCGTCGTCAGCGTCCCGTCGTCCACCCGGCCCGCGCCGACGATCAGTACCGCCGCCGACGCCACCGACGACAGGAGCTGGACGAAGGGGAAGTAGACCGAGATCAGCCACTGCCCGCGCACCCGCGCCCGCCGGTAGCCGTCGCTCCGCTCGGCGAACCGGTCGGCGCCCGCCTCCTCGCGGCGGTACGCCTGGACGATCCGCAGCCCGGCGACGCTCTCCTGGAGGTCGGCGTTGACCAGGCCGACCCGCTCCCGGGCGAGTTCGTACGCCTTGACGCTCTGCCGCCGGAAGAAGACCGTGCCCACGACGAGCAGCGGCAGCGTCGCGAAGACCACCAGGGCCAGCTGCACGTCGATGACGAGCAGCGCGACGAGGATGCCGAGGAAGGTGAGGACGGAGACGACGGCCGTGACGAGACCGGTCTGGAGGAACGAGGACAGGGCGTCCACGTCCGTCGTCATCCGGGTCATGATCTTGCCGGTGAGTTCCCGCTCGTAGTAGTCCAGGCCGAGGCGCTGGAGCTGCGCGAAGATCTTCAGCCGGAGGCTGTAGAGGACGCGTTCGCCGGTCCGGCCCGTCATCCGGGTCTCGCCGACCTGGGCCGCCCACTGGGCGACGACGACCAGCAGCGCCAGCCCGGAGGCCGCCCACACCGCGCCGAGCGCCATCCGCTCCACGCCCTGGTCGATGCCGTGCCGGATCAGGACCGGCAGCAGCAGCCCCGCCACCGCGTCCACGGCCACCAGCAGCAGGCTCAGCGCCAGCGGCGCGCCGAAGCCGCGCAGCAACTGCCGCAGTCCGTACGCCTCCTCGGGCCGGGCGGCCCGCTCCTCGTCGATGTCCGGGGTGTCGGTGGCCGGCGGCAGGGCCGCGACCTTGGCGAGCAGTTCGGGGGTGGCGGGCATGCCGGTGAGAGAGCCGTGCGGATCGTCCTCGTCCGCCAGGCCGTCCCGGTTCCACAGCGCGGGCGTGACGCCGTCCACCCGGCCGTCCACCGCGTCCTCGACGGTGTCGACGGGCGGTTCCGTCGCGCCCGCCGGGTCCTTGGCGACGCCGCCCAGCTCGTCGGGGTCGGTCAGCAGCCGCCGGTAGAGGGCGCACCGCTCCTGGAGCTCGTCCGCCGTGCCGACGTCCACCAGCCGGCCGCCGTCCAGCACCGCGATGCGGTCGGCGAGGCCGAGGGTGGACGCCCGGTGGGCGATCAGCAGCGTCGTCCGGCCGGCCATCACGCCGCGCAGCGCCTCGTGGATCTCGTGCTCGACGCGGGCGTCGACCGCCGAGGTGGCGTCGTCGAGGAGGAGCAGCCGGGGGTCGGCGAGGATCGCGCGGGCGAGGGCGATGCGCTGCCGCTGGCCGCCGGAGAGGGTGAGTCCCTGCTCGCCGACCTTGGTGTCGTAGCCCTCCGGGAGCGCGGAGATGAAGCCGTCGGCCTGCGCGGCCCGGGCGGCGGCGCGCACCTGCTCGTCGGTGGCACCGGGGAGGCCGTAGGCGATGTTGTCGCGGACGCTGTCGGAGAACAGGAAGCTGTCCTCCGGCACCAGGCCGATCGCGGCCCGCAGCGAGGCGTGGGTGAGGTCGCGGACGTCGTGCCCGCCGATCCGGACGGCGCCGGACGTCACGTCGTAGAAGCGCGGGAGCAGCAGGGACAGCGTGGACTTGCCGCTGCCGGAGGCGCCGACGACGGCGACCGTCTCGCCGGGCTCGATCCGCAGGGTGACGCCGTCGAGGACGGGCCGCGCGGGGTCGTAGCCGAACGAGACGTCGTCGAACTCGACGGTCGCGGGGGCGTCGGCGGGCAGTTCGTGGGCGTCGGGGCGCTCGTCGATGACGGGCTCGGTGTCGATCAGTTCCAGGACGCGTTCGACGCCGGCGCGGGCCTGCTGGCCCACGGTGAGGATCATCGTCAGCATCCTGACCGGGCCGACGAGCTGCGCGAGGTAGGTGGAGAAGGCGACGAACGTGCCGAGGGTGATCTGCCCGCGGGTCGCCAGCCAGCCGCCGAGCGCGAGCATGGCCACCTGGCCGAGCGCGGGGACGGCCTGGAGGGCCGGGGTGTAGCGGGAGTTGAGCCGGACCGTGCGCAGCCGCCCGGCGAACAGCCGCCGGCTGACCTTGCGGAGCTTCCCGGCCTCCTGGGCCTCCTGCCCGAAGCCCTTGACGACCCGGACGCCGCCGACCGCGCCGTCCACCACGCCGGCGACGGCGGCGGCCTGCCCCTGGGCGTACCAGGTGGCGGGGAAGAGCTTGGTACGGCTGCGGGAGGCGAGGAACCACAGGGCGGGGGCGACGGCGAGGGCGACGACGGTGAGCAGCGGCGAGAGGACCGCCATCACCACGAGCGAGATCAGGAACAGCAGAACGTTGCCGATCATCATCGGCAGCATGAACAGCAGGCCCTGGATCAGCTGGAGGTCGCTGGTGGCCCGGCCGACGACCTGGCCGGTGGAGAGCTCGTCCTGCCGCTTGCCGTCCAGCCGGGCGATGGACGCGTACATCTCGGTGCGCAGGTCGTGCTGGACGTCGAGGGCGAGCCGGCCGCCGTAGTAGCGGCGGACGTAGGTGAGGCCGTAGACAACGGCCGCGGCGACGATCAGCAGGGTGGCCCAGGGGGCCAGGGAGCGGTGGTGACCACCGATGACGTCATCGATGATCACCTTGGGTATGAGCGGGACGAGCGCCGTGACGGCCATGCCGCCCAGCGAGGAGCCCAGGGCCAGCAGCACCGCGCGCCGGTACCGCCAGCAGTACCCGGCGAGCCGCCTGGCCCAGCCCGGCCCCTCCGTCCGTCCCTCCGCGCGTATGTCCGCGCGTCGCTCCGCCTTCTCCGCCACCCGGGTCCTCCCGCCTCGTACGCCTTACCGAGAGGCGCAAACGCCGGGGGCGGCGGATTTCATCCCGCCGCAACAAAGGGACCGCGCGAAGGGACCGGCGAAGGGACCGGCGGGGGACCGACGGGGATCACATGCCCGGCACGTACTGGATCAGCAGGTCGATGGCCTTGATGCCGAGGAAGGGGGCGACGAGGCCGCCCAGGCCGTAGATGCCGAGGTTGCGGCGGAGCAGGTCGTGTGCGGACGAGGGGGCGTAGCGCACTCCGCGCAGGGCCAGCGGAATGAGCGCGACGATCACCAGGGCGTTGAAGACGATCGCCGAGGCGATGGCCGAGGACGGGCTGTGCAGGCCCATGACGTTGAGGTGGCCCAGCCCCTCGTAGCCCGCCGCCCCGCCGAACATGGCGGGGACGATCGCGAAGTACTTGGCGACGTCGTTGCAGATGGAGAAGGTGGTGAGGGCCCCGCGGGTGATGAGCAGCTGCTTGCCCGCCTCGACGATCTCGATCAGCTTGGTGGGGTTGGAGTCGAGGTCCACCATGTTCCCGGCCTCCTTGGCGGCGGAGGTGCCGGTGTTCATGGCCACGCCGACGTCCGCCTGGGCCAGCGCGGGCGCGTCGTTCGTCCCGTCGCCGGTCATCGCCACCAGGTTGCCGCCCGCCTGCTCCTCGCGGATGCGCGCCAGCTTGCGTTCGGGGGTGGCCTCGGCCAGGTAGTCGTCCACGCCGGCCTCCGCCGCGACCGCCTTGGCGGTGAGCGGGTTGTCCCCGGTCACCATCACGGTCCTGATGCCCATGGCACGCAGTTCGGCGAAGCGCTCGGCGATGCCCGGCTTGACGACGTCCTTGAGGTGGACGGCGCCGAGGATCCGCGTCCCGCCCTGGTCCTCCAGGGCGACGAGCAGAGGGGTGCCGCCTCCGGCCGCGATGGAGTCGGCGATCCAGCGGGCGTCGGCGGGGACCTCGCCGCCGCGTCGGACGACCCAGTGGATGACCGCCGAGGCCGCGCCCTTGCGGATGCGGCAGAACTCGCCGTCGTGGGCGAAGTCGGCGCCGCTCATCCTCGTCTGCGCGGAGAACGGCACGAACCGGCCGTGCGCGAAGTCGGCCTCGTCGCGGTGGACGCCCTGCCGCCGCGACAGCTCGACGATCGAGCGGCCCTCCGGGGTCCCGTCGGACAGCGAGGCGAGCTGGGCGGCGTCGGCGAGCAGCTCGCGGGGGACGCCCTTGACGGGGACGAAGGAGTCCGCCCGCCGGTTGCCGAGGGTGATGGTGCCGGTCTTGTCGAGGAGCAGGGTGTTGACGTCCCCCGCGGCCTCCACGGCCCGTCCGGACAGGGCGATCACATTGCGCTGGACCAGCCGGTCCATGCCCGCGATGCCGATCGCGGAGAGCAGTGCGCCGATGGTGGTGGGGATGAGGGTGACCAGGAGGGCGACGAGCACGGTGATGCTCTGCTCGGCGCCCGCCCAGCCGGCCATGGGCTGGAGGCTCACCACCGCGAGGATGAAGATGACCGTCAGGCACGCGAGCAGGATGTTGAGGGCCAGCTCGTTGGGGGTCTTCTGCCGGGTGGTGCCCTCGACGAGCGCGATCATGCGGTCGAGGAAGGTGTGTCCGGGGCGGGAGGTGATCCGGACGACGATCCGGTCGGAGAGCACCGTCGTACCGCCGGTGACGCCCGAGCGGTCGCCGCCGGCCTCGCGGATCACCGGGGCGGACTCGCCGGTGACCGCCGACTCGTCGACGGCGGCGACGCCCTCGACGACCTCGCCGTCGCCCGGGACGGTCTCGCCGGCCTCGACCACCACGAAGTCCTGCGGCCTCAAGTCGGCCGCCGGAACCCGCTGTTCCTCCCAGTCGTCCCGGCCCATGCCGACACGCCAGGACCGCAGCCGGCGGGCGACGGTCGCGCTCCGGGTCCGGCGCAGGGTCTCCGCCTGCGCCTTGCCACGCCCTTCGGCGACGGCCTCGGCGAGGTTGGCGAAGACGACGGTGAGCCACAGCCAGCAGTTGATCAGCCAGGCGAAGACCGACGGGGAGAGGACGGCGGAGAGTGTGGTGAGGACGGAGCCGACCTCCACCACGAACATCACCGGGTTACGCACCATCACCCGGGGGTCCAGCTTGCGGACGGCGTCCGGGAGGGAGGCGAGCAGCTGCCGCGGTTCGACGGCGCCCCCGGCCACCCGCCGGTGCCGGCGCCGCCCTCCCGCGGGCGGGGCGGGGCACGGTGGGGTGACTTCCTGTTCGGGGAGCAGGCGCAGCATCAGAGGGGTGGCCTTCACGGTCGCGGCGGGGTGGACGACCACCCACCCAACCGGGTCGGACACGCCGGGTGACCGCTCCCTTACGGGCTCTTGTCGCCCGGCGGGTCCTGTCTTACGCCGCTTTTACGCCGCTCTCGTGCTATCGGGCGGCGGCGGTGGTACCGCCGCCGCCCGATGGGCCGCTCCTCGTTACGCGTCCGGCCGGGCGGCCGGGCTGCGCCTACCGACCCGGCCTGGCGGCCGCACTGTGCCTACCGACCCGACCTGGCGGCCGCGATCTGCCGCGACATGATCGTCGTCAGCTCGTACGCGGTGTGGGACGCGGCCACGGCCGTGATCTCGGCGTGGTCGTAGGCGGGCGCGACCTCGACGACGTCCGCGGAGACCAGGTTGCAGGAGGACAGGCCGCGCAGGATCTCCAGCAGCTCGCGGGAGGTCATGCCGCCGGCCTCGGGGGTGCCGGTGCCGGGGGCGTGCGCCGGGTCGAGGCAGTCGATGTCGATCGAGATGTACAGCGGGCGGTCGCCGATGCGCTGGCGGAGCTGGTCCGCGACCTCGTCGGCGCCGCGGCGGTAGACGTCCGCGGAGGTGACGATGCCGAAGCCCATCTTCTCGTCGTCGGTCAGGTCCTGCTTGCCGTACAGCGGGCCGCGGGTGCCGACGTGGGAGAGGGCGGACGTGTCGAGGATGCCTTCCTCGACGGCCCGGCGGAACGGGGTGCCGTGGGTGTACTCGGCGCCGAAGTAGGTGTCCCAGGTGTCCAGGTGCGCGTCGAAGTGCAGCAGCGCGACCGGGCCGTGCTTCTTGGCGACCGAGCGCAGCAGCGGCAGCGCGATGGTGTGGTCGCCGCCGAGCGTCATCATGCGGGCGCCGGTGCCGAGGATGTCGTCGGCCGCGGCCTCGATCGTCTCGACGGCCTCGTTGATGTCGAACGGGTTGGCGGCGATGTCACCGGCGTCCGCGACCTGCGCGAGGGCGAACGGCGACGCGTCCTGCGCCGGGTTGTAGGGGCGCAGCAGCCGGGACGCCTCGCGGATGGCGTTGCCGCCGAAGCGGGCGCCGGGGCGGTAGGAGACGCCGGTGTCGAAGGGCACGCCGACGACGGCGACGTCGGCCGTGCCGACCTCGTCGAGCCGCGGCAGCCGGGCGAAGGTCGCCGGCCCGGCGTAACGCGGGATGCGGGACGAGTCGACGGGGCCGCGCGGTTCACGGGGGGCGTCGGTGGTCATGCGGGGAGCCTCTCGGATCGCTGCCTGGGACGTTCCCGAGGGTAGGCAGGGGCCGGGGTTCCGCACATGTACGGAATTGTGGGTCCGGGTGCCGCTTATGGACACGACGTCCATCGCGGGCGGGGGGAGACGGGGGCTCGGCGGGCGGGAAGAATGCAGCCATGCCGACGCCGCAGACCGTACCCAGCCGAGCCGAGCTGTTCGACCACCTCGTCCGGACGCGCATCGCGGGAGTCGTCGCGACGCCCCGCCAGAACAGCCTCGACCACTACCGCAAACTCGCGCACGGCGACCGGTCGTACTGGCTGGGCGTGGAGCTGGGCGACCGCTGGAAGGACGAGCAGGACGTGCTGGCCGTCATGGCCGAGCGCTGCGGGGTCAGCGACGACCCCGCGCTGCGGACCGGGCAGGACACCATCGACCCGGAACTGACGATCGCCGCGCTGGAGCGGGCGGCCTCGTTCCTGCGCAAGGCGGCGGAGGCGCGGCAGCGGGTGCTGTTCGCCACCGGCCACCCCGGCGGCCTGCTGGACGTGCACCGGGCGACGGCCGCGGGCCTGCGCGCCGCCGGCTGCGAGATCGTCTCCGTACCCGGGGTGCCGCGGGCGGACGAGGGCGCGGTGTACCAGGTCGCGGACGTGGCGGTGTTCGAACGCGGGGCCACGCTGTGGCACACCCACTCCCCCGCCCCGATGGCGGCGGTCCTGGACGCGCTGGCGCGCGAGGGCCGCCCACTGCCCGACCTGGTGGTCGCCGACCACGGGTGGGCCGGGTGCGCGGCGCAGTACGGCATCGACACGGTCGGCTTCGCGGACTGCAACGACCCGGCGCTGTTCCTGGCGGAGGCGGAGGGGCTGCTGAGGGTGGCGGTACCGCTCGACGACCATGTCGTCGACCCGCGGTTCTACGAGCCGATGACGGCGTACTTGCTGGACGCGGCGGGGGTGCGGGCGGTGTGAGCTTCCCCGGTCCCTCCCCCAGAGGGGGTGCCCCCTCTGGGGGAGGGACCGGGGCCAAGTCCCCACCGCGGTCAGGCCGTCCGCCCGTTCCAGCCCCGGACGCACAGCCACGACCCCCCGTACAGCGCCCCGAACTCGAAGGCGCGCCCGGCGAGGCCGAAGGCGAACCGGGAGCCGCCCGTCTGGTCCACGAGCCACTGGTGCCAGAAGAACATCACCAGGACCGTCAGGACGATGACGACGGCTCCCGCGGCCATCAGCAGGATGTTGCGCATGAGTTCTCCCCTCCTACGCCGAAGAGCGTACGGGGAAACCGACGGCGCCTCAGTCCCACGTCCGCGGAATCCGCACCAGCCCCTCCTGGATCACCGACACCGCCAACTCCCCGCCCTCCGTGAAGATCCGGCCGCGGGCCAGCCCCCGACCGCCCTGGGAGGTGGGGCTCTCCTGGTCGTAGAGCAGCCACTCGTCCGCGCGGAACGGCCGGTGGAACCACATGGCGTGGTCCAGGCTGGCGCCGACGACGTCGCCGACCACCCAGCCGCCGCGGCCGTGGGCGAGCAGGACGGAGTCGAGCAGCGTCATGTCGGAGACGTAGGTGGCCAGGCAGACGTGGAGCAGCGGGTCGTCGGCGAGTTTGCCGTTGGTGCGGAACCACACCTGCGACCGCGGTTCGCGCGGCTCCCCGTACCGGGCGAACGGCGGGTCGCCGACGTACCGCAGGTCGACGGCGGCCCGGGCCTCCAGCAGCCGCTCGACGACGTCCGGGCCCGCGAACCGGTCGGCGTACCGGGGCAGCAGCTCGGCGGCGGTCGGCAGGGTGAGCGGGTCGGGCGCGGGCGGGGCCGGCTCCTGGTGCTCCAGCCCCTCCTCGTGGAGCTGGAAGGACGCCGAGAGGTGGAAGATCGGCCGGCCGCGCTGGACGGCCACCACGCGGCGGGTGGTGAAGGAGCGGCCGTCGCGGATGCGGTCCACCGTGTAGACGATGGGCGCGCCGGGGTCGCCCGCCCGCAGGAAGTAGGCGTGCAGGGAGTGCGGGAAGCGGTCGTCCGGGACCGTCCGGCCGGCCGCGACCAGCGCCTGGGCGGCGACCTGGCCGCCGAAGACGCGGGGGATCAGGGCGGGCCGGCTGGTGCCGCGGAAGATGTCCTCCTCGATCCGTTCGAGGTCGAGCAGGTCGAGGAGGTCCTGCAACGGGGCGGGGGCCGGGGCCGGGGGTTCGTTCACGTGCGGTGCCGTTCCGTTCTCACAGGGTCAGAGGCCCATCGACTTGGCGACGATGGAACGCATGACCTCGCTGGTGCCGCCGTAGATCCGGCTGACCCGGGTGTCGGCGTACAGCCGCGCGATGGGGTACTCCATCATGTAGCCGTAACCGCCGTGCAGCTGGAGGCACTTGTCGATGACCACGGCGGCGCGTTCGGTGGTGAAGAGCTTCGCGGACGCGGCGTCGGCGGCGCTCAGCTCGCGGGCGTCGTGCGCGTCCAGCGCCCGGTCGACGACGGCCTGCATGGCGTCGACCTCGGCCTTGCAGTCGGCGAGGACGAACTTGGTGTTCTGGAACGACGCCACCGGCTGCCCGAAGACCGTGCGCTCGGCCACGTACTTCCGCGCGAACTCCACGGCGGCGGCGGACTGCGCGTACGCCGAGAAGGCGATGCCCAGCCGCTCCTGCGGCAGGTTGTGCGCGAGGTAGGAGAACGCCTTGCCCTCCTCGCCGAGCCGGTCCTCGACGGGCACCTTGACGTCGGTGAAGGAGAGTTCGGCGGTGTCGGAGGTCTTCAGGCCCAGCTTCTCCAGCTTGCGGCCGACCGCGTAGCCCTCGGAGCGGGTGTCGACGAAGAGGAGGGTGATCCCGCCGCGCCGGTCCTCGGGGGTGGGCGGGGCGGTGCGGGCGCAGACGATCACCCGGTCGGCGAGCACGCCGCCGGTGATGAAGGTCTTGGCGCCGTTGAGGACGTAGTGGCTGCCGTCGGCGGACAGCTTGGCCGTGGTCTTCATCCCGGCCAGGTCGGAGCCGGTGCCCGGCTCGGTCATGGCGATGGCGGTCATCATGTCGCCGCTGACGAACGGCGGCAGCCAGCGCCGCTTCTGCTCCTCGGTGGCGTACTTCAGCAGGTACGGAAGGACGAGCGCGGTGTGCACGCTGCTGCCGCCGAAGCTGACGGCCGCGCGGGCGCACTCCTCGGTGATGACGGCCTGGTACTTGAAGCTCGCCTCGCCGGCGCCGCCGTACTCCTCGGGGACCTCGATGCCGAAGACGCCCAGCTCGCCGAGCTTCTTGTAGAAGTCGCGCGGCGCCTGCCCGGCCTCGCGCCACTCGTCGTAGTACGGGGTGACCTCCGCGGCGATGAAGGCGCGGATGGTCTCCCGGAACGCCTCGTGGTCCTCGTTGAACACCGTCCGACGCACAACTACCCCCTCGGCGGGGCCGGTTCCACCGTCCCCCGGTCGGCTGAGCGCTTGCTCAGCGAAAGCTACCCGGCGGTCTCCGGGACTGTCCAGATCCCGCCGGGGGCCGGTCGTGTCGGTGACGTGAGTGACTTCAGGGGCGGGCGGGACCGCTGAGGGCCGCGAGCGCGCCGTGCGCCAGCCGGCGGAGCAGCGCGGCGGTGGCGTCGCGGCCGGGCAGCCCGCCGGAGCGGCCGAGGTGCGGGGTGGAGTTGAGCAGGCCGAACACCGCGTGGACGGCGGCCCGGGCGTCGTCCTCGGTGACCCCGGGGTGCAGCGCGCGCACGACCTCGACCCACAGCTCCACGTACTGCCGCTGGAGCGAGCGGACCTGCTTGCGGTCGACGTCGCGGAGCTGGCCCAGTTCCCGGTCGTGCAGGGTGATCAGCGCCCGGTCGTCCAGGGCGAAGTCGATGTGCCCGTCGATGAGCGAGTCCAGGACGGCGGCGGGACCGGCGTCCGCCGCCTCCGCCGCGGCCCGGCGCTCCCGCCCGCTCGCCAGCAGCCGGCCGCTGATGCCCACCAGCAGCTCGGCGAGCATCGCGTCCTTGCCCGCGAAGTGGCGGTAGAGCCCGGGACCGCTGATGCCGACCGCGGCCCCTATCTCGTCCACCCCGACGCCGTGGAAGCCGCGCTCGGCGAAGAGGCGGGCGGCCTCGCGCAGGATCTGCTCGCGGCGGGTGGGGGCGGCCGGGGCGGCGGGGGCGGTGGGCGCTGGGTTCACAGGGGTCACCGAACAAATTGTAGACAGCGCCGTTAGCGGCCGTTAACCTGAAAAGGATCTGTTAACGGTTATTAACCGCAACGGTCGGTTCACCGCACGTGGCACGGGAGCAAGGGAGCTTCGAGTCCATGCAGCAGGCACCGGCGCTGGTCAGCGCCGCAGATCCGGCGTCCGAAGGCTGGCGCGGCAACGAGGCCGCGCACCGCGAGCTCGTCGCGCGGCTGCGCGAGAAGCTGGCGGCGGCCCGGCTGGGCGGAGGCGAGCGCGCCCGCGCCCGGCACACCGCGCGGGGCAAGCTGCTCCCCCGGGACCGGGTGGACGCCCTGCTGGACCCCGGCTCCCCCTTCCTGGAGCTGGCCCCGCTGGCCGCCGACGGCATGTACGGCGGGGCGGCCCCCGCCGCCGGGGTGATCGCGGGCATCGGCCGGGTCTCGGGCCGCGAGGTGGTGATCGTCGCCAACGACGCGACGGTCAAGGGCGGCACCTACTACCCGATGACCGTCAAGAAGCACCTCCGGGCACAGGAGATCGCCCTGGAGAACCGCCTCCCCTGCCTCTACCTGGTGGACTCCGGCGGCGCCTTCCTGCCCATGCAGGACGAGGTCTTCCCGGACCGCGAGCACTTCGGGCGGATCTTCTACAACCAGGCCCGGATGTCCGGCGCCGGAATCCCGCAGATCGCGGCCGTCCTCGGCTCCTGCACGGCCGGCGGCGCCTACGTCCCGGCGATGAGCGACGAGGCCGTGATCGTCCGCGACCAGGGCACGATCTTCCTGGGCGGCCCGCCGCTGGTGAAGGCCGCGACGGGCGAGGTCGTCACCGCCGAGGAGCTGGGCGGCGGCGAGGTGCACTCCAAGGTCTCCGGCGTCACCGACCACCTCGCGGAGGACGACGCGCACGCGCTGCGGATCGTCCGCACGATCGTCTCGACGCTCGGCGACCGCGGGCCGCTGCCCTGGCGGGTCGAGCCCGTCGAGGAGCCCAAGGCCGACCCCGCCGGGCTCTACGGCGTCGTCCCGGTCGACTCCCGCACGCCCTACGACGTCCGCGAGGTCATCGCGCGGGTGGTGGACGGCTCGCGGTTCGCCGAGTTCAAGGCCGAGTTCGGGCAGACGCTGGTGACCGGCTTCGCCCGGATCCACGGCCACCCGGTCGGCATCGTCGCCAACAACGGCATCCTCTTCGCCGAATCCGCCCAGAAGGGCGCCCACTTCATCGAGCTGTGCGACCAGCGCGGCATACCGCTGGTCTTCCTCCAGAACATCTCCGGCTTCATGGTCGGCCGGCAGTACGAGGCCGGCGGCATCGCCAAGCACGGCGCCAAGATGGTGACGGCCGTGGCCTGCGCCCGCGTCCCCAAGCTGACGGTCGTCATCGGCGGCTCGTACGGCGCCGGCAACTACTCGATGTGCGGCCGGGCCTACTCGCCCCGCTTCCTGTGGATGTGGCCCAACGCCAAGATCTCCGTGATGGGCGGCGAGCAGGCCGCCTCCGTCCTCGCCACCGTCAAGCGCGACCAGTTGGAGGCGCGCGGCGAGGAGTGGAGCGCGGAGGACGAGGAGGCGTTCAAGGCGCCCGTCCGCGAGCAGTACGAGACCCAGGGCAACGCCTACTACGCGACCGCGCGGCTGTGGGACGACGGCGTCATCGACCCGCTGGAGACCCGCCGGGTCCTCGGCCTCGCCCTCACCGCCTGCGCCAACGCCCCCCTGCCCGAACGCGACCCGAACGCGCCCGGCTACGGCGTCTTCCGGATGTGAGAGGAGACGTGACGATGTTCGAGAGTGTCCTGGTCGCCAACCGAGGCGAGATCGCCGTCCGGGTCATCCGCACCCTGCGGGAGCTGGGCATCCGCTCGGTCGCCGTGTACAGCGACGCGGACGCCGACGCCCGGCACGTCCGCGAGGCCGACACGGCCGTCCGCCTGGGCCCGGCCTCCGCCGCCGAGAGCTACCTGTCCGTCGAACGGCTGCTGGCCGCGGCGGAACGGTCCGGCGCCCGGGCCGTCCACCCCGGCTACGGCTTCCTCGCCGAGAACGCGGCCTTCGCCCGCGCCTGCGCCGACGCCGGACTGGTCTTCATCGGCCCGCCGGCCGACGCGATCGACCTCATGGGCGACAAGATCCGCGCGAAGGAGACGGTCCGGGCGGCGGGCGTCCCGGTCGTCCCCGGCTCGTCGGGCAGCGGCCTGACCGACGCCCAACTGATCGACGCGGCGCGGGAGATCGGCATGCCGGTGCTGCTGAAGCCGTCCGCGGGCGGCGGCGGCAAGGGCATGCGGCTGGTCCGCGACGAGGCGCTGCTCGCCGACGAGATCGCGGCGGCCCGGCGCGAGGCGCGCAGCTCCTTCGGCGACGACACGCTGCTGGTGGAACGGTGGATCGACCGCCCCCGGCACATCGAGATCCAGGTCCTCGCGGACGGCCACGGCAACGTCGTCCACCTCGGCGAGCGCGAGTGCTCGCTCCAGCGCCGCCACCAGAAGATCATCGAGGAGGCGCCGAGCGTCCTCCTGGACGAGGCCACGCGCGCCGCGATGGGCGCCGCCGCCGTCCAGGCGGCCCGCTCCTGCGGCTACACGGGCGCGGGCACGGTCGAGTTCATCGTCCCCGGCGGCGACCCGTCCGCCTACTACTTCATGGAGATGAACACCCGCCTCCAGGTCGAGCACCCGGTGACCGAGCTGGTGACCGGCCTGGACCTGGTGGAATGGCAGCTCCGCGCGGCGGCGGGCGAACGCCTGTCCTTCACGCAGGACGAGGTGACCCTCACCGGCCACGCCATCGAGGCCCGCGTCTGCGCCGAGGTCCCGGCCCGCGGCTTCCTCCCGTCCGCCGGCACGGTCGTGGCCCTGCGCGAACCGGAGGGACCGGGCGTCCGCGTCGACTCCGGCCTGCTCCCGGGCACGGAGGTCGGCACCGACTACGACCCGATGCTCGCCAAGATCATCGCGTACGGCCCCGACCGCGCGACGGCCCTGCGCCGCCTCCGCGCCGCCCTGGCGGACACGACCATCCTCGGCCTGGAGACCAACACCGGCTTCCTCCGCCGCCTCCTGGCCCACCCGTCGGTGGTCTCGGGCGACCTGGACACGGGCCTGGTCGACCGCGACGGCCCGTCGCTGCTGACGGACACGGTCCCGGCCGAGGTCTACACGACGGCGGCCCTGACCCGGCAGGCGGCCTTGTCCCCCGCCTCCGCCCCCGCTTCGTGGACGGACCCGTTCTCCACCCCGGACGGGTGGCGCCTGGGCGGCACCCCCGCCTGGACACCGCACCACTTCCGCGTCCCCGGACACGACCCGGTCACGGTCCGGGTCCGGACGACGGCGACGGGAACGGGGACGGAGGTGCTGGTGGACGCGCCTGAGGGCGCGGGGGCGCCTGAGGCGGCGGCCGGCGCGGCAGCGGGAGGCGCGACGGCCGGCGCAAGCGGCACCCAGGCGTCCGGAAGCCCGGCGCCGTCGGCGCCGGGCGGGATGGCCGCCGCTCCGACGGGCAGCCCGACGGACCGTGCGGCGCACGGGACCACCGACGCACCCGCTCCGGCGGCGGGCGGCGCCGAAGGCGCCACGGCCGGCGGGCAGCGCGTGGGCGACGCAGGCGCTCCGCGCGCCGGCGTGGCCGCCGCGGACGACGCCACTGCGCCCGGCGGCCGTACGGCCGGCGCGGCAGCGGCCGGCCCGAGCACCGCCCGCGTGACGGCGCCCGCCGCCGGCCTGCCCGCGCAGCAGAGCGCGGCGACCGGGGGGTCCGGGGGCTTGCCCCCGGTTTCGGGAAGGGGCGGGATTGGGGAACAGCCCGCCGCAGGCGCCCCCCGCCGCGCCCGCCTCCTCCCCACCGCCCCCCACCACCTCACCCTCGACCTCGACGGCCGCACCACCCCCTTCGTCATAAGCCCCGACGGAGCCTGGCTGGCCCACCAAGGCGACACCTGGCACATCCTCGACCACGACCCCGTAGCCGCCGGAGGCGCGAGCGCCGCCGCGCACGCCGGAGCGCTCACCGCGCCCATGCCCGGCACGGTCACCGTCGTGAAGGCGGCCGTCGGGGACACGGTCACCGCCGGCCAGAGCCTGCTCGTCGTGGAGGCGATGAAGATGGAGCACGTCATCGCCGCCCCGCACGACGGCACGGTCACGGAACTGGACGTCACCCCCGGCAGCACGGTCGCCATGGACCAGGTCCTGGCCGTGGTCGCCCCGGACCAGCCCGCCCAGGAGGAAGCATGACGACCGACGGCCTGCCCATGCCCGTACGGGACCCCGCCCTCCCGGACCGCGTCCGGATCCACGAGGTGGGCCCCCGCGACGGTCTGCAGAACGAGAAGGCGATCGTCCCGGTCGAGGTGAAGGCGGACTTCGTCCGCCGCCTCGCCGACGCGGGCCTGCGCACGATCGAGGCGACGAGCTTCGTCCGCCCCGAGTGGGTGCCGCAGCTCGCGGACGCCGAGGAACTCCTGCCCCTGGTCGAGGGGCTCGCCGAAAACGGAGTCCGCCTCCCCGTCCTCGTCCCCAACGAGCGCGGCCTCGACCGCGCCCTCGCCCTGGGCGCCCGCGAGGTGACGGTCTTCGCCAGCGCCACCGAGTCGTTCGCCAAGGCCAACCTCAACCGCACGGTCGACGCGTCGCTCGCCATGTTCGAGCCGGTGGTCCGCCGCGCGAAGGACGAGGGCGCCCGGGTCCGCGGCTACCTCTCCATGTGCTTCGGGGACCCCTGGGAGGGCCCGGTCCCGATCGAGCGCGTCGCGGACGTCGGCCGCCGCCTGTACGAGATGGGCTGCGACGAGCTGAGCCTCGGCGACACCATCGGCGTCGCGACCCCGGGCCACGTCACGGCCCTCCTCACGGCGTTCACCGCGGCGGGCGTCCCCACCGACCACCTCGCCGTGCACTTCCACGACACCTACGGCCAGGCCCTGGCCAACACCCTCACGGCCCTGCGCCACGGCGTGACCACCGTGGACGCCTCCGCGGGCGGCCTCGGCGGCTGCCCGTACGCGAAGAGCGCCACCGGCAACCTCGCCACCGAAGACCTCGTCTGGATGCTCCACGGCCTCGGGATCGAAACCGGGGTCGACCTCGGCCGGCTCACCGCCACAAGCGTGTGGATGGCCGCCCACCTGGGACGGCCGAGCCCGTCCCGTACCGTCCGCGCCATCTCCCACCAGGAGTCCTGAGCCATGCTGGACCACCGCCTCACCCCCGAGCACGAGGAACTCCGCCGTACCGTCGAGGAGTTCGCCCACGACGTGATCGCCCCGAAGATCGGGGACTTCTACGAGCGCCATGAGTTCCCCTACGAGATCGTCCGCGACATGGGCCGCATGGGCCTCTTCGGCCTCCCCTTCCCCGAGGAGTACGGCGGGATGGGCGGCGACTATCTCGCCCTGGGCATCGCCCTGGAGGAGCTGGCCCGCGTCGACTCGTCCGTGGCGATCACCCTGGAGGCGGGCGTCTCCCTGGGCGCGATGCCGATCTTCCGCTTCGGCACCGAGGAGCAGAAGCGCGAGTGGCTGCCCCGGCTGTGCGCCGGCGAGATACTGGGCGGCTTCGGGCTGACGGAGCCGGAGTGCGGCTCGGACGCGGGCGGCACCCGGACCACCGCCCGGCTGGACGAGGCCACGGACGAGTGGGTCATCAACGGCACCAAGTGCTTCATCACCAACTCGGGCACCGACATCACCGCCCTCGTCACCGTCACCGCGGTCACCGGCCGCACGCCGGACGGCAAGCCGCTGATCTCCTCGATCATCGTCCCGTCGGGCACCCCCGGCTTCACCGTCGCGGCCCCCTACTCCAAGGTCGGCTGGAACGCCTCGGACACCCGTGAGCTGTCCTTCTCCGACGTCCGGGTGCCGCGCGCCAACCTGCTGGGCGAGGAGGGCCGCGGGTACGCCCAGTTCCTGCGGATCCTCGACGAGGGCCGGATCGCGATCTCCGCGCTGGCCACCGGCCTGGCGCAGGGCTGCGTCGACGAGTCGCTGACGTACGCGCGGACGCGGCGGGCCTTCGGCCGGCCGATCGGCGACAACCAGGCGATCCAGTTCAAGATCGCCGACATGGAGATGCGCGCCCACACCGCCCGCCTCGCCTGGCGGGACGCGGCCTCCCGGCTGGTGCACGGCGAGCCGTTCAAAAAGCAGGCGGCGCTGGCCAAGCTCTACTCGTCGGAGATCGCGGTGGACAACGCCCGCGAGGCCACCCAGATCCACGGCGGCTACGGCTTCATGAACGAGTACCCGGTGGCCCGGATGTGGCGCGACGCCAAGATCCTGGAGATCGGCGAGGGCACCAGCGAGGTCCAGCGGATGCTGATCGCCCGGGAGCTGGGGCTCGTGGGCTGACGTGGGGTGGCGGGGGTGCGGCGCGTACCGCCCGCGCCCCCGCCCGGCCTGCCCAAGCCGCCCCCCGCCTGCGAGAATTCGCCCATGGCAGAGATCTTCCAGAAGGACGGCACGTGGACGTTCGACGGGGACGCGATACGCATCGTCCCGGGCCGGGAGCGCGGGGTCCATCTGGTCCGCCAGACGCTGGGTGAGCTGACCGTGCCGCTGGAGGCCGTGGCGGGCATCTCCTTCGAGCCGGGCCGCAAGGCCGGCCGGCTGCGGCTGCGGCTGCGCGAGGGGGCCGACCCGCTGTCCCAGGTGACGCGCGGCCGGATGGCCGACGCCATCGACCCGTACCAGCTCAAGACGGAACCGGACCGGGCCGGTGTCGCCGAGTACTTCGCGGAGGAGGTCCGTACCGCCCTGCTGCTGGAGCAGGTGCCGGACGGCCCGACGGACCGCTATCTGCTGCCCGGCCCCGCCGTCCCGCTGGCGGTCGGCGCCGGGGACGGCACCGCCTCCTTCGACGGCGAGAGGGTCCGGCTGGAGTGGAACTGGGTCACCGACGACGGCAAGGCGTCGGGCGGCCCGCGGGAGCTGGCGCTGGCCGACATCACGGGCGTGGAGTGGCTGCCGAGCATCGGGCTGGAGAACGGCTACCTGCGGTTCCTCGTCCGGGGCGCGCCCACGAAGACGCCCGCCAAGCACGACCCGAACGCCATCGAGCTGTTCGGCTTCAAGAAGGACGGGCTGATGGCCCTGCTGGGCGCCGCCGTCACGGCCCGGCTGCCGCACCCCGCCGCCCCGGTGCACGAGGTCCCGGCGGTCACCGCGCCCGCCCCGGCCGCCGCGCTCGACCGGGCGCCGTCCGACGCGCCACCGGCCGACGATCACGACACCCTGCTCCGCCGGCTGCGGGAGCTGGGCGAGCTGCACCGCTCAGGGATCCTCACGGACGAGGAGTTCGCCGCCGCGAAACAGG
Organism: Streptomyces mobaraensis NBRC 13819 = DSM 40847; assembly: GCF_017916255.1. Classification (NCBI taxonomy): domain Bacteria; kingdom Bacillati; phylum Actinomycetota; class Actinomycetes; order Kitasatosporales; family Streptomycetaceae; genus Streptomyces; species Streptomyces mobaraensis. The sequence continues at coordinate 2,726,645 of NZ_CP072827.1, forward strand.
CGATTCTCCAGCGTTTCTAAGCAAAACGATCAACACTTCGCCACCACTCTTGCCCGAAATCGGGCAGGATTCTTGCGAAACGCTCCGCCACCCCTCAGTATCGACGGGTGCTCGAACGCCGTATGCCCCATGACGACCTGGTGGACCACCTGGTGCGCAGCACGCCGCTCCAGCGCGGCGAGGCCGCCCGGGTGGTCCTGGACGTCCTGGCGTACTTCGACGAGACGGCCGAGGAGTTCGTCCGCCGCCGCCACCGCGAACTGCAGTCCGGTGGCCTGGCGAACGCGGAGATCTTCGAGCGGATCGCGGCGGAGCTGCCGCACCGCGCGGTCGCCCCGCCCCCGCTCTCGCTGCGCCAGCTGCGGCGCATCGTCTACGGCTGAGGCGGACCGGGGTCCGGGACGGAGCGTCCCCGGCAGGACGGCGGCTGCTGCCGCCCGCGGGCATCATCGATCGTTTGTCAGGGAGGGTCATACCTTATGTGCGGAATCGTCGGTTATATCGGGAAGCGCGACGTCGCCCCGCTGCTGCTGGAAGGGCTGCAGCGGCTGGAGTACCGCGGCTACGACTCCGCGGGCATCGCCCTGCACGCGAGCGGCAAGGCCGGCGGCCTGAAGACCGCCAAGGCCAAGGGCCGCGTCCGCGAGCTGGAGGCCCGCCTCCCCAAGCGCTTCAACGGCACCACCGGCATCGCGCACACCCGCTGGGCCACCCACGGCGCCCCCAACGACGTCAACGCCCACCCGCACGTGGACGCCGAGGAGAAGGTCGCCGTCGTCCACAACGGCATCATCGACAACGCCTCCGAGCTGCGCGCGAAGCTCACCGCCGACGGCGTGACGTTCCTCTCCGACACCGACACCGAGGTGCTCGCCCACCTGATCGGCCGCTCGCAGGCCGCCACGCTGGAGGAGAAGGTCCGCGAGGCCGTCCGGCACATCGAGGGCACCTACGGCATCGCCGTGCTGCACGCCGACTTCCCGGACCGCATCGTCGTCGCCCGCAACGGCTCGCCGGTCGTCCTCGGCATAGGCGAGAAGGAGATGTTCGTCTCCTCCGACGTCGCCGCCCTGGTCAGCCACACCCGCCAGGTCGTCACCCTGGACGACGGCGAGATGGCCACCCTGAAGGCCGACGACTACCGCACCTACACCACCGAGGGCTCCACCACCTCGTCGCAGCCCACCACCGTGGAGTGGGAGGCCGAGTCGTACGACATGGGCGGCCACGACACGTACATGCACAAGGAGATCCACGAGCAGGCCGACGCCGTGGACCGCGCGCTGCGCGGCCGCATCGACGACCGCTTCTCCACCGTGCACCTCGGCGGGCTCAACCTGGACGCCCGTGACGCCCGCGCCGTGCGCCGGGTGAAGATCCTCGGCTGCGGCACCTCGTACCACGCCGGCCAGATCGGCGCCCAGATGATCGAGGAGCTGGCCCGCATCCCCGCGGACGCCGAGCCGGCCTCCGAGTTCCGCTACCGCAACCCGGTCGTGGACCCCGACACCCTCTACATCGCGGTGTCCCAGTCCGGTGAGACCTACGACGTGCTCGCCGCCGTCCAGGAGCTCAAGCGCAAGGGCGCCCGCGTCCTGGGCCTGGTCAACGTGGTCGGCTCGGCGATCGCCCGGGAGACCGACGGCGGCATCTACGTGCACGCCGGCCCGGAGGTCTGCGTCGTCTCCACCAAGTGCTTCACCAACATGGTGGTCTCCTTCGGCCTGCTCGCCCTGCACCTGGGCCGCACCCGCGACCTGTCCGTCGCCGACGGCAAGCGGATCATCGAGGGCCTGCGCAAGCTGCCCGGCCAGATCGAGGAGATCCTCGGCAACGAGGCGGAGATCGAGAAGCTGGCGGCCGAGTACGCCGACGCCAAGTCGATGATGTTCATCGGCCGCGTCCGGGGCTACCCGGTGGCCCGCGAGGCGTCCCTCAAGCTCAAGGAGGTCTCGTACATCCACGCCGAGGCCTACCCGGCGTCGGAGCTCAAGCACGGCCCGCTGGCCCTGATCGAGCCCGCCATGCCGACCGTCGCCATCGTCCCCGACGACGAGCTGCTGGAGAAGAACCGCGCCGCCCTGGAGGAGATCAAGGCCCGCAGCGGCCGCATCCTCGCCGTCGCGCACCAGGAGCAGGAGAAGGCCGACCACACCATCGTGGTGCCGAAGAACGAGGACGAGCTGGACCCGATCCTCATGGGCATCCCGCTCCAGCTCTTCGCCTACTACACGGCCAAGGCCATGGGCCGCGACATCGACAAGCCGCGCAACCTCGCCAAGTCCGTCACGGTCGAGTAGTCGACACCGGCGGGCCGCTCCGCCGACGGCGCTCCCCGCGCGTGCCACCGGGCGCGCGGGGAGGACCGCCTCCCCGGTGCCGGCGCCGCCCTCGCGCCGGCGGTGATGCCACCGGCCCGGGAACCGTCACCTCCCGCCCGGCGGCACGTTCGCTCACCGGTCTTGTACCCGGGGGAGGCGGCTTTCGCACACCTGAGCAGGCGCGCGCTTGCTCATTGCGGGGGCGCGCGCCGGGTCACGTCCGCCGGTGATGTCGGCGCGCACCACCCGCGTGGGACAAGGGAGTTGAGCGCCAGGCGACGGGGGACCTCCCAGACGTCCCAGACGCCTCCGTCGTCACGTCCGCCTCAGGGACGGCCACCACGGCCTCAGGGGATGACCACCACGGGCCGCTGCGCCCGTCGGGCCAGCCGTCCGGCCACCGAGCCGAAGATCCGGCCGACGATCCCATGGGTGGAGCCCACCACGATGGCGTCGGCCGCGTACTCCCGCCCGACCTCCTCCAGCTCGTGGCAGATGTCCCCGCCCCGCTCGACGAGGATCCAGGGCACCTCGGAGAGGTGGTCGGCGCAGGCCAGTTCCAGGCCCAGGACCTCGGTGCGGTGGTCGGGGACGTCCACGAAGACCGGCGGTTCACAGCCCGCCCAGACGGTCGTCGGCAGCCGGTTGGCCACATGGACGATGATCAGGCCCGAGCCGGAGCGCCGGGCCATGCCGATTGCATAAGCAAGCGCCCGTTCGCTCGACGTGGAGCCGTCGAAGCCCACCACGACACCGTGCCGGAACGCGGGATCGCAGGAATGACGTGGTTCTTCCGCCGCTTCGGGAAGCGCCGTCTGATCGGCGATCCGCTTGCGGTCCGCGGGTTCGGAGAATTCGTGACCGGCCATCGGTGTCTCGGCGAAGGAAGTCCTCTTGCGGAGGGTCGGCGGTGGGCTGCGGTGGACGGAAGGGGCATTTCCCGCCGTAGAGGACATCCGCGCGGGCGCATGGCTGTCAATACGGCGACAAAAATCCGTCCGGGATTCATCTTTTCAAGGACTTACCCCCCAGGGTACGGCCCCGCCCGCCGGGTGCCCAGAGGCCGGCCCGCCGAACGGGGCCGGAAGACGCCGGCGTCCACACGCCCCCGACGGCCGCCCCCGACGGGCGGACGTCCGGACGACGGGTGCGACACGCAGTGTCCCCTCGACGGGTGTGACGGCTGACGGGTGAGCGTTCCCCGGAGCATGCACGAGGGCCGCCCCGAGCGCAATGCCCCGTGTGTCCCTACCCCTGCCCGTTCGCCGAGTGACCCACACGCCGGACCGGCGTTGTACTACCGCCAGCAGCCGCCACCAGGGAGCCGCTCCGTGCCCGGAACCCGCGACGACGCCCACGCCGCCGAACCCGACCGGGAATCGCCCGATCCGGTGAGCGACGTGGTGCGCTGGGCGGCGTTCAGCTGCGCCCTGGTCCCCGTCGTCCTGCTGATGTGCGGCCGGTCCTTCGGCGGGGCGGCCGGCAGCGCCGCCGGCCTGGTGGCCCTCACCTGCGCCTGCCACACCCTCCTCCGCCGCTCCGAACGGGCCGCCGGGCGCGCCCCGAGGGCCGTCGGCCGGACCGCCGCGAGCCTGCGGCCCGGTCGGCCCGGACGGACCTCCGGAGCACTCGAAGAGGACCTGGAGGAGGCCCTCGAAGGGGCACTCGAACGAGTCGCGGCACCGGTCTCCCCGCACCGCGGCCGGCACGGTCGCACCGGTACCGGTACGCACCGCGGCGCACGCCATCCGGGCGCCAGTACGTACGTCGACTGATTTTTCGTACGCCCACACCCGTATGTTTTCGGCCAACTTCAGGCCGAGGGCCTTCGCTTGGCCTGACCAGCCCCCAACAGCCGGGCGACCAGCAAGGAAAGGACCGCTGAGGGCGGTTGATCCCTACGGCGCGGGGGCAGTGGCGAGAGGCGTACTTTTCAGCGGGGCCTGCAAGTGCAACGCTTCGTGATCGAACGCTTCGCGCCAAGTTGTCATGTCGACATAGAGCCGGATGGTGAACTGGTCACCGCGACTACATCCGACACAGTAGATTCGATCTTGGCCATGACCGGCGGGGGAACCGTTCAGGACCGAGGGGAAACGTGCAGGACCGAGAGGACTCGACCGCCGAGGGGGGCTTAGCGCCATGAGCCAGGACTCCACGACCGTACCGGAGACCGTGCGCAAGCTCTCCGGACGCCGCCGCCGGGAGATCGTCGCCGTACTGCTCTTCAGCGGCGGCCCGATTTTCGAAAGCTCCATTCCGCTCTCCGTATTCGGGATCGACCGGCAGGACGCCGGGGTTCCCCGTTATCGCCTGCTCGTCTGCGCGGGCGAAGATGTGCCATTGCGAACGACCGGCGGTCTGGAACTGACCGCGCCGTACGGCCTGGAGGCGCTCTCCAGGGCCGGCACCGTCGTCGTACCGGCCTGGCGGTCCATCACCCAGCCACCGCCACCCGCCGCCCTCGACGCACTGCGCCGCGCCCACGAGGAAGGCGCCCGCATCGTCGGGCTGTGCACCGGGGCCTTCGTGCTGGCCGCCGCGGGACTGCTCGACGGCAGACCCGCCACCACCCACTGGATGTACGCGCCGACGCTCGCCAAGCGCTACCCCTCGGTCCATGTGGACCCACGGGAGCTCTTCGTGGACGACGGTGACGTCCTGACCTCCGCGGGCACCGCCGCCGGCATCGACCTGTGCCTGCACATCGTCCGCACCGACCACGGCGCGGACGCCGCCGGGGCGCTCGCCCGACGCCTCGTCGTACCGCCGCGCCGCAGCGGCGGCCAGGAGCGCTACCTCGACCGGTCTTTACCCGAGGAGATCGGCGCCGACCCGCTCGCCGAGGTCGTCGCCTGGGCGCTGGAGCACCTCCACGAGCAGTTCGACGTGGAGACCCTGGCCGCCCGCGCCTATATGAGCCGCCGCACCTTCGACCGCAGGTTCCGTTCGCTCACCGGCAGCGCGCCGCTCCAGTGGCTGATCACCCAGCGGGTGCTCCAGGCGCAGCGGCTGCTGGAGACGTCCGACTACTCCGTGGACGAGGTCGCGGGACGCTGCGGTTTCCGTTCCCCCGTCGCCCTGCGCGGCCACTTCCGGCGGCAGCTGGGGTCCTCCCCCGCCGCCTACCGGGCGGCCTACCGGGCGCGGCGGCCCCAGGGCGGCCCCGACGGCCGGCCGGACCGGCCCGAGCGGCCGGACCGCGACGGGCGGGGTGACCGCTTCGGCGGCCCGGACCCGCTGGAACCCCGGTCCGGGGAGCCGGCGGTCGTCGGACTGAGACGGACGGCCCTGGCCGCCGCGCACGCCGCGGCCGGTCCGCTCGGCGGTCCGCCGCACTCCGGTGGGCACGGTGGACACGGCGGGCATCCCGGACACGGGGTGCCCCTGGGGCACGGGCCGGGGAACCCGGGGTTCGGCCATGGACCGGGACACGGTCCGGGCGCCGTCGAACCGGGCAAGCCGGAGACCGACCTGTACAGCCCGCACCTGCCCGGCCAGCGGGAACGCCCCGTAGGGTGAGTTCCATGAACGATCGCATGGTGTGGATCGACTGCGAGATGACCGGGCTCTCGCTGTCGACCGACGCGCTCATCGAGGTGGCCGCCCTGGTGACCGACTCGGAGCTGAACATCCTCGGCGACGGTGTGGACATCGTCATCCGCCCGCCCGCCGAGGCCCTGACCACCATGCCCGAGGTGGTGCGCCAGATGCACACGGCCTCCGGGCTGCTCGACGAACTGGACGGCGGGACGACGCTCGAGGAAGCGGAGCGGCAGGTCCTGGCGTACATCCGCGAGTACGTCCCGGAGCCCGGCAAGGCCCCGCTGTGCGGAAACTCGGTCGGCACCGACCGCGGCTTCCTGCTGCGGGACATGCCGGAGCTGGAGAAGCACCTGCACTACCGCATCGTCGACGTCTCGTCGGTGAAGGAGCTGTCCCGGCGCTGGTTCCCCCGGGCCTACTTCGCCAGCCCGAAGAAGGCCGGCAACCACCGGGCCCTCGCCGACATCCGCGAGTCGATCGCCGAGCTCCGCTACTACCGCGAGGCGATCTTCGTGCCGCAGCCCGGTCCGGACTCCGACACGGCGAAGGCGATCGCGGCCAAGCACGTCCTTCCTGTTCAGTCGTAGTCCGGTCGTCGTCCGGGCGCCGTCCGGTCGTGGTCCCCGCGGTGCTTCCGCGGGGATTCCGGCGGAGTGACGCAGGTCGCTCCCGGCACGGCGAAAGGCGGGAGCGAGCACCCCTCCGGACCCTGTACACTTTTTCTCGGCCGGTGGGAAACACGGAAACGAACGCCGGATGTGGTGGGTATAGCTCAGCTGGTAGAGCACCTGGTTGTGGTCCAGGATGTCGCGGGTTCGAGTCCCGTTACTCACCCTCAGGGTGAAGGCCCCTGATCTGTGAAAACAGGTCAGGGGCCTTCGTCGTGCCGCCAGGTGGGCCAAACAGCGGCCAAACGGCCCCCACCCGCCACGACACGCCGAAGCGCCTCCCGCGCCCCTTTCACCCCCCAGGCCACGTCACGCAGCGCGTCCTTGACACTACGCCAGGTTGCGGCAAGTCTCGGGGCAGTCCCGCACCCCCAATGCTCCGGTCCCGCGCGCCCTTTGGCGGACCTCCCCGGTGGGCCGGCGGGGTGGGCACGGCATCAGGAGGAGGCATTGCGCGGCGGCACCCACGGACGGCGCCCCCGGGCCCGGCGGGCAGGAGCGGCACCGGCGGCACTCACGGCCGGGCTGCTCCTGGCCGCGGCGCTCACCGGCTGCGCGGCCGACGGCGACGGGCGGACCACGCTCTCCGTCGGCACCTTCGGGGTCTTCGGCTACCGGCAGGCCGGTCTCTACGCCGAGTACGAGCGGCTGCACCCGGAGATCCGGATCAAGGAGAACGTGATCGAGCGGAGCGACACCTACTTCCCGCAGTTCCTGACGCATCTGGTGACCGGCAGCGGGCTGGCGGACGTCCAGGCGGTCGAGGTCGGCACCCTGCACGACCTGGCGGCGGGCCAGGGCCGGCGGCTGGAGGACCTGTCCCGGGCGCCGGGCGTGCGCCGGGCCGACTGGCTCGGGTGGAAATGGGCCCAGGCCACCGACCCCGACGGCCGGACGATCGGGCTCGGCACGGACATCGGGCCGATCGCCGTCTGCTACCGCAAGGACCTCTTCCGCCGGGCCGGACTGCCCACCGACCGGGAGGCCGTCGGCCGGCTGTGGGCCGGAGACTGGCGGAAGTACCTCGACGCCGGCCGCGCCTACCGGAAGCGGGCCCCGGCGGGCACGGTCTTCACCGACTCGGCGGCGGGCGTCTACAACGCGGCCGTCCACGGCTATCCGGAGCGCTACTACGACCGGTCCGGCCGCCCGCTGTACACCGGCGGGCCGGCCGTCCGGGCGGCCTGGGACCTGGCGGTGCGGGCGGCCCGCGAGGGGCTGACCGCGCGGCTGAGACAGTTCGAGAAACCGTGGGACCAGGCGTACGCGAACGGCCGCTTCGCCACCGTCGCCTGCCCGCCGTGGATGCTCGGCTACATCAAGGAGAAGTCGGGGGACGCGGGCCGGGGCCAGTGGGACGTGGCAGCGGCGCCCCGGCCGGCCAACTGGGGCGGCTCGTTCCTGACCGTGCCGAAGGCGGCCCGGCACCGGGCGCAGGCCATGGCGCTCGCCGCCTGGCTGACCGCGCCCGCGCAGCAGGCCAGGCTCTTCGCCCGGCAGTCGAGCTTCCCCTCCACCCCCGCCTCGTACGGCATGCCGGAGCTGCGGGACGCGCGGAACCCCTACTTCGGCGGGGCGCCGGTCGCGCGGATCTTCGCCCGGGCCGCCGAGGGAGCGCCCACGCTGGTGATCGGGCCGCACGAGCAGCAGATCGGCACCGCCTTCACCGACGTCGGCATCCCGCAGGTCGAGCAGCAGGGCAGGGACCCGCGGGCGGCCTGGGCGGCGGCCCAGAAGGAGATCCACAACGCGGTGGACGAATGACCTCGGCGCCGCCCACCACCGTCGAGGACCCCGGCGCCGAACCGGCCCCGGGCCCACCGCGCGTCCCGCCCGCCGCCGATCGGGACCGGCGCGCCGCCTGGCGCACCCGCCGTCACCGGTGGGACGTGCGCTGGAGTCCGTACGCGTTCGTGGCGCCGTTCTTCCTGTTCTTCTCCGCATTCGGTCTCTTCCCCCTCCTCTGGACCGGCTGGGCCTCACTGCACCGGCTCGAACTCACGGACATGAGCCGGATGGAGTGGACCGGAGCGCGCAACTACCTCCGGCTGCTGCACGACGAGTTCTTCTGGAACGCCTTGGGCAACACCTTCACCATCGGTGTGCTCTCGACCGTCCCCCAACTGCTGACGGCCCTTTGTCTGGCGCATCTGCTGCACCAGCGGCTGCGGGCCGCCACGTTCTGGCGCGTCGCCCTCCTCACCCCGTACGCCACCTCGGTCGCCGCGGCCACCCTGGTCTTCGTCCTCCTCTACGGGCGGGACTACGGCCTGATCAACTGGGCGCTGGGGCTGGCGGGCATCGACCCGGTCGACTGGCAGAACGGCACCTGGAGCTCCCGGATCGCCGTCTCCTCGATCGTCGTCTGGCGGTGGACGGGCTACAACGCGCTGATCTACCTGGCCGCCATGCAGGCGATCCCGGACGAGCTGTACGAGTCGGCGGCGCTGGACGGCGCCTCGCGGATCCGGCAGTTCCGGCACGTCACCGTGCCCTCGCTGCGGCCGACGATCCTGTTCACCGTCGTCGTCTCCACGATCGGGGCGACGCAGCTGTTCGGCGAGCCCCTGCTGTTCGGCGGGGCGGCCGGGCAGAAGGGCGGGGCCTCGCACCAGTTCCAGACCCTGGGTCTCTATCTGTACGAGCAGGGGTGGTTCGGCTTCCACCTCGGCCGTGCCTCCGCCGTGGCCTGGGCCATGTTCCTGATCCTGCTGCTGGTCGCCGCCGTGGGCGGGCTGCTCGCCCGCCGACTGCGCGCGGACCGGTGAGGAGCCGCCGTGCCCGTCCCCCTTTCCGCCACCCCGGTCACCCGCGCGCGGGCCGGCGGGCGACCCCGCACCGGGCCGCTCGGGTACGCCGTGCTCGTCCTCTTCACCGCGGGCTCGGTGCTGCCCCTGGTGTGGACGGCCGTGGCCGCCTCGCACGACAACACCCGGCTGGCGCACACCCCGCCGCCCCTCTGGTTCGGCGGCAACCTGGCGCACAACCTGGGCGTCGCGTGGAGCGACGCCAACCTGGGCCTGGCGCTGCTGAACACCACGCTGGTCGCGGGCTGCGTCGCCCTGGGCACCGTCCTCTTCTGCACCCTCGCCGGCTTCGCCTTCGCCAAGCTGCGGTTCCGGGGGCGGAACGCCCTGCTGGCGGTGGTGGTCGGCACGATGATGGTGCCCCCGCAGCTTTCCGTGGTCCCGCTGTTCGCACTCGTCGCGGAGCTGGGCTGGACCGACCGGCTGCAGACGGTCGTCCTGCCCACCCTGGTCAGCGCGTTCGGCGTGTTCTTCATGCGGCAGTACCTCGTGGAGGCGCTGCCCACCGAGCTGATCGAGGCCGCCCGGGTCGACGGCGCCGACAGCCTGCGCGTCGTACGGCACGTCGTCCTCCCCGTCGCCCGGCCCGCGATGGCGGTGCTCGGGATGCTCTCCTTCGTCCAGTCCTGGAACGACTTCTTCTGGCCGGTGATCGCGCTGACCCAGGACAACCCGACCGTCCAGGTGGCCCTCACCGGGCTCGGCCGCGGCTACGTCCCCGACCAGGCCGTCGTGATGGCCGGGGCGCTGCTCGGCACGCTGCCGCTGCTGCTCGTCCTCGCCCTCTTCGGACGGCACATCGTCGGCGGCATCATGCGTGGCGCGGTCAAGGGCTGACGCCCGTGCCGGCTCCCTCATCTCCCCCCGTCCCCCTCTGCCCCTTCTTCCTTCTCCTCGGAGCGTGTTCATGCCCACGACCTTCCCTCCCGGCTTCGTCTGGGGCGCCGCGACCGCCGCGTACCAGGTGGAGGGCGCGGTCCACGAGGACGGCCGCACCCCTTCCATCTGGGACACCTTCAGCCACACACCCGGCAAGGTGCTGAACGGCGACACCGGCGACACGGCCACCGACCACTACCACCGGTACGCCGAGGACGTCCGCCTGATGGCCGCCCTCGGCCTGGGCGCCTACCGCTTCTCCGTCTCCTGGCCCCGCGTCCAGCCCACCGGCAGCGGGCCCGCCTCCCCCAAGGGACTCGACTTCTACCGTCGGCTCGTCGACGAGCTCCTCGCCCACGGCATCAAGCCCGTCCTGACCCTCTACCACTGGGATCTGCCGCAGGAGTTGGAGACGGCGGGCGGCTGGCCGGCCCGCGAGACCGCGTACCGCTTCGCCGACTACGCCGGACTCGTCGCCCGGGCGCTGGGCGACCGGGTCGAGTGCTGGGCCACCCTCAACGAGCCCTGGTGCAGCGCCTTCCTGGGCTACGCCTCGGGGGTGCACGCCCCCGGGCGCACCGACGACGCCGCGGCCCTGCGCGCCGCGCACCACCTCAACCTCGCCCATGGGCTGGGCGCCCAGGCGCTGCGCGCCGCCCTGCCGCGCCGGGCGCGCGTCGCGGTCGTCCTCAACCCGAACGCCGTCCGGGCCCGCACCACGTCACCCGCCGACCTGGACGCTCAGCGGCGTATCGACGCGCTGTCCACCCGTATCTTCACCGGGCCCATGCTCCACGGCGCGTACCCCGCCGACCTGATCGACGACACGGCCGGGATCACGGACTGGTCGTTCGTCCGCGACGGCGACACCTCCGTCATCAAGCACCCCCTGGACTGGCTGGGCATCAACTACTACACGCCGTCCGTTGTATCAGCCGCCACTGACAACCGCCCCTCACCTGTGCCTTCGCCCTATCCCGGGGCCCAGGGCGTGGCCTTCCACCAGCCGCCGGGCCCCCGGACGGCCATGGACTGGACCGTCGACCCCAGCGGTCTGTACGACCTCCTGATGCGCTTCACCCGAGAGGCCCCCGGCCTCCCCCTCGCCGTCTCCGAGAACGGCGCCGCGTACGACGACAAGCCGGACGGCCGGGGGGCCGTGCACGACCCCGACCGCATCGCCTACCTGCGGGGCCATTTCGACGCGGTGCTGCGGGCGTTGGGGGACGGGGCGGATGTGTGGGGGTACTTCGTGTGGTCGCTGTTGGACAACTTCGAGTGGGCGTACGGGTACAGCAAGCGGTTTGGGATCGTGTGCGTCGATTACGGGACGTTGTCGCGGACGGTGAAGGGGAGTGGGGAGTGGTATCGGGGGGTGATCCGGTCTGGGCGGGTGGGGTGAGGGTGCCCCGGTCCCCCCTTTCGCCGCTTCCTGGGGGCTGCGCCCCCAGACCCCCTGATCGCGGCTCCGCCGCTCGTCCTCAAACGCCGGACGGGCTGAACAGCCGGCCCGTCCTGGGGGTGCGGGGGCTTGCCCCCGCAAGAAACGGTGAAAGGGCGGGGCTGGGGCACTTCACCGGAAGACCGACGGCGGAGGTTCGGGAGACGGCTTCGCGTCGGCGTCGCGAACCACCGCCGCCCCACCGCGGAAGGCGTCCAGCGAAGCACCCGTCTCCACCCGCCCCTGCGCCGCATCCGTCGCACACCGCCGCGTCAACTCCCCCACCGGCAGCGCCACATCCGACGCCACAAGAATCGCGTTCCCGAACCTCCGCCCCCGCAACACCGCCGGCTCCGCGACGAGGCACAGCTCGGGGAAGACCGTCCCCACCGTCGCGACCTGCGACTTGACGAAGCCCAGGGATGGCGGACCGTCCGCAAGATTGGCCGCGTAGCAGCCTCCGGGCCGCACCACCCGCCGCACCTCCGCGGCGAACTCGACGCTCGTCAGATGGGCGGGCGTCCGCGCCCCGGCGAACACGTCGGCGATGATCAGGTCCGCCCACCCGTCGGCCACCTTGGCCAGCACCTCGCGCGCGTCCCCGGAACGCACGCGGATCCGCCACGAGGGATCGAGCGGCAGCTCGCGCCGGACGAAGGCCACCAGGGGTGCGTCGATCTCGATGACCTGCTGGGTGGAGCGCGGCCGGGTCGCGGCGACGTAGCGGGCCAGGGTGAAGGCGCCGCCGCCGAGGTGCAGGGCCTGGACCGGGCGGCCGGGCGGCGCGGCGAGGTCGGCGACGTGACCGAGCCGGCGCTGGTAGGAGAACTCCAGGCGGGTCGGGTCGTCCGGGTCGACATGGGACTGCGGCGCGCCGTCGATCAGCAGCGTCCGGGCCCGCGGACGGTCGGGATCCGGTTGCAGCTCCGCGAGGCCGCCCGCCACCCGCTCGGTGACGGGCTCCGCGGCGCGCCCGCGCCCCGCCCGCCGTCCGCTCCGGCCCGTCTCCCCGGCCGCCCGTCTGCCCTTTGCCATCCGTCAAGTATCGCCCGGTTCGACCGGGTGCCCGGCCGGAGCCGTCAGCGGCAGCGGTCGACGGCCTCGATGGTGCGGGCCGCCTCCCCGAGCGCCGCCCGCAGCACGGCCGGGTCGGTCGCCTCGGAGAGCGCCGCCTCGGGGGCCACCAGCCAGCCGCTGCCCGTCACGGGCGGCTCCTGGCGGCCGGCGCGCGCGCCGCGCCCGTACGCCTGGGTGCAGGCGCTGCCGGGGACGTCCCAGGCGGCCGCGGTGCCGGCCGGGACGAGGAATCCGAGGGTGTGGCACTCGCCGTCGTGCAGCACGGGCCCGACCCCGTCGCGGAGCCGGAGGATGTCCACCGCCTCCAGTCCCTGCCGGGCGGGCACGGTGACCAGGTCGCAGGGGACGCCCTCACCCTGCGCCCGGGCCGGGCGCGCGGCCTGGCCGTGTCCGGGGCGCGCCTGGTGAAGGGCTGCCGTCCGCGAGCCGCCGATGTTCACTCCGGCTTCCGCCAAGGGGAACGCCTCCTCCGCACGTTTCGCTGAACCCGTCGCCGCCGTCCCGCACCCGCCCGCGGAGGCCGCGGCACGGACGGCGGGCACCCGCTCCCACTGTTCAACTCCCTTGAGCCGTCAACGGCTACGGCATCAAGCCGCCGTAAAGGATGGCAGTTCATGGCGGATCGCGAGTGGGATATCCGTTTTGTAGCCAAAGCGGACGTACGGGATTCCCGGCAGCCGGTACGGTCATCACGCCGTACGGCAGCACCACCGTCCGCCCCGGATGCCGGAGGGGCGGCACTCGCCAGGAGAGGGTCCGGCCATGGCGTCGCCCCACGCGTCCCCGTCACCTCGCGCCCCCCGCCCGAACACCGTCTTCCGCGAGCTGCGCGGACCGCGGTCACCTGCGGAATTCGCGGCGGCGGTACGGCGTGCGGCCCGTGAGATCGGGGAACAGGTCTCGTGTGACGCGCGGTACATCGGGCGCGTCGAATCCGGCGAGATCCGCTGCCCCAACTACGCCTACGAGCGGGTGTTCCGCCATATGTTCCCCGGGCGCGAGCCGGCGGACATGGGCTTCCTCCCCCGCGAGACCGTACGCGGACGGGGGGCGCGAAACAAGGGCGGTGCGCCGCCCGCTCACACCGAAAGCCCCGCCGACGACGGTGACGCGACGGGTCCCGGCGCACCGGGCCTCCGGGACGCCGGCGCCCCCGGCCTCGGCGGTACCAGTGACGAGGAGAGCGACGTGTTGCGTCGCGCGTTCATGACCCATGGCACGGCCGCGGTGGCCGTCGCCTCCCTTGGCGGCGTCGCGGGCGCCCTGCCCCGGCGCCACGCCGGCGAGGCGGAGGCCCTCGCGGTGGAGGAGGCGGTCCGCCGCATCCGGCTGCTCGACGACCGGCACGGCGCCGACGGCCTCTACCGGCGCGCCACCCGGCCGCTGCGGGCGGCGTACGACCTGCTGGACGCGGAGGCCCGGCGGCAGTCGGTGGCCGACCGGCTGCACACGGGCGCCGGCGAACTCGCGATCTCCGTCGGGTGGTTGGCGCACGACTCCGGCCGGTTCGCCGACGCCCGCTCGCACTACGCCGAGGCGCTGGCCACCGCGCGGGTCGCCGGGGACGCGGCGCTGGAGGCGCACGCGTTCTGCAACACCGCGTTCCTGGCCCGGGACGCCGACCGGCCCCGGGAGGCCGTCCGGGCCGCCCAGGCCGCGCAGCACGTGGGCCGGCGGCTGGGCTCGGCCCGGCTGATGTCGCTGCTGGCGCTGCGCGAGGCCGGCGGCTGGGCCCGGCTGGGCGACCGGGCGGCCTGCGCGGGCGCCTTGCTGCGGGCCCGCTCCCTGTTCGGGCAGGGGGCGTGCGAGGCCGATCCCGAGTGGATGACGTTCTTCGGCGAGGCCGAGCTGGAGGGGCTGGAGGCGCAGTGCTGGTCCGCCCTGGGCGACCGGTCCCGTGCGACGGAGCACGGCGAACGCGCCGTGGCGCTGGCCGACCCCCACTTCGCCCGCAACATCGCGCTCTACACGGCGCAGCTCGCGGACGACCTGGCGCACTCCGGCTCCCCGGACGCGGCGGCGGCGGCCGGGGAGCGCGTCCTGGACCTGCTCGGCCAGGTCCGGTCCGCCCGCATCCGGGGGATGCTCGACGGCACGTCCCGGACGCTGCGCCGGTTCACCCAGGACCCGGCGGTCGAGTCGTTCCTGGCGCGGCGCGCGGCCTGAGGCGAGCGCCCGCGGGCGCGCCCCCGCTCAGCCCAGGTGGCCCGTGTCGTTCCAGCGCTCGATCGCCGGCTCGCCGTAGGCCCAGCCGAGGATCGACAGGGACGTCGGCTCCAGGCGGATGCGGGCCGCGAAGGACGCCTCGAAGCCGAGCCAGCGGGCGGCTATGACGCGCAGGATGTGTCCGTGGGCGAAGACGAGCACGTCCCGGTCGGCGGTGGAGCGCGCCCAGCGGACGACCTCGTCGGCGCGGGCCGCGACCTGGTCGAGGGTCTCGCCGCCGGGGACGCCGTCGCGCCAGATCAGCCAGCCGGGCCGCTGTGCCTTGATCTCGGCGGGGGTCATGCCCTCGTAGGCGCCGTAGTCGAACTCCATCAGGGCGTCCCAGGCGGTGGCCCGGTCGCCGAAGCCGGCGAGGTCGCAGGTTTCACTCGCCCGGAGCAACGGGCTGGTACGGACCTCGACGTCCGGCAGGCCGTCCCAGGGGGCGCGGTGCAGGCGCTCGCCCAGGAGCTTGGCCCCGCGCCGTCCCTCGTCGAGGAGGGGGATGTCCGTGCGGCCGGTGTGCCTTCCGGACAGCGACCACTCGGTCTGTCCGTGCCGGGCCAGCAGGATGCGCGGTGCCATGGAGCGGGCTCCCTCG
The DNA here is from genome assembly GCF_017916255.1 of Streptomyces mobaraensis NBRC 13819 = DSM 40847. Classification (NCBI taxonomy): domain Bacteria; kingdom Bacillati; phylum Actinomycetota; class Actinomycetes; order Kitasatosporales; family Streptomycetaceae; genus Streptomyces; species Streptomyces mobaraensis. The sequence goes on from NZ_CP072827.1 coordinate 2,742,190, forward strand.
GAGTCTGGTGACTTCTCCCACAAAGTGGCGGGAGCTGCCACAAAAGTGATGTGCGGTACGGATGCCTTAGACCCGTCGGAACTATCATCACTCACTTGCGCCACAGGCAACCCGGGGCCATATTCGATCGTCTTCCCCCTCATGCGCCGCACTCTGGAGCCGAACGCCGGATGACCCCGGTGTTTCCGTGGCCCGACGGGGCGGTGTGCGGCGGATGCGGCGTACGCCGTACGGTTGCATGCGCGCTTGTTGGCCGCCTGAACACATGGAGAGCGTCCGGATGTACCGCACCGCATCACTCGGGAAGCGGCCGCGCTGGTGGACCGAACTGCCACTGATCGCCGTCGTCTACGCACTGTATTCGGCGGGCCGCCTGCTCGTCCGCGGGGATGTGCAGTCGGCGGTCGATCACGGTGTGTCCATACTCGACATCGAAAAGCAGTTTCGAATAAATTTCGAACACCCGCTCAACCGACTGTTCACGGACCACGCCATCCTCGGCGTACCCGCGGACTTCGTGTACGCCTCGCTGCACTACGTGGTCACCCCGGCCATCCTGGTGTGGGTCTTCCGGCGCCACTCCGAGCACTACCGCCGCGGCCGGACCTGGCTGATGCTCTCCACCCTCATCGGCCTGGTGGGCTTCACCCTGCTGCCCACCTGCCCGCCCCGCCTCCTCCCGGACGGCTACGGCTTCGTCGACACCATGCACCAGTACTCGTCGTACGGATGGTGGGGCGGTGACGCCAGTGCCCCGCGCGGTCTGGGCGGGCTCACCAACCAGTACGCGGCCATGCCGAGCCTGCACGTGGGCTGGGCGCTGTGGTGCGGCGTCATGCTGTGGCGCCACGGGCGCGGCACCTGGGCGAAGGTCCTCGGCGTCGCCTACCCGCTGACCATCACCCTCGTGGTCATGGGCACGGCCAACCACTACTTCCTGGACGCCGTCGCCGGTGCCGCCGTCATGGGCGTCGGCCTGCTGCTGACCCGGCCCGCGCTGCGCCTCGGCGAGCGGCTCCGCGCCCGGGCACCCCGCTCCCTGCCCTCGCTCGACCCCGTCGGACCTGCGGGAATGCCCGAGAGCCCGGCGATTGTCAGTGCCGGGTGCGAGACTTCGCCTCGTACTGCGCACCCGCGCACGACCGCGTCCGGCATGCCCGCCGGGGGCGGCCGGCCGGGCGCGCCGGAGAGACAGCGCGAGGCGGACGGCAGTGAGCACATCCCTTCGATCCCTTCGGACATCCCCCGGCAGGCCCGCGGCGGAGCGGGCGGCAGCCGGCCCGACGGCGCTCCGGCGGCTGCTCGCTGAGCTGCGCGGGCCGGACGTCCCGCCACGCCCGCTGGACGCCCGCGCCCTGGCGGCCCTCGCCGCCAACCCCGGCTGCCGCCGCCGCGCCCTGCTCGACGGCGCCGGGGTCGACAAGGCGGCCCTCGCGCGGGCGCTCGGCACGCCCGCCGCGTTCGGCCAGTCCCAGTTCGCCATAGCGCGCGGCAACGCCTTCGAGGCCCGGGTGAAGGCCGACGGCGGCACGGAGCTCGTCCGGCTGCTGCACGCCGCGCTCCCCGCCGGACAGGCGCCGGAGCCCCCGGACGCCGTGGACGCGCCCGACCTCTCCGCCGCCGGCCCCGAAGGCCGCACGGCCCGTACCGCCCTGGCCCTGCGGGAGGCCACGGCCGCCGGCCGGTGGGCGCTGCTCGACCACCCCATGCTGGCGCTCACCGTGGCCGGCACCCCCGCCTACCTGGAGCCGGACGCCGTCGTCGTGCACCCGGACGGCACCTGGACGGTGGTCGAGATCAAGTCCTTCGCCATGATCGACGGCGCGGCCGACGCCGCCAAGGCCGGGGCCGCGGCCCGGCAGGCCGCCGTGTACGCACTCGCCCTGGAGACGGTGGCCGAGCGGCTGCCGGGCCCCGCCCCCGAGGACGGCCGGGTACGGCACGAAGCGCTGCTGGTCTGCCCCAAGGACTTCTCCAACCTGCCGGCCGCCGCCCTCCTCGACCTCCGCAAGCAGCGCGCCACCACCCGCCGGCAGCTCGGCCGGCTCACCCGCGTCGAGGAGATCGCCGCCGCCCTCCCGCCCGGCGCCTCCTTCGCCCCGGACCGGCCGGCGGCGGAGCTGACGGCCGCCGTCGAGGCGGTCGACGCGGCGTACGCCCCGGACTGCCTGGCCGCCTGCGAGCTGGCCTTCCACTGCCGCGACCGGGCGCGCGCCGAGGGCGACGTCCGGCACCTGGGGCGGAACGTCCGCTCCGGGCTCGGCGGGCTGACCACGGTCGAGGCGGCCCTCGCGGCGGCCCGGGGCGACCACCCGTCCGACGCCGCCGAGCTGCCATCCGATGCCTCCGACCGCCCGTCCCACGCCGCCGAGCCGCCGGACGGCCCCGAGGACCCCGCCGTCGCCGCCCTCCGCCGCGCCACCGCCCTGCGCGCCGAGGCCCTGGCCGCCGCCGGCTTCCCGAAGGAGGAGGCGGACGCGTGTCGCTGATCACCTCCCTCGCCCGCCTGGAGGCGCTGCGCGCCGGCCACGCCCGCCCCCTGGCCACCGTCCGCCACCGGCACCTGTCGGACCGCCCGCTCGTCCTCGTCCCGCTCACCACCGCCGGTGAGACGGGCGCGCCCCTCGGCGCCCTCGTCGGCACCGACCGCGACGCACCCCGCCTGCTGACGGTGCCTCAGCCGCGCGACCGCGCACTGCGATTCGCGTTCCTGGCCGAGCTCGCCGAGGCCGTCCTGCCGTACGTCGAGGGGTACGCGGACGACACGGTCGCCGAGGAGCGCAAGGAGACCGACCCGGCGACCGGCCGCCGGACGACCGTCGAGGCCGAGCTGTGCGCGGACGCCCCGCAGCTGCTGGTGCCCGGCCCGGCCGCGGTCGAGTACGTCCGGCTGCTCGGCCGGTCCATGCGCTTCCGGCGCACCGCCGAGGAGGATCCGGCCGCCGACTGGCCGGCGCCGCCCCGCGTCCCGCTGCTCGGCCGCTGGCTCACCCACTACGGGGAGCGCGCCCGCCTCCCCGGCGCCGCCCTCCTGCTGTCGATGACCGAGCTGCTCTCCCGGCACTGGGCCACCGGCCAGAGCCACCTGGAGGACCAGCACCTCGGCGCGCTGCTCGCCTGGATCGACCCGCCCGAGGGCAGCACCGGGCCGGAGGCGGCCCGCGCCGCCGAGCTGGCGCGCGACGCCGACGGCCTGCTGCTCCACCCGCCCGCCGGCCCCGCGACCGACCCCGCCTTCGACAACAAGCTGCTGGCCCCCGCCATCGCCCGCTACGACCGGGCCCGCACGGCGGTCCTGGAGACCGGCCGGGGCCACGCCGAGCTGCGCGCCGCCGACACCGCGATCCGCACGCTGCTCCTCTCCCAGCTGCGGCCCACCTGGGACGCCGTCTGGCGCGGCGTCGACCTGCTGCGCGCCCTCCCCGAGGGCGCCTCGGTCGCCGAGCGCTGGAAGCGCGACCGCTGGTCGTACACCGGCCACCGGGACCGGCTGCGGGCCGGCGAGCCGCCGCAGCCGCGCCGGGACGACGCGGTCACCGCCGCGCGGAAGCTCGCCGCCCGGGAGACCGCGCAGGCCCGGCTGGACGCCCAGGAGGCGCTGGACGACCCGCTGGTCATGGCCGGGCGGCGGCTGGCCGGCGAGGCGTTCGCCGGGGAGGTCACCGAGGTCGTCATGGCCCTCTCGGAGGCGAAGGTGCCGCGCCCGCGCCCGCTGGTCACCGTCCGTACGGACGACGCGCCGCTGCTGGAGGAGGGCGCGCGGGTGCACCGGGTACTGGCCGACGGACGGTCGCAGCCGGCCGAGTTCGTGGCGGCCGGCCCGGCCGGACTGACGGTCCGGCTGACCGGCGGCATGGGCCGCGGCAAAGTCCCCGACGAGGGGACGGTGCCCGCGCCGGGCGACCGGGTGTGCTGGACGCTGTTCGAGCACGCGCCCAGGGGCGGCCCCGAGCTGCCCGAGCCCGAGCACACCCCTTGGACCCACGGCGGGCCGCCCGGCGGTCAGGCGGAGGAGCCCGATCCGGTGACCGCGGAGGACCTGTTGTGACCCAGGAGTGTGCTGTGGCTGAGAAAGCGATCCCGGCCCCCGCCGGGCCGGGGCGGGCGTCCCGCACCGTCGCCCCCTCCGTGGCCGCCGCCGCGGCCACGGACGCCATCCTGCGCGACACGCTGGACGGCCGGCACCGCGGCGTCGTCGTCGACTCGCCGCCCGGTGCCGGCAAGTCGACGCTGGTCGTCCGCGCCGCCCTGGAGCTGGCCCGGGCGGGCCGGCCGCTGATGGTCGTCGCGCAGACCAACGCCCAGGTGGACGACCTGGTGCTGCGGCTGGCCGAGCAGGACGCCGACCTGCCGGTCGGCCGGCTGCACAGCAGCGATCCGCGGCCCTACGACCCGGCGCTGGACGGGCTCGACCAGGTCGTCACGTCGACGAAGGCCGCGGATCTCGCCGGTCTCGACGTGGTCGTCTCCACCGCCGCGAAGTGGGCGCACACCAAGGTGACCGAGCCCTGGGGCCAGGCGATCGTCGACGAGGCGTACCAGATGCGCTCGGACGCGCTGCTGGCCGTGGCGGGCCTGTTCGACCGGGCCCTGTTCGTCGGCGACCCGGGCCAGCTGGATCCGTTCAGCGTGGTGGGCGCCGAGGGGACGGCGCAGTGGGCGGGCCTGTCGTACGACCCGTCGGTGAGCGCGGTGAGCACGCTCCTCGCCCACAATCCCGGGCTGCCGCAGCACCGGCTGCCGGTGTCCTGGCGGCTCCCGGCGTCCGCCGCCCGCCTGGTGTCGGACGCGTTCTACCCGTACACCCGCTTCCGCAGCGGCACCGACCATGGCGACCGCCTGATGTCCTTCGGCGTCCGCCAGGACGGGTCGGCGGTGGACCGGGTGCTGGACGAGGCCGCCGCGTCCGGCTGGGGGCTGCTGGAGTTGCCCGAGCGGCACGTGCCGCGCACGGACCCGGAGGCGGTCGAGGCGGTGGCCCTGGTGGTGCGCCGGACGCTCGACCGCGGCGCGGCCGTGACCAGCGAGCGCTCCCCCGGCCCCGTACCGCTCACCGCCGCCCGGATCGCGGTGGGCACCGCCCACCGGGACCAGGCGGCGGCCGTCCGCGCGGCGCTCGCGGGGCACGGGGTGAGCGGTGTGACGGTGGATACGGCCAACCGGCTCCAGGGCCGCGAGTTCGACGTCACCGTCGTCCTGCACCCGCTCTCGGGCCGTCCCGACGCCACCGCCTTCCACCTGGAGACCGGCCGCCTCTGCGTCCTGGCCTCGCGCCACCGGCACGCCTGCGTGGTGGTCTGCCGCGCGGGCGTGGACCGGCTGCTGGACGAACACCCGTCGACGGAGCCGGTGCGGCTGGGTGTCGCGGTGAAGTTCCCTGACGGGTGGGAGGCGAACTTCGCGGTGCTGACGCATCTGAACGAGCACCGGGTCCGGTGGCGGCCTTGACCACCGCCCCGGCACCCGCCCGCCGGACACCGTCCGGCACGCCGCCGGAGGCGGCCGGTGATCACAGCCCTGACGGGTGGGAGGCGAACTTCGCGGTGCTGACGCATCTGAACGAGCACCGGGTCCGGTGGCGGCCTTGACCACCGCCCCGGCACCCGCCCGCCGGACACCGTCCGGCACGCCGTCGGAGGCGGCCGGTGATCACAGCCCTGACGGGTGGGAGGCGAACTTCGCGGTGCTCACCCACCTGAACGAGCACCGGGTCCGGTGGCGGCCCTGATGCGGCAGGGCCGCGGGAGGCGGGCCCCCTTGCGCGCGGCGCGACAATGGATGGCGGCGCAGACGATCCTGGAGGTATGTACATGTGCGAGTGCGAGCCGAAACAGGCTCCCGGTCCGGGCGGTGGCGCGGCCCCCCGCCGCAGGCCCGCGCCGCTGCTCTTCGAGCCGCCCGAGGCCGTCTCGGAGGCCGAGCACTTCTTCGACCTCGAGTCGATCGAGGACCCGCGCGAACTGCTGGCCCGCTCGACCGAGCTGGCCCTGGCCTTCCGCGCGGCGGCCGACCGCGCGATCGAGTTCCAGGCCGTGGCGGCGGCCCAGCTCGCCGACCCTCGGCGGTTCGACCGGCTGCCCACCGCCGTGATCGCGGAGCGCGCCGAGTGGAGCGAGGACTACGCCAAGAAGATGGTGGAGTTCGGCCGTGAGCTGCTGCGCAGCGGCAGAACGGCCGACTGAGCCCGCCCCGGCGGCCCCTCGCCGCACACCCGGCCCATGACCTGACTCATGGGCCGTTGGCATATGCGGCGCACAACCTAGCGCACCCCGTCCCGCGCTGTCCCGAATTCACGGAACTGCCGCCACCCGCCCCCGGCCGCGAGCCGACCATGAGGGCATGGACACCAGCCCACGCGTTCCGTACCCCACCCGCCTCCCGCAGCCGACCGTCGTCTGCGAGCCGGTCCGGCCCGCCGGTGCGGAGTGGCTGGCCTCGGCCAGTCCGCTCCCCCGCAGCGTGCTGGCCCTGTGGGCGGCCGACCCGCGGACGACGCTCCTGCTGCCGTGCGGGCGGGCCTTCGACGTGATCGGCGTCCCGTCGCTGTTCGGCCGCCGGATGCTGGACCGGCTCTGGTCGGACGGGCCCGGTTCCGGGCCGGTCGCGGCCCAGCAGGGCCGGCTGCTGCTGTTCGCGGCACCCGGCACGGCCCAGCGGCTGCCGGCGCTGCTGCGCTGGGAGGAGTGGGCCCGGGCCGTCCCGCCGCTGCTGTGCCTGGGCACGGGCGACGCGGTGACGGTGCCCCCGCCGTACCCCCCGGACGGGACGGAGCCGGTCCCGCCGGCCTCGCGCTGGGTGGTCGCCCCGGACGTCCGGCACCCCTGGCTGCCGGGGCCCGACGTCCTGCTCTGGTCCTGCGTCCGTACCGCCCGCGCCGGGCTCAAACATACGGATTTTCTTTCCACCGGATCAGGGTGCTAGAGTCTTCTCTGTCAGCAGGCGCCGCTAGCTCAGTTGGTTAGAGCAGCTGACTCTTAATCAGCGGGTCCGGGGTTCGAGTCCCTGGCGGCGCACAGACAGAGGAAGCCCCTCCACTTCGGTGGAGGGGCTTTTTCGTGCCCCGACACCCCTGGCCGGGGACTCACTCCCGGCTGACCCGGACCGTCCACGCCCCGTCCGCGGCCCGCCCCCGTACCGCCACCCGGATGCCGCCCTCCGCCACGGTCAGGGACTCCCCGACCCCGAGCGGGGCGTCGGCCAGCGGCGGGTAGACGGCCTCCCCGGGGCAGGCCAGGGTGCCGGGGTGGCCGTCCACCACCTGTACGGGCCCGCCGCCGGACGGCGTCTCACTGTCCACCCGGTAGACCAGCACGCCCTCGGTGCAGGTGGCGGCGTCGTTGCCGGTCGCGGTCCGGGCCTCGACCACGACGGCGCTGGCGGCGCCGGTCCTGGCCACCACCAGCCGGGTCCGGGCGTCCCCCGGCCGCATCGGGGCCTCCAGCGGCTGGATGGTGTGCACGGCGCCGCCCCGGCCGAGGACGCAGTCCACCTGCCGGGCGTCGAGCCAGCCCAGCTTCCACTTGTGCCAGCCGAAGGGGTCGGCGGCCAGCCCGAACTGACTGCCCATGAGGTCCCAGTCGCCGACGTGGGTGTCCCAGTCGCCCTTGCCCTCGGACGGCCGGTGGTAGAGGTCGGGCAGGTCCAGGACGTGCCCGGTCTCATGGGCGAGGACGTTCCGGTCGGGCGGGTGGTGCTCGAAGACGGTGACGACCCGGCGCAGCTCGGCGCCGTCGACCTCCAGCGGGCGCTCCAGGTTGACGACCTTGGTGGCGTCGGAGTCCACCCCGGGGGCGTCCGGGTCGGCGACCAGGTAGACGAGCCCGTAGCGGCCGAAGTCCACGGCGCCGCGCGCGGCGGTGATGGCGTCCCGCAGATAGGCGGTGCGCAGCTCGCCGTCCCAGTCGCGCTGTATCCGGTACGCGGTGGAGGGCCGGGGCATCCGGAACCACCGGTCCACGGAGTGGGCGCGGACGGAGAACCGGCCGTAGGAGGCCCGTTCGAAGAACCGGGAGGTGCCGGGGAAGTGGTCCGCCATGAGCTGGGCGGGGGTGGCGACCGGCCGGGAGTCCGGGAACGAGAGGAAGACCATCACCGCGTCCAGCCGGCCGAGGGGGCGCGGGTAGGACGGGTTCCAGGTGTCCAGCCCCTCGGAGTGGTGGGCGTCGCTGCGGGGCAACGCGCAGGGGCCTCCTGGCCCGACGGCCCGGGCGGGGTTCGCGACCAGGGTCGCGGCGATGGCGCACAGGCAGGTCAGGACCGCCCAGAGCCGGCGCAGCCCGGACCGTTCCACCCCCATGGGTGTCTGCGGACGCACCACGTCGACCTCCCGGGACGGAATCGGGACACCTCTCCCACCCTCAGGCGGTTTGCGGTGTTATGCCCTGTTCCGGTCCCCCGGTCGAGTGACTAGGCCGACTTCTGGGTACATCACACTCAGTCACGGACGGTCAATCGAGATGCCATCGATATGCACGCCCATGCAGCCTCGGCCCCGAGCGGGCATGGACGTACAGAAACGGTCGAATCCAGGGTCGCGGCTCCCCTGCTCAAGACCCGGCCGCTGGAACGGGCCCCGTACGAGCCCTATGATCGCCACATTTGCAGCATGGATTGCCTCAACCGGCGGCCCAATGCCGTCAATTCGACCACGCGTACGAGACTCATGAAAGCCGCACGAGACGGTGCGGAACGATTGCCACGCGGGAGCGAGCGGTGAGCGGAACCCTCGACGGCCAGGGCGGCGCGCCGGGTGCGGCGGCGCCTGTCGTCACACAACGTCACGTCAACGCGGACGATTTCCGCGCTGCCTTCCGGGCGGCGCACCTCGGGATGGCCGTCGTCGGGGCCGACGGCCTGGTGCGCGTCGCCAACGACGCCCTCGGGGCGCTGCTGGGCACCGACCCCGCCCGGCTGGAGGGCTGTCCCGCGGCCGAGTTCACCGGGCTGCGCGAGGACTCCCGCACCTGGAACGCGTACCGGGAAGTGCTGCTCGGCCGCCGGGCCCGGCTCAACTGCACGCGCAGGCTGCGGCGTCCCGGCGGCCGGGCGGTGTGGGCCGAGGTGGCCGTCACCCCGCTGCCGGGCGGGCGCGACGCCCTGCTGTCCGTCGCCGACATCAGCGAGCGGCGGGACCTGCGCGCCCGGCTGCGGCACTTGCGGATGCACGATCCCGTGACCCGGCTGCCCAACCGCAGCCTGTTCTTCGAGCGGCTGGCGGCCGCGCTGGCCGCCGCGGAGGAGGACGAGGACGCCCGGATCGGCCTGTGCTACCTGGATCTCGACGGGTTCAAGGCCGTCAACGACACCCTCGGCCACCGCGCCGGCGACCGGCTGCTCTGCGCGGTGGCCCGCCGGCTGCGCGACTGCGCCGCGGAGGGCGGCCACCTGGTGGCCCGGCTGGGCGGCGACGAGTTCGCGCTGCTCGTGGAGGAGTCGGCCGGCACCGAGCAGCTCGTCGCGCTCGCCACCGCCGTACTGGCCGCGCTCCAGCGGCCGTTCGAGGTGAACGGGCAACGGCTGGCGGTCTCGGCGAGCATCGGCGTCGTAGAGCGCCCGGCGGCCGGGACCCACGCGACCGAGCTGATGCAGGCCGCGGACACCACCCTGTACTGGGCGAAGGCGGACGGCAAGGCGCGCTGGGCGCTCTTCGACCCGGAGCGCAACGCCCACCGGATGACCCGGCAGGCGCTCTCCAGCACGCTCCGACCGGCCGTGGACCGGGGCGAGTTCGTCCTCCAGTACCAGCCGCTGGTCGGTCTGGGCGACGGGGTCGTCCGCGGGGTGGAGGCGCTGGTGCGCTGGCACCACCCGCAGTTCGGCACGCTCGCGCCGAATCGGTTCATCGGGCTGGCCGAGGAGACCGGTGCGATCGTGCCGCTCGGCCGCTGGGTGCTGGAGACCGCCTGCCGCCAGGCTCGCCGCTGGCAACTGGAACGGCCCGACGAACCGCTCGTCGTCAGCGTCAATGTGGCGGTCCGTCAGGTGTGGGACTCGGACCTGGTGGCGGACGTGGCGGCCATCCTCGCCGAGACGGGGCTGCCGCCGCGCCTGCTCCAACTGGAGCTGACGGAATCGGCGGTGATGGGCTCGGCGGGCCGGCCGCTCCAGCAACTGCGGCGGCTGAGCGACATGGGCGTCGCCATCGCCATCGACGACTTCGGCACCGGCTACTCCAACCTCTCCTACCTCAGCAGACTCCCGGTCTCCACGCTGAAGCTGGACGGCTCGTTCGTCCACGGCTTCCGCACCGACGAGCCGCCGAACCCGGCGGACGAGACGATCGTCGAGGCCCTGGTGCAACTGGCGCACCGGCTGGGACTGACGGTGACCGCGGAGTGCGTGGAGAACGCGGAACAGGCGGAACGGCTGGGACGGATCGGCTGCGACACCGGGCAGGGCTGGTTCTACTCCCGCCCGGTGGGCGCGGAGCGGATCTCCGCGCTGCTGGGGGTGGGGGCGCGAGCGGCGGTGTGAACCGCGCGCGGCGCGCTCGAGGCGCCCCTCGACGCCCGAGCCACGCGCCGGCGTACGCCGATGCGGTACGGTCGCCACCCGCCCGCCCTGGCCGGTGTGCGCCGAGCGGGCCGGCCGGCCCGGCCGCAGCGCCCCTACGCGCCGAAGGCGCCCGGCATCCCGTAAGCGTCCGCGATCAGCTCATAGCTGCGCAGCCGGGTGTCGGCGCCGTGCACATTGGCCGTGATCATCAGTTCGTCAACGCCCGTCCGCCGCACCAGCGCGTCCAGTCCCTCCCGCACCTCGTCCGGGGTGCCGTAGACCACGTTCCGCAGCCAGTCGTCGACGAAGTCCCGTTCCATCTCGCTGAATTCATACGCCTCGGCCTCCTCGGGAGTAGGCACCAGCCCCGGCCGTCCCCGGCGCAGCCGGAGCATGGACAGCGCTCCGGTGAGCACCTGGCGGCGCGCCTCCTTCGGGTCGTCCGCCGCCAGCGCCTGGACGCCGATCTTGGCGTACGGGCGGTCGAGGACGGCCGACGGGCGGAAGGAGGCGCGGTAGAGGTCGAGGGCCGGGACGGTGTTGGCCGCCGAGAAGTGGTGGGCGAAGGAGAAGGGCAGCCCGAGCGCCCCGGCCAACCGGGCACTGAACCCGGAGGAGCCGAGCAGCCAGACGGACGGCCGGTCGGCCCGCTGCACCCCGCCGGGCACCCGCCCCTGGACAGGACCGGGGACGGCATGGATCCGGGCGTAAGGGTGGCCGTCCGGGAAGTCGTCGTCGAGGAAGCGGATCAGCTCCGAGAGCTGCTGCGGGAACTCGTCCGCCCCCTCCGCGAGCCGGTCCGCCCGGCGCAGGGCGGCGGCGGTGGCGCCGTCCGTGCCGGGTGCGCGCCCGAGGCCCAGGTCGATCCGTCCCGGCGCGAACGCCTCCAGGGTGCCGAACTGCTCGGCGATCACCAGCGGCGCGTGGTTGGGCAGCATCACTCCGCCGGATCCCAGCCGGATCCGGTCCGTCCGGGCCGCGAGGTGGGCCAGGATCACGGCGGGCGAGGAACTGGCGACACCGGGCATCGAGTGGTGCTCGGCGACCCAGTAGCGGTGGTAGCCGCGCCGCTCGGTCAGCCGGGCCAGCTCGACGGTGGTCTCCAGCGCCTGCCGCGCCGTGCGGCCGGCGCCCACGGTGGCCAGGTCCAGTACGGACAACGGGACGGGGGCGCGTCCACGAGGAGTCGCCCGGATGATCTCGTCGTGCTCGTCGGCCACGGTGGCCCGCCTCCCTGCTCGCCGTCGCGCGGTGCGCGCTGCTCTGTCGCGGGTCCGGCGGACGCGCCGCCCGCGCATGCGGGGGCGACGTCCTTCCGCCGGTCCCGCCGGAAGAGAACCGGAGACTCACTCCGCTTTATTCCCGCCCCCGGGTGGTCCCATCAGCCGACCGTTTCGACATACCGACGGCATATGCCCCCGACCGGCCCCACAGCCCGGAGCGTTCCGGAGCCTCCCCTTCTCGCGCAACACCCTCTCCGCACGGCCCGCTTCGCCCTATCGTGAGAAGCGGAACACCCGCGCGACCAGCCAAGGGGAAGCCGTGGCGCTCAAGCCCGAGCCGATCACACCGTTCCACTCGGTGCAGCACGCCCTGCGCGTCCTGGAGACGGTCACCAAATACTCCGGCGGCGTCAGCGAGGCCCAGCTCGCCCGGGAGTCCGGCCTGCCCGCCGGGCGCCTCGCCCACCTACTGGCGATGCTGCACCGGGAGCGGTACGTGACCCGGGTCGGGGAGGACGCGTACACCGCGGGCCCCGCCCTGGCCCTGCTGACCATGGGCGGCGACCGCGACGCCGCCCTCGCCGCCCGGCTCCAGCGGGCGCTCGCCCGGCTGCGCGACACCGTCGGCGCCGCCGTCTACCTCAGCGGGTACGTCGACGGAGAGGTACGCATCACCCAGTACGCGGACGGGCCGGGCACGCCCCGCGTGCACGAGTGGGTCGACTTCCGCACCGCCGCCCACGCCAGCGCGCTGGGCAAGTGCCTGCTCACCCAGCTCGACCACGACGACCGGCGCGACCACTTCTCCCGGCACCGGACCGCCCGGCTCACCTCCCGGACGATCACCGACGAGAAGACGCTGCTCACCCGGCTCGCCGCGCAGCCCGCCAGCGTTCCCGTCCTCGACCTGCAGGAGTACGCGGTGGGCACGGTCTGCGCCGCCGTCCCCGTCACGGCGGGCAAGCGGGTCGGCTGCCTCGCCCTCTCACTGCCGCTCGCCCACGCCCACCGGCTCCGCCAGGCGGCGGACGCGCTCAACCGGCACGCCGCCCCGATGCTGCTCTCCCTGGCCCTCCAGTGAGGCCCGAGTGGCCCCCGAGCGGCAGGTGGTGCGAAGCACCCCTCGGGACCAGGTAGTATTTATCTCGTCAGCGAGCGCCGCTAGCTCAGTTGGTTAGAGCAGCTGACTCTTAATCAGCGGGTCCGGGGTTCGAGTCCCTGGCGGCGCACAGACAGCAGAAGGCCCCTCACTCCGGTGAGGGGCCTTCTGCGTAGCGGAGGCCGGCGGACGCCGGGAAGTCGAGGGAGAGGAGCGGTCACATGCCCCAGCGGCGCCGCCCCTCGGCAGCCGGCCTGATGCTGCTGCTCCTGCTGGCCGTCCTCGGCCCGGCCTGCTCCGGCCCCACCCTCTTCGGCGCGGCCCTCCTCGGCCCGTCCGGTCCGGCGGCGACCGCCGCCGCTCCCCGTCCGCTCACCGCGTCGCGGTCGGAGGCGCCGCCCCCGACCGGAGCGGTGGTCGCCTCCTCCCGGGACGACCGGGACTCCGGCGGCGGGAGCTGCCGGCCACTCGACGCGCCGCTGAAGGGCGCGGAGATCGTCGTCCCGCACGCCCCCACCGACCCGCTGACCGCGTCCGCCACCGCACGCGCTCCGCTCCCCCAGGCCACGGCGCCACAGGCCCGCGTCCCCCGGGCGCCGCCGGCGTCGCTCGTCGGCAGCGCCGAACTCCTCCCCGTCCTGCGGATCTAGACCCGCCCGTACGGCCCGCGCCGGGCCGTACTCCGGCATGCCTGGATTCCGTCGAGACCTTGGGAGCTCCGCCCGCTATGTCCCCTTCCTCCAAGAAAAACGCGCGCAACCCGAAGAACACGCAGAAAGCGCCGTCGAACAAGACGTCCCCGGCCACCCCCTCCACCACCGGCCGCCGGCTCGCCGCCGTGGGCGCGGGCGCGGCCCTGGTCGTGGCGGTCGTCGCCGCGGGCCTGGCGATCGCCAAGAGCTCCGGCGGCTCGGACGACCGTGACGACCGTGCCAAGCCGGCCGCCACCGCCTCCGCCGACCCCCAGCAGTCCCTCTTCGACGAGGCCGAGCGGATGACGAGCCGCCGCGAGAAGAACGACCCGCTCGCCCTAGGCAAGCCGGACGCGCCCGTGGTGCTGGTGGAGTACGCCGACTACCAGTGTTCGTTCTGTGGCCGTTTCACCCGCGAGAGCCAGCCGGAACTGATCAAGAAGTATGTGGACAAGGGCGTCCTGCGGATCGAGTTCCGCAACTTCCCGATCTTCGGTGATCCCTCGCAGCGCGCCGCCCGTGCCTCCTGGGCGGCCGGCCGGCAGGGCCGCTTCTGGCAGTTCCACGACGAGCTCTACGCCAAGACCCGCAAGGGCGACGCCCTGGCCGAGGACAAGCTCGTCGATCTGGCCCGCACCGCCGGGGTCGGCGACCTCGACCGCTTCCGCGCGGACATGAAGAGCGACGCCTCGGAGGAGGCCGTGAAGAAGGACCAGCAGGAGGGCTACCGCCTCGGCGTCAGCAGCACCCCGTCCTTCCTCGTCGGCGGCCGGCCGCTCGCCGGCGCCCAGCCGATGAAGGAGTTCGAGGCGGCCATCGAACAGGCCCGGCTGGTCAAGGCGGCCAAGAACCCCCAGGACTCCAAGGAATCCGAGGGCTTCACGGACTCCGAGGACGACAAGGACTCCGCGAAGCCGAAGGGCGGGCCGGGCGCATGACCGACATCGGCTACCTCGCCGCGTTCCTCGGCGGCGTCCTCGCCCTGGTCAGCCCGTGCAGCGCGCTGCTGCTGCCCGCGTTCTTCGCCTACTCGCTCGCGAGCCCGGGCCGGCTGCTGGCCCGGACCGGTGTCTTCTACCTCGGCCTCGCCACCACGCTGGTCCCGCTGGGCGCGGCGTCCAGCGCGGCCAGCCGGCTGTTCAACGGCCACCGCGAGGCGCTCGTGACGGCCGGCGGGTGGATCGTGATCGCCCTGGGCGCCGCCCAGATCCTCGGCCTGGGCTTCGCCTCACGCCGGGCCCAGGCGGCGGCCGGCCGCATCACCCCGCGCACGGCGGCCTCCACCTACCTGCTGGGCTGCGTGTACGGACTCGCCGGTTTCTGTGCCGGGCCGATCCTCGGTTCGGTGCTGGCCATGACGGCGATGCGCGGCGAGGCGCTCCAGGGGGCGGCCATGCTCGCCGTCTACGCCCTGGGGATGGCCCTCCCGCTGTTCGTCCTCGCCCTGTTCTGGGACCGCTTCCGGCTGGGCACCCGGGGCTGGCTCCGGGGACGGGAGATACGGATGGGTCGCCTCCGCCTCCACACCACCTCCCTTCTCTCCGGCCTCTTCTTCATCGCCATCGGCGTTCTCTTCCTCCGGTACGACGGGACGACCGGGCTTCCCGGACTCCTCGACGCCGACCAGGAGGCGAGCCTGGAGGAGACCGCCTCCCGGATCGGCAACGCCGTTCCGGACCTCGTGGTGCTGGCGGTCGGGGCACTGGTGGTGGCGGGGGTGCTGGCGAGGGTGGCGTTCCGCAAGCGGTGACGTCCGCCCCGTGGGGAGCGGCAGGGACTCAGGGCAGCCGCACCCGCCCGTACAGGTTCGGCTTGTACCGGGCGAACGTCGAGATCCGTACCTTGGTGCCCGGCCGGGCCGCTTCCAGGTACCGGTTGCCGCCGAGGTAGATCGCCACGTGGTGGACGCCGGACGCCCGTCCGTTCCGCGACCAGAACACCAGGTCCCCGCGGCGCAGGGACGTGCGCGGAATCCGTGCCGTGGCCCGGTACTGATCCGCGGCGATGCGCGGCAGCCGGGCGCCCGCCCGGCGGTACGCCACCTGTACCAGTCCGGAGCAGTCCCAGCGGTGCGGACCCGTGCCGCCCAGCGCGTACACGTCGCCGATGTGCGCCAGCGCGTACGCGACGGCCGCCTCCAGCCCCTTGGCCGCGGCGGCGGCGCCCACGGCGTCCGAGCCGGCGGCCGGCGCCTCGGTGCCCGGCGAGGGCAGGGCGGCCGGTTCGGCGGGGACAGCCGTATCTCCGGAGCCTCCGGAGTCGGCCCCCGTCCCGTCCGCCTCCGGCAGCGCCCCTTCCCCCGTCTCGGGCGTCTCGGGTTCCACGGGGAGCGCGCCGGTCTCCCCCTCACCCCCGGCACCGGACGCCTCCTCCGCCACCCCGTCCTCGTCCGCGCCGGCGTCCACATCCGTGGCCGGCCCCCCGGCGGCCTCCGGCGCGGCGGGCGCGGCGGCGGGCGCGGCCACCGGATCCGGCGGGTCGCCCGGCACGGCCGCGGCCGTGCCGGAACCGGCTATGACGGCCGCGCCCACGGCCGCCACGATGGCGCCCCGGACGGCACACCGCCGGTGCCCGGCGTCCTCGTCACTCTCCGCAGTGCCACCGCCCGCGCCGGGCGGGGCGGACGCCGTGGTGCGCCGGGGGCGCACACGGCCGTCGGGTATCGGTCCACCGGCTGTCGTCCGCACCGTTCCACCGCCTTCCGCCCTCGGTCCGCGGTCGCCCGCGGGCGTGCGATCGATTGCCTCGGGCACCGCTCCGCCAGCTTCTCAACGGTCCGCGCGCCCCGCACCTCACGGCGGTCCACCGGCTCCCCCGGGCCTCCCACCAGCACGGACCCGGACGGCGGTCCACCCGGCGCGGGCGCGTACTCCGCCAGGGTGGTCATCGGCACCCCCAGGAGTGAGGTAGAGTTTTCTCTGTCAGCAGGCGCCGCTAGCTCAGTTGGTTAGAGCAGCTGACTCTTAATCAGCGGGTCCGGGGTTCGAGTCCCTGGCGGCGCACAGACAGCCGAGAGGCCCCTCACTCACCGTGAGGGGCCTCTCGGCGTTTCGCGCCACCGTCCCCACGTTCTCCCCCGCGCTTTCGTGTGCTGGCCAAGCGGATGACACCCGGGCACAGTCTCCCCATGCCCAGTGACCATCCGGAGCGGATCAAAAGGCTCATCGTCGACCGCCGGCTGCCGCCGGGGGCACCGCTGCCCACCGAGCGCGAACTGACCGAGCTGCTGGGGACGGGTCGCACGGGCGTGCGCGAGGCGCTGAAGGCGCTCCAGGCGATGGGCATCGTCGAGATCCGACGCGGCTTCGGCACCTATGTGGGCCCGATGACCATGGAACCGGTGGTCGAGGCCCTCGCCTTCCGCACCGTCGCGGGTCACCGGCGCGGCGAGGACAGCCTGCTCCAGCTGCTGGAACTCAGGGAAGCGGTGGAGACGGGGCTGGCCCGGCGGCTCGCCGGGCACGTGCCCGCGGCGGACCTCGCCGAGCTGGACGCGATCGTCGCCCGGATGGCGGACGAGGCCCTGGCCGGACCGGTCGGCGCGGAGACCGACCGGGCCTTCCACGCCGTGCTCCGCCGGGGACTGGACAACCCTCTGCTCGACACGGTTCCGGAGGCGTACTGGACCGCTTTCCACCGGGTGCGCCCCGGCCCGTCCGCCACGCGGACCGACCCGGGGGCGGTCTGCGCCCGGCACCGGGCCATCGTCACGGCGGTGCGAACGGGTGACGCGGAACGAACGGAAGAGGCCATCCGCGATCACTTCTGCGACATTCGTACACGTCTCCGACTGGACTACCGCTTTGCCCGGTAAACCGCTCGTTTCACCCTTGCGATCATGAAGAGGCGTCGGAGATCCTGATCGGCGGCTGTGATCCCCGTCTCACCGTGCACACAGTGAGTCGGGAGACACCGGAGGGAGCCGGTGTCCAGGCGCCCGTGCCGGCCGAGGGGGAGCCGGCCGGGGTTCATGTACCGGCGTACCACGCGGGGTTCCCGCGTGTGGGGGGAATGACTGATGACGTCCACGCCTGCCGACGCGCGGCGGCAGATCCCGTACGATCCGCCCCGCGACCCGTCGGTCACCACCCGGCCGCGCATCCCCGCGCCACCCGGGCCGGACGACGCACGGCGCGGAGCCGCCCCGCCGCGCTCGGCCCGCCCGCGCGCCCCCAGACCCTTCCACCCCCGCTACGACTACGAGCACTACAGCCGGCTCGCCGGCCCGCTCACCCGCCCGGGGGACGGCCCGTACACCGTCCGCTACCGCAGCCTGCTGGCCGACGAGCCGCACCGGATCCGGGCCGCGCTCCTGCTGGGCGCGGCCCCCGTCGTCTCCGTCGTCCTCCTCCTCTGGCTGCTGCAGCCCGCCCACTGGGTGCAGCGCGACCACGCCGGGCCGCTGATGCGCGTCCTCGACCTGGTCATGCTGGTCTCCATCGGCCTGATCGAGCTCTTCCGGACGCTGAACGTCGTCTCCAACGCCCATGCCACCCTGGTCGCCCGCGACCCCATACCCGTCGTCCCCGAGACCGGCACCCGGGTCGCGTTCCTCACCTCGTTCGTGCCCGGCAAGGAGCCGATCGCGATGGTCACCCGGACGCTGGAGGCCGCCGTACGGGTCCGCCACCGCGGCCCCGTGGACGTCTGGCTCCTGGACGAGGGCGACGACCCCGAGGTCAAGGCGGTGTGCGCCCGGCTGGGAGTGCGCCACTTCACCCGCAAGGGGGTCGAGAAGTGGAACCGCCCCAAGGGCCCGCACCGGGCGCGGACCAAGCACGGCAACTACAACGCCTGGCTGGACGCGCACGGCGACGACTACGACTTCTTCGCCTCCGTGGACACCGACCACGTACCGCTGCCCAACTTCCTGGAGCGGATGCTCGGTTACTTCCGTGACCCCAATGTCGCCTTTGTCGTTGGACCTCAGGTGTACGGGAACTACGACGCGACGGTCACCAAGGCCGCCGAGAGCCAGCAGTTCCTCTTCCATGCCCTCATCCAGCGCGCGGGCAACCGCTACGGCGCCCCCATGTTCGTCGGCACCAACAACGCGGTGCGGATCAGCGCCCTCAAGGGCGTCGGCGGCCTCTACGACTCGATCACCGAGGACATGGCCACCGGCTTCGAGCTCCACCGCCACCGCAATCCGGCCACCGGCCGCCGCTGGCGCTCCGTCTACACGCCCGACGTCCTCGCCGTCGGGGAGGGCCCCAACGCCTGGACGGACTTCTTCACCCAGCAGCTGCGCTGGTCCCGGGGCACCTACGAGACGATCATCAAGCAGTACTGGAAGGGCCCCTTCAGCCTCGCGCCCGGCCCCTTCCTCAACTACACGCTGATGGTCATCTACTACCCGATGACCGCGGTCAACTGGATGCTGGGCGCCCTCAGTTGCACCCTCTTCCTGGGGCTGGGCGCGGCCGGCATCCAGATCGACTCGCAGATCTGGATGATGCTCTACAGCGACGCCGCCGCCCTCCAGATCGGCCTCTACATCTGGAACCGCCGGCACAACGTCTCCCCCCACGAGCCCGAGGGCTCCGGCGGGATCGCCGGCATGGTGATGTCCGCCCTCTCCGCGCCCGTCTACGCCCGCTCGCTGCTCGACGCGGTGCTGCGCCGGAAGAGCCGCTTCGTGGTCACCCCCAAGGGTGACTCCGCCAGCCCCGACACCCTCTTCGGCACCTTCCGCATCCACCTCTTCTTCCTACTGATCTTCGGCGGTTCGCTGGTGGCCTCGTTCTTCCTCGGTCACAGCCACGCGGCGATGCGCACCTGGGCGGCCCTGGCCGTCGTCATCACGGTCGCGCCGATCGTCGCCTGGTGGTGGACCGCGCGCCACGGCAAGCAGCCCGAGGGAGCCCAGCCATGAGACTCCGGCACCTGACCGACCGCCGTTCCGGGACCGTCATCGGCCGCCGCACCCGCCGGACGGCGGTGGGCGCGGCGGTGGTCCTCGTCCTGGCGGGCATGAACGGGCCGGCGATCTGGGGTTACGCCTCGGACCAGTACCACGAGTACAAAATCAACAAGCCGGAGTACAAGGCGAAGAACGGCCACTGGGACGTGGTGGACGTCCCGGACGAGTACCGGATCAACACGATCCACGCGGCACTGCTGCAGACGGGCAAGGTGCTGCTGGTCGCGGGCTCGGGCAACAACGCCGCCAACTTCGCGGCGAAGACCTTCCGGACGGTCCTGTGGGACCCCGAGAGGAACACCTTCAAGAACGTCCCCACCCCCAAGGACCTCTTCTGCGCCGGCCACACCCAGCTGCCGGACGGAAAGCTGCTGGTCGCGGGCGGCACCCAGCGCTACGAGAAGCTGGAGGGCGATGTCACCCGGGCCGGCGGGCTGATGATCGTCCACAACGAGAACCCGGACAAGCCGATGACCTTCCCGGCCGGCACCCGGTTCACCGGCAAGCAGTCCGGCAAGACCTTCGAGTCGAAGGACGCCGTGCTGGTGCCGCGCGCCAAGAAGGAGCAGGGCAAGGACGGCAAGGTCAAGGTCACCGTCAGCACCGCCCGGGTCTACGTCGAAGCGCTGGAGAAGGGCCAGGAGCACGCCACCGGCCTCACCGACAACTACCGCATCGAGGGCCTCACCGGCGACGACGCCCGCAACTTCTACGGCATCGCCAACAAGCTGTCGTTCGACAAGAAGGACTTCCAGGGCATCAAGGACGCCTTCGAGTTCGACCCGGTCGCGGAGCGCTACGTCACCGTCGATCCGATGAACGAGGCCCGCTGGTACCCCACGCTCACCACCCTCCAGGACGGCAAGGTCCTCTCCGTCTCGGGCCTGGACGAGATCGGCCAGGTGGTCCCCGGCAAGAACGAGGTCTACGACCCCAAGACCAAGAAGTGGACCTACCTCCCGCAGGAGCGGTTCTTCCCCACCTACCCGGCGCTCTTCCTCACCGACAAGGGCAAGATCTTCTACACCGGCTCCAACGCGGGCTACGGCCCGGCGGACAAGGGCCGCGACCCGGGCGTGTGGGACCTGGGGAACAACTCGTTCATCCCGGTCCCCGGCATCAGCGACCCGGACGCCCTGGAGACCTCGATGTCCGTCCTGCTGCCGCCCGCCCAGGACCAGCGGTACATGGTGCTCGGCGGCGGCGGGGTCGGCGAGGACAAGAAGTCGACGGCGAGGACGCGCATCGTCGACCTGCACACCGAGCGCCCCCGCTTCCACGACGGCCCGGACCTGTACGCCAAGGCCCGCTACCCCAGCAGCGTCATCCTGCCGGACGACACGGTCCTCACCACCAACGGTTCGGGCGACTACCGGGGCCGCAGCGCCTCCAACGTCCTCAAGGCCGAGATCTACGACCCCAAGGCCAACGCCTCCCACCGGGTGGCCGATCCGCTGGTGGGCCGCAACTACCACTCAGGCGCACTGCTGCTGCCCGACGGACGGGTGATGACCTTCGGCTCCGACTCCCTCTTCCGGGACAAGGACAACACCCAACCCGGCGTCTTCCAGCAGCAGATCGACCTGTACACACCGCCGTACCTCTTCCACAAGGGCGACCGCCCGGAGATCAGGGACACCGACCGGCGGATCGTGAAGCTCGGCGACAAGACCACCTACCGGATCACCTCCGCGCACGGGGTCGCCAAGGCCCGGCTGATCCGGCCGGGTTCGTTCACCCACGTCACCAACATCGAACAGCGGTCGATCGCCCTGGACCTCAAGAAGGAGGGAACCGATCGTTTCACCGTGACCCTCCCGAAGGACCCGTCCCTGGTGCCGCCCGGGTGGTACATGGTCATAGTGGTGGACGAGGAGGGGACCCCGTCGAAGGCGGTGTGGGTGAAGGTCCCGGCGGCGGAGAAGAGGGACGACGAGAAGAAGGAAGAGTAGAAGAAGGACTGAGCCCGCCGGACGGCGGGCCGGGACGGCTCAGGAGCGCGCGTTCCGGGCCAGCTCCAGGGCGTAGGTCTCCCACCACTCCCCCGCGTCGGGCCCGCCCTTGCAGGCCCCGTCCGACTCACCGGGCCGCTTGACCCACAGGTAGGCGTCGACCAGCCGGTCGCCGGTACGGGTGGTGGGCGGCTCGCCGAGCGCCCGCCCGGAGGGGTTGCACCACGCCTTCTCGTGGTCGCCGTCGGAGAGCGGCCCGTTGCCGTTGCGGCTGGTGTCGATGACGAAGTGCTTGTAGCCCACCAGCGCCGAGAGGGTGTGCCCGTACTCCTTGCTGGCCTCGGTGGTCTGGAAGTTGGAGACGTTGAGCGCGAAGCCGTCCGCCCGGTCGATGCCCGCGCGGCGCAGCGGCTCGGCCATCCGGCCGGCCGGGGTGACCCAGCTGGGGTTGCCGGCGTCCAGGTAGACCTTGGTGCGCGGCAGCGCCTTCAGCCTGCGGACGGCCTCTTTGAGCAGGGCGTACCGCTCCTCGTGGAACTGCTGGGGGGTGCAGCCGTCCTCCATGTGCGGCAGCGCGTCGGGCTCCAGGATGACGGTGGCTCTGCGGTCGCCGATGCCGCTCGCCGCGCGGTCCAGCCAGGCGCGGTAGGAGTCGCCGTCGGCGGCGCCGCCCTGGGAGTACTGGCCGCAGTCGCGGTGCGGGATGTTGTAGAGGACGAGGAGGGCGTCGCGGTCGGCCTTGGCCGCCGCCTCGGTGAAGCCGCGGGTCTGGCTCTCGGGGTCGTCGACGCCGATCCACTCGGCGACCGGCTGCTGGGCGATCTTCGCGATCAGCCGGGCCTCCTGCTCCTTGCCGGCGCCGAGGAGCCGGGCCGCCTGCCGGGCGGCGTTGCCGTTGGGGTTCACCCAGAACGGGGAGCGCTCCCGGGGGAGCTGGGACGGGGAGGCGGCGGACGGCTGCGGGCGGGGGCCCGCGGCCTCGTCGTCGGAGGAGCAGCCGGTGATTCCGGTGAGGCCGGCAAGCGCAGCCAGGGCGGCCATCGCGGTGCTGGTACGGGTCAGGGCCGTACGCGCTGGGCGGGTGTGGCCGGTGTGACTGCCGTACATCCACTCCCCCTTGGGTGTACTTCCGGGAGACGTCTCGGGTCCCCTCGGGACAATGAACCGGTCGCCCCCATGCTGGCACAGCGTGCCCACGAGCGTGGGCAGTCATCTCATGACATGACGGCAGATCGCTCTCTCGGAGCACAATTGCCGCTTCTTGCACGGTTCAGGCCCGGCCGCTTCCGGTCAGGTAGGCGGAGACGACCACATTGGCGCTGTACTCACGGCGAGTGCGGTCGTAATCGCCGCCGCAGGTGATCAGCCGGAGTTCGGCCCGGCCGGTGTCGTGCGGTCCGTAGACCCGGGCGGCGTCGAACCGGTCCT